>NZ_JACHNA010000001.1:1300340-1625425 GCF_014205175.1 Micrococcus cohnii | reverse complement strand
CCGTGACCGGGGACCTGGCCAAGGCCTTCGACGAGGACGGCTACCAGGTGATGATCGTGGCCAACAAGTACCAGACCGGCTTCGACCAGCCCAAGCTCTGCGCCCTCTACGTGGACAAGAAGCTCTCCGGCGTTCTCGCCGTGCAGACGCTCTCCCGACTGAACCGTGCGGCGCCCGGCAAGGACACCACCTACGTGCTGGACTTCGTGAACTCTGAAGACGACATCCAGGCCGCCTTCGAGCCGTACTACGCCGGCGCGAAGCTGGAGACGGTGACGGACCCGAACCTGATCCATGACCTGGGGACGAAACTCGACGCCGCGGGCGTGTACGACGGGGACGAGGTCGACGCGTTCGCCGAGGTGTGGGTGGCGTGGACGCCGGGGAGCGGGCAGGAGGGCCTGCAGGCCGCGCTGGAGCCCGTGGCACACCGGTTCCGCAAGGAACTGGCGCATGCGCGGATGAACCAGGACGAGACGCGCGTGAACGAGCTCGTGCTGATGCGCAAGGACATGCGGTCCTTCGTTAGCCTCTACGACTTCCTCTCCCAGATCTACGAGTTCGGGGACACCGAGCATTACAAGCGGGCGCTGTTCCTGCGGCACCTGGTGCAGCTCATGGGCGATCAGCCCGGCGGTGAGGAACTGATCGACCTGAGCGATGTGCAGTTGGTGAGCATCCGGCAGAAGAAGACGTCCTCGGGGGATATCAAGTTGACCGGTGGTCCCGCGCTGAAGGGGACCACCGGCGTGGGAGGCGGGCAGGTGCGCGAGAAGCAGCGCGGTCCGCTCGAGGAGGTCATCGAGAAGATCAACGAGATCTTCGCCGGCGAAGGAGTGGATGCCTCCCCGTCCCAGCAGGAGGCGTGGGTCAGTGCTCTCGTGGCGCCGCTCATGGAGGACGAGAAGCTGCTGGGGCAGGCCGGAGCGAACTCGCTGGAGCAGTTTCTGGCGAGCCCGAACCTGGAGCGGTCGGCGATGGGCGCCGTGTACGCGAACGAGGATGCCTTCGCGAAGATGACGGACATCGTGGGCAGAGGCGGAGACCCGTCCAAGATGATCGTCGCTGCCATCGGGGAGTACCTGTACTGGAAGGTGCGGGGCGAAGGGACGGGGCCGGTGGACTATGCCGGAGGACCCGGAGACGTGCAGTACGAGGGGGAAGGGGCGTCGTTCAAGCGCGTTGTGTCGGCTCGCGCCGAGCGCAGTCAGCACCGGTGATCCTTGTTCGGTGAACGTCGCGACCACTCACTAGGGTGGTGACCGCAGTCATACGGCACCGTGTCGTATCCGGTCACCAAGGAAGCGGGAGCCATGGACGCCACCTCGCAGCAGCTCACCATGGTCCGCCGGATGGCCGTGAAGGACGCCCCGGCAGGGCAGCCCGCGGTGAACGACGACGGGCAGGTCGCAGCTCCGGTGGAGGTCGTGGCGGCCGAGCCGATCTCCACCCCGGAACCGGTGGCCGCGCCGAGTATCCCGAAGGACTCTGCCCCGAAGTCGGCAGATGCCGTCGTAGCCCGGGCCATGATCGCGGCCTGGGACGACAGTGGTGAGCTGCCGAACGGTCTGAAACTGTCCGCGGTCAAGCTCAACAAGGCGCTCACCGCAGCTGGGCTGATCCGCAAGGGCGAGCGGGGCTGGGAGCCAACGGACGAGGGAGCAGCAGTCGGGATCGTCGGGTACGAGGGCGAGTGCGACGGGGAGACCTTCGTGAGCGTGAAGTACACGCCCGCCGCGCAGGTGGCGCTGCTGGACCGCATCCGGTCCGGGGCGCTGTCGCTGGGGTGAGCAGCGAGGAGCGGCTCATGACAGGACCACCGGCATGACCACCGTCCTCATCTGGCCTCGCTTCGTCCGTCCGGCACTGGCCGCGGGGTCAGGCGAGTCGTCGGACGAATGACGCCATGGATCCGTCGGCCACAGCATCCCGCACCGCGTCCGGGTCGAGCTGACGCTTGGTCACGATGACACCGCTGATCAGCGCGGCAGCCTGCTCCGGCGTGGCTGTGGCGACGCGTTCGGTGTCGGCCGCGAACTTGGCCGGTGCCATACCCAACGCTGTGGCCGGGGCCTCGACCACGAACGGTTCCATGGCGGCCTCGAACTCCTCCGCCAGCTGAGCGACGCCCGGATCAGTGCTGCTGGAACCCGCGGCCTCCTCCAGAAGAGGCAGGAACTTCATGACAGTCGCAAACTCGTCTGCCACAGGCTCGGCCACCGCGGCCTCGGTGCTCGCTTCGTCCTCGGTGGGCCGCAGCGTGATCATGACCTCGTCCGGGTCTGCCCCCACAGCCTCGAACATGCGCCGCAGGGCATTCACCTTGGTCATGGTGCTGCTGGCCAGATCCCAGCGGAGGCCAGGCTCAATCTCGACGAAGTTCTTCTCCTTCTCCGGCGGGACCGGCTGCCCTTCCACCCGGTAGGCATCGACCTGCTCTGCTACGGCCAGCACTCGCGGCCGGTCGATCTCCACCAGATCACGCAGCAGGAGCACCGCGAAGTTCCGCCACGTGGCCACCACATGACGGCGCCCCTGGAACTCATAGGCCACGATGTACCGGCCCGTGAAATCGGCTTCCGTTCCCATCGGCTCCACGGGCAGCTGTGGGCGGGGCGGCTCGAAGTCCGTGGACGGCAGAGGCCAAATGGTCAGGGCAAGATCCACCAGCCGGCGCGTTCGTTCCTCCAGGGCGGCCTCATCCCATCGGACGTGCTCCTTCATCTCCTTGTTGAGGCGAAAGGGAGAAGAATCGAATCCGTCGTCGATGGTCTTCTTGACCGTGAACGATGCATTGGAGTACGTCGAGTTGTACCCGGTGACCGTGAGGTTGCCGATGCGGTGCAGCCACTGGGCGTGGATCCGTTCGGTTTTCTCTCCTAGTTCTCGGCGCCACTCAGCGGTGAGCGTCTGCGGCATCACGTGTTCGACGGTGAGATCGCCCGCGGCCAGGCCACCGGCGATATCGCGCGTGTCATGCGAGTTGCCGTTCTCCAGGCTCTCGAAGAGGTAGCGGCGGTCCGTCGCAGGAAGCCGGTATAGGTTGGCCGTCGTGAACCCCGCGATGAAGTCGTCATCGAGCGGGAACTCACCCGATCCACTGCGGCGACGCAGAGAGTAGACCAGCGCGTCGGTGAAGCGGGTGTCCGCTGTGCGAATACGTGAGACCTCTCGATGCAGCGTCGCGAAGATGCTGTTCAGTGCGTTCGACGCCCGCCCCACCGCCAGCCGGCGGAACAGGTAGGACTCCAACACCCGCAGCGCGTCCGCGAAGTCATCGGGACTGATCGTGCCACCGTGCAGCTCCTCGACCATCGGCATCAGCAGGGGGAGCACCACCTCGCGATTCATCAGGTTCAGGCGCCGCAGCCGACGGTCCACGTGGGGATGGTGGGTCGACGCATCACGAAGCTGCCGGTAGTACCCCGAGTACGCGCGGACCGGTTCCAGCAGCTGTGCGCCTGTCGTGCCGACGGACTGCGCGTAGTGCTTGAAAGCCTCGTACACATCAGAGATCTTTGGCGTCTTGCCCGTCTTGGTGACGAGGAACCACCGGAGGAACACGGAGGTGTCATAGGCGACGTTCTCCTCGATGCGGTTCCAGTAGTCGCTGTAGACCTGCTCTTGCATCGTGCTCGGCAGCCCCATCAGCACGAGATTGCGCACCTTGTCCGCCTCGCTCAGCGCAAGCCCCGTCGAGTTCAGAGATTCAAAGATCCGCTGCGCGTCGTCCTGCTTCTCCAGATCCAGAATCATGACTTCCAGACCCTGCACGGCTTTCCAGATCTGGTCGCCGTCCAGGCCTATGAGGGGGAGATGCTCAAGGAAGTAGCGGTAGTTCTTGGTGATCCTGGACGACTCCAGCGGTTCGCGCGCGGGGTTGAAGAGCCGGCGGTACGCATCGGCGTCGTGTTTCACCGGCTTAAGGCGGAACCGCGGGGCGGACGTCTCGTTGTCCCGCACCAGATAGTTGCGGCGGATCTTCTCCGCCAGTCCCTCTTCCGTGCTCTGGAGCGTTCCCTCCTCGAGGAGGCGCACCAGCGCGAGCATAAGCAGACTGACGGTGGTGAGGCGCTGCTGCCCATCGATCACCACCCAACGGAACGTGGACTCGGGGTCCCCCACGACTGAACCGAAGAAATGGGCGCCGCGGTCCTCACGGATGAGTGCGGCGAGGTCGTCGAGCAGCTGGGCGCAGTGTTTCGACTTCCAGTCGTAGTTGCGCTGGTAGACGGGGATGATGAGCTCCCGGTCCACATTGCCGTAGGTGGAGAGGATTCCGCTGACCTGACCGCGCATGCATCGCACTCTAGTGGTGACGAGGTCCAGGCGGTGCCGGGGGCAATACTTTATGAGCTGGGCCAGCCGTGTCTGCTGGCTCGCTTCTTCGCACCTATCTGGAGGGGCCCATGTCCGCGCACGCTGCACCGCAGTCTTCTCGGAGCAACGAACAGCCCGAGGGCGCCGACCGTATTCAGTCCGATCACGCGGGTCAGCGCGCCCCTGCCGCCGACGACCGTCCGGCGTCGGGCGGCGCAGCGGGGTCGACCCTGCACCGGATCGTCGGGCCGCCACCACCGAGCGTGTGAGCTGACGGCCGCCGCGACCCGGTGACGGGTCGAGGCAAACAGAAACGCTGGTGCACTCCTGCCGGGTTTCACACCGAAACCGTGGCAGAGGTGCACCAGCGTTTTTGGTGGGCGGGACGTCGCGCCCCCGGAGACCGGCGGGCGTCGCCCCGCGCTGCACACGACGCCCGCGCCCGCCGCGCTCAGTTGCGCGTCGAGGAGCCCTTGCCGGAGGAGCCGCCGCGGCGCAGCACGCGCTCGTCGGCGCGCAGATCCGGGCGGATCACGTCGCCGAAGTGGTCGACGCGGCGCATCGCCTGGGTCTCGCCGTCACGCCACAGCGTCACATTGCGCGCCTCGGGCAGCGAGGACGCACGGAACCGCGGGTCCACCCCGTCCTTGACCTGACGCTCGTAGTCCTTCAGCAGCTTCAGGCCGAGCCCGCCCAGCGGGATCAGGGCGATGAGGTTGATCGTCGCCATCAGGGAGGCGAACAGGTCCGCCAGGTTCCAGATCAGCGTCACCGAGCCCAGCGCCCCGCCGAACACGCACACCAGCACGAGCAGACGGAACAGGGTGATCAGCGCGGGCGCCTTGTCCCCGGCGAGGAAGCGGATGTTCGCCTCGCCGTAGTAGGTGTTGCCCAGCACCGAGGACCACGCGAGGAAGAAGATCACGACGGTCAGGAACGGTCCGGCCCACGAACCCACCGAGTCCTGCAGCGCGCCCTGCGTGACGGACATGCCGATGGCCTCCCCGTCACCGTAGGTCGGGTTGGCCAGCAGGATGATGAAGGCGGTGGCCGTGCAGACGATCAGGGTGTCGAAGTAGACGCCGATCGACTGGGTGAACCCCTGCTTCGCCGGGTGCGAGACGGAGGCCGTCGCCGCCGCGTTCGGGGTCGAACCCATGCCCGCCTCGTTCGAGAACAGGCCGCGACGGATGCCGACCATGACCATCGCGAAGCCGACGGCCGCGCCGGCCACCTGCTGCACGCCGAACGCGTGGCCGACGATCAGGCCGAGCATCGCGGGGACCTCGGCGATGTTCAGGGCGATCACCAGCAGCGCCACCACGATGTACAGGACCGCCATAATCGGAACGACCACGTTGGTCACGGCGGACAGCCGACGGACGCCGCCGAAGATCACCGCACCGGTGATGAGCGCGAGGGTCAGGCCGACCCAGGCGCTCGTGGACATGACACCGGTGTTCAGGAAGTCACCCCAGTTCGCGGTGACCGACTCCGCGATCGAGTTGGACTGCACCGCGTTGAACACGAAGCCGTAGGTCACGGTGATCAGCAGCGCGAACATCACGGCCAGCCACTTCCAGCCCAGGCCGTCGCGGATGTAGTACGCGGGCCCGCCGACGTAGCCGTCGCCGCCGCGCACCTTGTACAGCTGGGCGATGGCGGACTCGACGTACGCGGTGGCGGCGCCGAGGATCGCCATGACCCACATCCAGAACACGGCGCCGGGGCCGCCGAGCACGATCGCGATGGCGATGCCCGCGATGTTGCCGGTGCCCACGCGGGAGGCGGCGGAGATGGTGAAGGCGCGGAACGGGGAGACGCCGTCCTCGGCGTCCTCCCCGCTCGACTTGGCGGTCAACGAGCGCAGCATCTCCGGCATCAGGCGGACCTGAACGCCCGCCGTGCGGATGGTGAAGTACAGGCCCCCGACGATCAGCAGGGCGACGACGAGATAACCGATCTTGTCATTGACGGCGGCGACGCCGTCGGCGGCCTGGTCCAGGACCGAGGCGGCCACAGGTGTGAGTGAGTGCATAAGCACTCATGCTACGCGCGGCGGCTCCTCCTCGGCAGCCGAATCGTGGCCCTCCCACGCGCCGGCGAGCCGGGTCAGGCGACGGTGCGTCTCCTCCGCGTCGGTGCCGGCCAGCCAGTTGCGGGCGATCGAGCGGGCGAGCGAGTCGGCGACCTCATTGCCGTGGTGCCCCGCATGCCCCTTAATCCAGACGGTGCTGATCCGGCGGCCGACCTCCGCGGCGCGCTGGCGCACGTCGAGCAGGTGACGCAGGGTGCGGCGGACGCGCTCCCCGCGCGCATCGCCGAGGGTGAGCGGCTCGGTGACCGCGTCCCGGAGCAGGGCGAGGGCCGCTCGGGAGTCCGAATGGATCACGACGGACCGCTCCCGGTCGCCAGCCCAGGCCGCGAGCAGGTGCCCCAGCAGCAGCGCCTCGAGCTCGGCCTCGAGGGGGCGGGCCGCCCCCGAGATGGGGCGCGCGGCCCACAGGCCCGGGGCGGCGGTCGCGGCGGCCCCGCCGATCTTGGCCCCGCGCAACGTGGAGCCGTCGGTGTAGATGTCCGTGACCGTCGCGGGGGTCGACGAGGACAGGTTGTGGTGCAGGTCCTGCGCGACGCGGTGCAGGTAGCGGTTCATGCGGCGCCACGAGGCGGCGTCCTCCGCCGCGCCCTCCGGGGTGATCGTCCGCGGCGCCTCGTCGAGGGGCACCCGGTGGTGCCCGTACTCGAGCACGGCCTCAGGGAGCACCGTGGGCAGCAGATAGCTCGCGCGCTGGGTGCCCACGACGGAGGCGTCCAGCCGGTACCCGACCACGCGCAGACCGGGAGGTCCCAACGCCCGCAGCAGGCGGAGCACGGCGGCGTCCTCGTCGTTGCGGACGTGCACGATCACCGGCCGGCGCGGGTCGTGCTCGTCGAGCACGACCTCCCAGAAACGAGGCAGCTCGTCCGCGCGCACGATGCCCGTGTAGGCGGTGCCCGTGTCGTCGTCGCCGAGCGGCCGCAGCACGAGCGGGCGGGCCACGTACACGATGCCGCCGGGCACCGGGCGCAGATCCACGCGCAGAGCCGGACCCAGAGAGACGCCGGCCAGCAGCGTCGGGCCCGAGCCGAGCACGCGGACGCCGTCGCGGCGGACGGCGGCGGTGAGGTGAACGGTCGAGGGACGGTGCCGCCCGCCGTCCTCTTCGGGCACGGGGGCGGTGTGCGGGTCGGTGACGGTGCGTGCGGGCGTGGTGATGTCGGCGGCCGGGACCAGCCGCACCTCGGCGGACTCCACGGCCCGGGCGGCGGGGCCGGTGAAGGCGGAGGCGAAGTCCAGCAGAGCGGCAGGCGTCACGGCGTCGATGTCGGAGTGCAGCGGCCGCAGGGCGGCCAGTGCCGGGTGAGTACTGCGCGCGTCCATGTCGTTCGAGCCGGGATCGGGGACAGTCGGCGTGCCTGTGCGGTCTGTCACCCCCGTGCCGGCTGGGGTCAGCCGCCGCGGGGTCTCCACTATAGGAACCTCACAGGAAGCACGACAGGGGCCGATCGGTCAGCTGTCCTCCTCTCGGTGCAGACGGGCCTGGAAGTTCGGGCCGAGGTCGACGCCCAGCGCCCGAGCCTGAGCTCGCTGCTGCCGCAGGGTCGCGGCGCCGAGCACGCGGGCCAGCTCCGCCTCCGCGTGCTCGGGGGAGGCGTTCTCATGGGCCGCGGCGGACATGAACAGCCGGTGCAGCCGTGCGCCGCCGAGGCCCAGGGCGAGGGCGGAGATCACGACGTCCGCCCCGTCCCGGTGGCGCAGCAGCGCGGCGGTGGTCGCGGCGTCGAGCTCGGCGACGGTCCGCAGGTCACGGACGGTCACGGCGTGCTCCACGTCGGCGACGATGCGGTCGGCCACGCGGGCGAGCAGGGTCTGCTTGTTGGGCACGTGCCAGTACAGGGCGGAGGCCTGCACACCCAGCTGCGCGGCCACGCGGCGCATCGACAGGTCCCCGACGCCGAAGTCCTGCAGCAGGGCGACCGCGGCGTCCACCACGTCCTCGGCGCTCAGAGTCCCTCGCGCGGGCGCTCCCGATGCGGTGGTGCTTCGGGAGGCGGCGGCGTGGGGATCGGGGGCGGGCATACCCCGACCGTACCCAACCGCCGAGTCTCGAAACGAGACCGCTGGTCAGCGCGGGGATGACTCCGCGAGCCGGCCCTCGGCCAAGCGCACCGTCCGGTCGGCGAGGGTCTGCGCCTCGGCGGCGTCGTGCGTGACGTGCACGGCCGTGGTGCCGGTGTCCTGCAGAATGCTGCGCACCTGACGGGCCAGACGACCGCGCAGGTCCGCGTCGAGGGCGGAGAGCGGCTCATCGAGCAGCAGCACCCGAGGAGCGGGGGCCAGAGAGCGGGCGAGGGCCACGCGCTGCGCCTGCCCGCCGGAGAGCCGTTGCACGGGCCGGTCCGCGTGCTCGACCAGATCGACCAGCTCGAGCATGCGGGCCACCCGTGCTTGTCGCTCGTTCCGGGGCAGGCGTGCCGCCTCGAGCCCGTAGGCGATGTTGCGGGCGACGCTGCGATGCGGGAACAGCTGCCCGTCCTGGAACACCATGCCCACCCCGCGGCGGTGCACGGGCACCGCGGTGACGTCGTGACCGCCGAGCAGCACGGCCCCGCGGTGCACCTGCTCGAGCCCGGCGATCCCGCGCAGCACCGTCGACTTGCCCGAGCCGGAGGCGCCCACGAGCGCGACGATCTCGCCCGGGGCCAGCGCGAGGTCCACACCGCGCACCGGCTGCGTGCCGTCGGGGTAGCGGACCCACAGGTCTCTCAGCTCGAGCGCCGCGGCGCCCTGCGTCCTCTGCTGCTGGCTCACCAGGCTCCCTCCGCTCCGGCCCCGCGCGGGCGGAGCCTCTCGCACATGATCATCACGGCCGCCGTCAGCACCGCGAGCACGACGGCCCCGGCCAGGGCCATCCCGTAGTTGTCCGCGCCCGGTCGGCCCAGCAGACGCACGATGACCACCGGCAGCGTCTGGTAGTCGGGGCTGGCCAGGAACGTGGTCGCCCCGAACTCGCCGAGGGACACCGCGAAGGCGAACCCGGCCGCGAGCCCGACGCCGCGCAGCACGAACGGGCCGTCCACGGTTAGCAGCACGCGCCACGGGGACGCGCCGAGCGTCTGGGCGGCCTCGCGCAGCCGCGGATCCACCGCCGCCAGCACGGGCACGAGCGAGCGCACCACCAGCGGCAGCGCGACCACGGCCTGCGCGGCCGGCACGAGCGCCCCGGAGGCGGCCAGCTCGGGCCACTGCGCGCGCAGGGACACGACGAAGCCGAAGCCGACCGTCACCGCCGAGACGCCCAGCGGCAGCATGACCGCGCCGTCGAGCGCGCGCTGGGCCCGCACCGCCGTGCGGGAGCGGAAGCGTCGAGTGAGCAGCAGGGCCAGCGGGACGCCCGCCAGCAGCGTCAGCCACGTCGCGTCGAGGGCGATCTTCACCGAGTGCTCGAGGGCCTCGGCCACGGTCGTGCCGCCGGTGAACCCTGCTCCGGCGGTCGTCAGCAGCCGATAGTTGTGCAGGCCCCAGCCCTCGGCCGAGTGGAAGGACCGCACGACGAGCGTCGCGATCGGCAGCACGATCAGCAGCCCGAGCGCGGCGGCGACGGCCACCGGCGCCGCGTCAGCGCGGCTCAGGGGCGGCACGCGCGCGTCCTGCAGGCGCAACGCGCGCCCGGCCCGGGAGGCGGCCCAGCCGGAGACGCCGACGGCGGCGAGCACCACGGCGAACTGCAGCACCGAGAACACGGCGGCGGCCCGCAGGTCGAAGAACACGACGGTTTGGGCCCAGACCTCCGTCTCGAGCGTGCCGTGCCCGGGCCGCCCCAGGGTCTGGACGATCCCGAACGCGGCCGAGCAGAACAGGAACACCAACGAGGCGGCGGAGACGATCGCCGGCGCCAGCTGCGGCAGCGTCACGGTGCGCCAGGCCCGCCACCCGGAGGCGCCGAGCACGCGAGCGGCCTCGGCCTGGCGGGGGTCCAATCCCGCCCACATGGCGCCGACCTGGCGCACCACCACCGACACGTTGAAGAACACCATCGCCAGCACGACGGCCGTCGTGGTCTGATCCAGGCCCGTGAAGCCCAGCGGGCCGCCGGGGGAGAGCAGCGCGCGGAACGCCACGCCCACCACCACCGTGGGCAGCACGAACGGGACCGTGACGACCCCGCGCAGCACCGCCCGGCCCGGGAACCGGCGCCGGTACAGCACGAAGGCGGCGGGCAGCCCGACCGTCACCGAGCACACCGTGGCGGCCGCGGCCATGCCGAGGGTCTGGCCGAGGATTCGCCACGTCCGCTCGGCGCCAAGCACCTGGGCGAACGCGGAGAGGTCGAAAACGCCCTCGGGGGCGATGCCGCGCAGCAGCATCGCCGCGACCGGCCAGGCGAAGAACACCGCCAGGAACGCGACCGGCAGCACCGCGGCCAGCAGCCACCACGCGCCGATGCCGTCGGCGGAGCGGCGCGATCGCCGCTGTGGGGCCGGCTGCCCCGCGCGCCCTGGGTGGTCGTGGCCCGGGCGGTCGTGGTCCGGGCGGCGTGCGAGCGTGCGCCTCACGCGCCCTCGTGCAGCGCGTTCCAGTCCTTGAGCCACTGCTCGCGGTTCTCGGCGACCTCCTGAGAATCCGGCTCGATCGGGTCCTCGACGAGCGGGGCGTTCTCCTCCCACTCCGTGGGCAGCTCGACCGACTCGTCGATCGGATACATGTACAGGGCCTCCGGCACGGCCGTCTGCACGTCCTCGCTCAGCATGAACTCGATGAACGCCTCAGCGCCCTCCGGGTTCTGCGCGCCCTCGACGACGCCGGCGTACTCGACCTGCGGGGTGCAGGAGTCCTCGATCACCTCGGTCTCGGGCAGGAATGCGGGGGAGGAGGAATAGGAGAGCACCAGCGGGTAGTCGCCCTCGCCCTCGCCGGCGGAGAAGTCCGAGTTGTAGGCGTCGGACCAGCTCTCGGCGACCTTCGCCTCGTTCTCCAGCAGCTGCCGCCACCAGTCCTGCCAGCCGTCCTCGCCCTCCTTCTCGACGGTGGCCGCGAGGAACGCGAGGCCCGGGGACGAGCTGACCGGGCTGGTGACGACCAGCCGCTTCGCGTACTCGGGCTCGGTGAGCTGGTCGATGCTCGTGGGCGCCTCGATGCCGTGCTCCTCGAACCAGGCCGGGTCCACATTGACGCACACCTGGCCCTGGTCGATCGGGGTCATCCGGCCGTCGACCATCTCGTCCTCAGCGGAGTCCGGCAGGTCCTCGGGGGTGAACTCGGCGACCGCGTCCTCCTCGATGAGGCGGTGCGTCGAGTGGTTCTCGACGCCGTAGACGCCGTCGACGGTCGGGTCGTCCTTGGCCATGAGCAGCTGGTTCACGACGGCGCCGGCGTCACCGGGCGCGGTGGTCTTCAGCGTGTAGCCGGACTCGTCCTCGAACTTCTGCACGAGCTCGTCGGGCAGCGCGAACGAGTCATGGGTCATGATCGTGACGGTGCCCTTCGAACCCTTCCCGCCCTCGCCGGCGCCGTTCTTCTCGCCGCCGCCCTGATCGGCGACGGAGCAGGCGCTCAGGCCGAGCGCGAGCGCCGTGAGCGCGGCGGCGGGAGCCAGACGCTTCCGGGCAGAAGCGCGGAACGTGGAACGGGATGCGGATGCGGACCGGTTCTCGAATGCGGTCAAGGCGATGTCCTCCTGCGGTGCGGGAGGGGCCGGGCGTACCGCGCCCGGGGGCTGCCCGGGCCACGGACGACGCCGGATGAGAGATGCTCGACTTCCTTCCCCGGTGTGAGCCGGAGCAGGTGCGAGGGTCTGCGCGCGGGCGCACTCTCAGCGCCGTGCGGCGCTCCCCTGTCGATGTGGTCGGCCCCACCCTACCGTCGCCGTACACTGCTGTCCCGTGAGTGTCGCCGCGCAGAGCGCCGCCGACCGGGGCCTGGGCTCCCCGTCGGGACGGGCCGAGGAGCCGAGGCCCAGTGACGTCTCGACGGACTGGGACGTCCGCCGACCGCACCGGCTGTGGCCGCGCATGCTCGTGATCGTCCTGACGCTGGCCGGGCTGGTCCTGACCGTCGAGTTCCTGCAGGGACTCTCGCAGATCGTGGCCCCGGTGTTCCTGGGGCTGAACTTCATCATCGTCGCCTACCCGGTCCAGGCGTGGCTCACGCACAAGGGCCTGCACCCGGTGCTCGGCGCGACCGTGACCGTGCTGCTCGTCGGCGGCGTGCTGACGGCGTTCGTAGGGCTCATGCTGTGGTCCGTGCTGGAGCTCGTGGACGCGCTGCCCGAGTACACGCACGAGTTCCAGGACATCGCGATGGGCCTGACGAACTACCTGATCTCCTTGGGCATCACCCCCGAGGCGATGACGCAGCAGGTCGAGGGGATCGACTGGAAGTCCGTCACGGGCACCGCCGTGACCGCGCTGACGGCGATTGCGACGAATACCTGGGCCGTCATGGGGCTGCTGCTCACGGTGATCATGGGCATGTTCTTCCTGGCGATGGACTCGATGGGCATCGAACGGCGCGTGGCCCTGCTGAACACGGCCCGATCGGAGCTGGGGGGGGCGCTGATCTCCTTCGCGCGGGGAGTGCGCCGCTACTGGCTCGTGACCACGGTGTTCGGCTTGATCGTCGCGGTCCTCGACGTCGTGGCGCTGATGATCATCGGGGTGCCGCTCGTGCTGGTGTGGGGCGTGCTGAGCTTCCTGACGAACTACATCCCGAACATCGGCTTCGTGATCGGGCTGATCCCGCCGGCGCTGCTCGCGCTCGTGGAGGGCGGCTGGCCCGCGTTCATCGCCGTGGTGGCCAGCTACAGCGTGCTGAACTTCGTGCTGCAGTCGGTGATCCAGCCGAAGGTGGCCGGCGACGCGATCGGCGTGATCCCGACGGTCTCCTTCCTGTCGCTGCTGTTCTGGGCGTGGGTGTTCGGCCCGCTCGGGGCGATCCTGGCCCTGCCCGCGACGCTGCTGGTGAAGGCGGTCCTGATCGATGCGGACCCGCACGCGCGGTGGATGAACGCGTTCATCTCCGCCGACCTGCGCGGCATGGAGCGTCGGCACCTGATGCCGCTGCGCCGTCGTGAGGCACAGGGCGTGGCGGCGGCCGGTCACACGGAGGAGCCGGCGAGCGGCCGGGACGCGGTGAGCCAGGGGACGGGCGCTGTCTCGGAGGGCGCGGGCCAGGACGAGGCGGGCGCCGTCTCGGAGGGCGCGGGCCGCGGCACCGGCTCGAACGCAGAGCAGACCGAGCCCGGTCGAAGCTCGGTCGGAGAGGCGCCTGGCGAGGCGTCTGGTGAGGCGTCGCCGTCCCGCGCTCGGAGGTGAGGCCACCCGAGCGCTCGGGGACGCAGAGGAGCCCTCGCCCTGCTGTCCCCGTGCCGCCTGTGCGGTGCCGTCATGTGGGCGGGCGGTCTGTAGGGTGCAGTCATGTAGGCGGGCGGAATACGTGCCGAATTGACTCTGAGAACGCCCGCGGGGATGACCGCAAGGCAGGGTTCCGCCCGCGGGGGTGACCGCAGGGCAGGGTTCCGCCCGCAGCCGACCCTCCGCCGACGAATTGCGTTCCCGTGTCGTCCGCGACACAGTGGGGCCATGAGTGCGACGTTCTCGGCCCAGGACCACGACGACCTCCAGCGCGTCCTCGACGCGACCGGCGGAATCCCCGACCCTCGGCAGATGCAGGAGCTCGCCGACGATGCCGTGGCGCAGGTCCGCACCTGGCTCGGCCGCGCCGCCGGGCACAAGGCCGACTTCGCCGCGCAGCAGCTCGCCGGCGCCCTCAAGGAGCCCGGCGGCCTCGACTTCATCGTCCGCTTCGTCGACCACGTGATCCGCCCGGAGGACCCGGCCATCGCCGCCCGCGCCCTCCGCGAGCTCGCTCAGGAAGCCCCCGGCTTCCTCCCGCCGGCCCTGCGCGCCGTGTTCGGCGTCGGCGGGCGCGTCTCCCCGCTGGTGCCGCACATCGCGGTGCCCGTCGCCCGCCGCGTGCTGCGTGAGATGGTCTCCCACTTGATCGTCGACGCCCGCGACAAGCAGCTCGGCAAGGCGATCTCCGAGCTGCGCGACGAGCGCACCCACCTGAACATCAACCTGCTCGGTGAGGCGATCCTCGGCAAGGGCGAGGCCGACCGCCGCCTCGAGGGCATCGCGGACCTGATCCGCCGTGACGACGTCGACTACGTCTCCGTGAAGGTCTCCGCCGCCACCGCCCCGCACGCCGAATGGGCGTTCGACGAGGCCGTCGCCGAGATCACCGAGCGCCTCACCCCCCTGTTCCGCCTGGCCCAGGAGAAGGACACCTTCATCAACCTGGACATGGAGGAGTACCACGACCTGGACCTCACCCTGAACGTCTTCATGGGCGTGCTGGACCAGCCCGAGTTCGCCGACTACCCGGCCGGCATCGTCCTGCAGGCCTACCTGCCCGACGCCATGGCCGCGATGGTGCGCCTCCAGGAGTGGGCCGCCCGACGCGTCGCCGCCGGGGGAGCGCCCGTCAAGGTGCGCGTCGTCAAGGGTGCGAACCTGCCGATGGAGCAGATGCAGGCCTCCCTGATGGGCTGGCCCACCGCGACCGTCGACACGAAGCAGGACGCCGACACCAACTACAAGCGCGTGCTCAACTACGCCCTCACCCCCGAGCACGTGAAGAACGTGCGCATCGGCGTGGCCGGGCACAACCTCTTCGACGTCGCCCTGGCCTACCAGCTCGTCCAGAAGCGCGGCCTGTCCACCGCCCAGCCCGATGGCGTCGCCTCGGCCGCCGGCGCCGTGCCTCCCGAGGTGGAGTTCGAGATGCTGCTGGGCATGGCCACCGGTCAGGCCGAGGCCGTCAAGGACGACGTCGGCTCGCTGCTGCTCTACACCCCCGTGGTGAAGCCCGAGGAGTTCGACGTCGCGATCTCCTACCTCGTGCGCCGGCTCGAGGAGGGCGCCTCCCACGAGAACTTCATGTCCGCGGTGTTCGACCTCGACTCCGACGACGAGCTGTTCGAGCGCGAGAAGAACCGCTTCCTCTCCTCCCTGCAGCATCTGGACCGCGAGATCCCGCAGCCGGCCCGCGGCCAGGACCGCCTGCGCGGCGTCGACGGTGACACCCCCGCCCCGGTCGACGGGTTCGCCAACACCCCGGACACCGACGCCGCCCTGCCCGGCAACCGTGCGTGGGCCCGCCAGATCCTCGAAGCCATCCCCAGCTCCCGACTGGGCATCGAGACCGTCGACGCGCACCGGGCCACCTCGAAGCAGCAGGCCGAACAGGCCGTGGACGCCGCCGAAGCCGCAGGCGCCCAGTGGCGTCAGCTCAGCGGCGCCGAGCGCGGCGACGTGCTCGACGCCGTCGGCCGCGCCCTGCACGCGAACCGCGCCCGGCTGCTCGAGGTCGCCGGCGCCGAGACCGGCAAGGCCCTCGACCAGGGCGATCCCGAGGTCTCCGAGGCCGTCGACTTCGCCCACTATTACGCCCGCCTGGCCCGCGGCCTCGACGAGGTCGAGGGCGCTCGCGCCGTGCCCGTGAAACTCACCATGGTGATCCCGCCGTGGAACTTCCCGATCGCCATCCCGGTCGGCGGCGTCATGGCCGCGTTGGGCGCCGGCTCGCCCGTCGTGTTCAAGCCGGCCCCGCAGTCCGAGCGCACCGGCGCCGTCGCCTGGGAGACGATCATCGAGGGCCTGCGCTCCGCCGAGGCGTTCCAGGCCGGCGGCCCTCTGGCCGACGTCGACCCGGAGGACCTCGTGCGCCTGGTGACGATGGCCGAGGGCGATGAGCAGGAGGTCGGCACCGCGCTGGTCACGCACCCCTCCGTTGAGCGGCTGATCCTCACCGGCGGTTACGAGACCGCGCAGCTGTTCAAGCGCATGCGCCCCGAGCTGAACCTGTTGGGGGAGACCTCCGGCAAGAACGCGCTGATCGTCACCCCGTCGGCGGATCTGGACCTCGCCACCGCCGATGTGGTCGCTTCCGCGTTCGGGCATGCCGGGCAGAAATGCTCGGCCTCGTCGATCGTCGTGCTCGTCGGCTCCGTCGCGACCTCCGAGCGGTTCCACCGGCAGCTGCTCGACGCCGCCCGCTCCCTGCACGTGGCCTACCCCGAGGACGCGCGCGCCCAGATGGGCCCGGTCATCGAGGAACCCGGGGAGAAGCTGCGCCGCGGCCTCACCGAGCTCGGCGAGGGCGAGCGCTGGGCCCTGGAGCCGAAGCAGCTCGACGACACCGGCCGGCTGTGGAGCCCTGGCATCCGCTACGGCGTGAAGAAGGGCGCCGACGCGCACCTGACCGAGTACTTCGGCCCCGTGCTCTCGGTGATGACGGCGAAGGACCTCGACGAGGCCATCGAGATCGTCAACGCCGTCGACTACGGCCTCACCTCCGGCATCCATTCCCTGGACCCCGAGGAGATCGGTCACTGGGTCAAGAACGTCCACGCCGGCAACCTCTACGTGAACCGCGGCATCACCGGCGCGATCGTCCGCCGGCAGCCGTTCGGCGGCTGGAAGCGCTCCGTCGTCGGCGCCACGACGAAGGCCGGTGGTCCGCACTACCTGCACGGCCTCGTGGACTGGGAGGACACCCCGACCTGGCTCACCAGCCCCGAGTCCTCGTCGACGGACACCGATGACGGCCAGGCCGGCGGCATCGACCCGTCGTGGCTGCACACCGCGCAGAAGCTCGACGAGAAGGCGTGGACGAGCACGTTCGGCGTCGACCACGACATCTCCGCGCTGCGCGCCGAGCGCAATATCCTGCGGCACGTTCCGACGGGCGTGCTCGTGCGCTGGGAGTCCGGTCCCGCTGAGCACCTGCTGCGCGTTGTCTCGGCCGGCCTGCGGGCCAGCGCCCCGATGACTGTCTCGATCAACCCGGTCTCCTCGACGGAGCAGGAGGGCCACGCGCCGATCTCCCCCGAGGGCGTGCGCGGCCAGGTGGATCAGTTGCGTCGCGAGTTTCAGGCGCCCGACGGGACGATGGCGCACATCGACGTGCACATCGAGGACACCGCCGCGTTCCACGAGCGCGCCCGTGAGCTGGCCGAGCAGGACCCGTCCGCCGATGGTGCCGGCGACGCCCGCATCCGCCTGATCTCCGACTGGGTGGCCCAGCCCGAGGTGGCATTGGCCGCCAAGCGGGACCTGCAGCGCACCCTCGGCGAGTCCCCGGACGTGGCCGTGTACGCGGGCCCGGTCGTCTCGGCTGGTGAGGTCGAGCTGCTGCCGTTCGTGCACGAGCAGGCGATCTCCGTGACTGCGCACCGGTTCGGCACGCCGGACCACCTCACCGACGGCGTGATCTGATCGTCCGCAGCGTCGTGACGAGCCTCGTCCGCGGGTCCGGCACCGGGCCCGCGGACGGTCTGTCCTCGAGGCGCCGGCATTCTTTGCGAAACGTCCGTGCTCGCTGTTGTCGCGCTGGCGAATGGGGCACCATAGGCGCGTGAACAATCGACTTCTGATCGTCGCCAGCCTGTCACTAGGCGCCGCGATCGTGGTGCTCGTCGCAGCCATCGGCAATGGAGCTTGGTGGGTGCTCGCCGCGATCGTGCTGGCCCTGTTGATCCTCGCGATCTGGGACGTGACCCAGCGACGCCACGCCATCCTCCGCAACTACCCCGTGCTCGGACACATGCGGTATCTCCTGGAGTCCATCCGCCCGGAGATTCAGCAGTACTTCATCGAGCGCAACTTCGACGGCAAGCCCTTCGACCGGGACACCCGCTCGATCGTCTACGCCCGCTCCAAGGGCCAGGACAGCCACAAGGCATTCGGCACCGAGCGCGACACCGGCGCGATCGGCTACGAGTTCCTGCTGCACTCGACCGCCCCGGTGAACGCTCCCGAGGAGCCGCCGACGGTCCGCATCGGCGGCCCGGACTGCCGTCAGCCCTATGACCTGTCCCTGATGAACATCTCGTCGATGTCCTTCGGCTCGCTCTCCGCCAACGCCGTGCTCGCGATGAACAAGGGCGCCGGCATGGGCGGCTTCGTGCATGAGACGGGCGAGGGCGGCCTGACCAAGTACCACCGCGGCAACGGCGCGGACCTGTTCTGGGAGATCGGGTCCGGCTACTTCGGCTGCCGCAACTCCGACGGCACGTTCAACCCGGAGACATTCGCCGAGAAGGCCCGTCTTCCCGAGGTCAAGGGCATCACCATCAAGATGTCGCAGGGCGCCAAGCCGGGCCTGGGCGGCATGCTCCCGGCCTCGAAGATCACTCCCGAGATCGCCGAGGCCCGCGAGATCCCGATCGACCAGGACTGCCTGTCCCCGGCCTCGCACTCGGCGTTCCGCACGCCGCGGGAGATGGTCCGCTTCATCGGCCAGCTGCGCGAGCTCTCCGACGGCAAGCCGATCGGCATCAAGTTCTGTGTGGGCTCGCGCGTGGACGTGCTGGCCATGTGCAAGGCGATGTGGGAGGAGCGCATCGCGCCCGACTTCATCATCGTGGACGGCTCGGAGGGCGGCACCGGCGCCGCACCGCTCGAGTACTCGGACCACATCGGCACCCCGCTGACCGAGGGCCTGATGCTGGTGCACAACGCTCTGGTCGGCAGCGGCCTGCGCGACATGATCAAGATCGGCGCGGCCGGCAAGGTCGCGACCGGCTCGGACATCGTCAAGCGCCTCATCCAGGGCGCGGACTTCACCATGTCCGCCCGCGCGATGATGATGGCCACCGGGTGCATCCAGGCGCAGAAGTGCCACACCAACGAGTGCCCGGTGGGCGTGGCCACGCAGGACCCGCGCCTGATGAAGGCCCTCGACGTCGAGGACAAGTCGAACCGCGTGTTCAACTACCACCGCCTGACCGTGCGTGAGGCCGTGCAGATCATGGCCTCCATGGGCGTGACGGACCCCTCGCAGCTGAACACCCGCATGCTGCGCCGCCGCGTGGACCACCTGAACACCCGGTCCTACGCGTCGATCTACCGCTGGATCCGCCGGAACGAGCTGCTCAACTGCCCTCCGGGCGGATGGGACATCGACTGGGAGGAAGCGGACGTCGACCACTTCGGTGAGCACGCCCCTATCGAGTACCTGCACGACGCGAACCCGGACTGGCACTCGGAGCTGCAGCCGGCGGGCGTCAGGCGCGCGGCGCAGAGTGAGGGTGGCCAGGCGGTCAGCGGGTCGGCCCGCACCGCCACGGACGAGGCGAATCCGAGCACATCGCCGCTGCCGCGCGTGGACCAGCTGACCGACGGCCAGACGCTCTACGGCTACGGTTCCGGTTCCGGCTCCACCGCCGTGAAGGACGCTCGGCAGCGCGAGACACGGCGAGAGCACGACGGTGTGGACGACGGTCGCGGACGGTCGCTCGCCGGCCCGGCCGGGGACGGTCTGGACGACGGGGCGAGCCCGGCCGTGCAGGGCCGCGGCGAGGGGCCGGGCCAGCACGAGGACGGCGAGCGGGAGATCGATGAGTCCTCCGCACCGGACACGACCGGCCCCGACGGCGCGACGCAGCGCGTGCAGGATGGCACGCGGCCGGAGGGCCGCGTCTGAGTCCGCTCAGCCGCTGACGGCGCACCAGAGACGACGGCCGCCGTTCGATCCCGGACATGGGGTTGACCGGCGGCTGTCCTCGTGTGGGGTGGTGGGCTCAGCCTCTGTGGGAGCGTCCACTGCGGCGCAGGGCCAGCCCCAGCAGGCCGGCGCCGGCCACGGCCGCTGCGCCGAGCGCGAGGGGCGGTGCGGAGGTGATGCGGGCCATCACCGCTGCGAGGCCCGTGTCCCCCTCCTCGACCACCTCGCGGGGCGAGGCGGGCATGCGGATCGCCGGCAGCACCGTGTCCCGGGGCGCCGTGTGCTCGGAGTCCTCGGCTCCAGGCTGCTGCGGGGCGTCGTCGGCCACGTCAGCGAGCGCGGCGGCCGCGCCGTCCTCGAGGAGGCGGCCCGAGTTCTGCAGCCCGGACAGGGCGAGGTCCGAGGAGTCGGCGAGGGAGTTCGCCCTGGGCGCCGGGGCGCCAGCCACGGCCGCCGGCCCGCCGCGGGAGGGAGCGACGGTCGGGACGTCGAGGTCCAGCGGCTGCGGGTCGCCGCTGGGGTCGGGAGTCTGCTCGTCGGCGACGGCCGCCGCCGTCTCGTCCTCGTCCTGTGTGGATGCGTCCTCTGTGGCTGCATCCTGCGGGGCTGCGTCCTGGGTGCCGGCGTCGTCGGTCTCGGCGGGAGACGCGGGTGACGGAGGCTCGGTCCGGTCAACGGAGGGAGCGTCGGCCTCGTCGTCGATGCCTGCCGTGGACGGGTCGTCCAGTGACGGGACGGAGTCGGCGTCGAGGGCGGTCTCGCTCTGCTCGACGGTGGTGGGTGCCTCTGAGGCGGTCTCGCTCTGCTCGACGGTGGTGGGTGCCTCTGAGGCGGTCTCGCTCTGCTCGACGGTGGTGGGCGCCTCTGAGGCGGTCTCGCTCTGCTCAACGGGGGTGGGCGCTTCTGAGACGCTCTCGTCCGGGGTCGGGCTCGGGGTCGAGGTCGGCTCCACGGGGGTGGCCGGCGCGGAGCGGCCGGTCGCGGTGGCCGGCTCCTCCGCGCGGTGATGCACCTGATGGCTCCAGTCAGGCCGGGGTGCGCCGTCCCAGGGGGACTTCGAGTCCGGGGCTTCAGTCGGCGACGGTGTCGGCTCGTCGGGTGTCAGCGAGGCGGGCTCACGCGGCGGGACCGGAGCGTCGTCGGACGGGGTCGGCTCTGGTGCATCGACGGACGGGGTCGGTTCCGGGGCGTCGTCGCTCGGCGACGGCTCGGGAGTCTGGTCGGTCGGCGACGGTGTCGGCTCGGCCGTGTCATCGGGGGTCGGTTCGGCCGTCTCGGACGGAGCATCCTCCGTGGGGAGGGGTGAGGGTTCGGGAGACTCCGACTCGCTCGGTGCGGTCGGGCTGGGCTCGGGGTCGGAGGGCACCGGCGTCGGTACCTGCTCCATGGTTCGGCTGGGGGTGGGCGAGGGCGTCGCGCCGTCGGTGGGCGTCGCGCCGTCGGTGGGCTCGGGGGTGGGCGTCGTGCCCTCGGTGGGCTCGGACGTCGGGATGATGCCGGGCGTGCGGCTGCCGGTGGGCTCCGCCGTCGGCCCCGTGGTGGTCGTCGCGCTCTCGGTCGGCTCCGCGGTGGTCGTCGCGCCCTCGGTCGGCTCCGCGGTGGGATCCCCGGTCGGCCGGTCCGTGGGGGAGGGCTCCGGCGCGTCGGTCGAGGTGGAGGACGCGGTCGGCTCCGGCGAGACAGTCGTGCTGGGCTCGGTGGGGCTCGGCTCCTCAGCGCTCGGCTCCTCAGCGCTGGGCTCGGCAGAGACAGGCTCCGTGGGGCTCGGCTCCTCAGCACTGGGCTCGGCAGAGACAGGCTCCGTGGGGCTCGGCTCCTCAGCACTGGGCTCCTCGGCGCTCGGCTCGGCCGGGACGGACTCCTCGGGATCGTCGTCGGTGACGGAGGGGGCCTGCGTGGGTTCGACGCTCTCGGCCGTCGGGGCGAGCGTCGCGGAGATTTCCTCGGACGGTTCGGGCCGCGGGGTCTCCGCCACGGCCGCGCCGGCGAGGACGGCCGCCGAGAGCAGCGCCCCGGAACCTGCGAGGCCCACCGCCGTCACACCGCGCCGACGGGCGGGGGATGAGCCGCTCGGCGTTTCGGCCTGGTGGCCGGCGGTCGGATGATCCAGAGGGCGGGGTGTCTCCACGGTGTCAGGTCCTTGCGTTCGCGATGCCGGAGTCGTGAGGGGCGACGGCCGATGCCACGGAGTTCGGCGGGAAGATCGGGAGGCGGTGCACAGAGACCGATCGGCCGTCAGAATCGTCTGGGAAGACAATGCTAACGGCCGATCGGTCGATGCGGATAGCCCGCTCAGCGGGCGATCATGTCGCGGTCGCCTGAGGCGACGCGGACTCAGATCTTGGAGACGTTGGCGGCCTGGAGGCCCTTGTCGCCCTGCTGCGTCTCGAACTCGACGCGGTCGTTCTCCTGGAGCTCCTTGAAGCCCGAGCCGGTGATGGCGGAGAAGTGGACGAAGACGTCAGCCGAGTTGTCCTCGGGAGCGATGAAGCCGTAGCCCTTTTCGGAGTTGAACCACTTAACGGTGCCGACAGCCATGATGGTGTCCTTTCGACAGTGACGCGTCGCCTCGACAGAGTGAGGCACGTCGTCGCGTTGGAACCGGCCGGAAACCTCTCCCGACCGGGGTGAAGCGGTAGTACTGAACCGCATGACCAACGCGCTGGGGCCTGGGGCCGCCTGCACACCGAACTACCGGACTTTCAGAAAAACAACTTCTGCCCTGAACACTACACCCCGGCGGCCTGGTTGCCTACTGAGTCACCGGTCACGTCGACGGGAATCGACGCCGCGCAGGGCGTCCAGCCGACGCCGGTCCCGTTTCGTCGGCCGCCCGGCGCCCCGTTCTCGGTACGGCACTGCGAGCAGTTCGCGCGGCACCGGCGGCGGCGAATGGTCCACGTAGTGGCGCCGCGCGACGGGCGCGCCGACGCGCTTGCGGACCAGACCGGTCACCTCGAGAATCAGCTCGCGCCCGTCGCGGCGCACCCGGATCCTCTGGCCGACGACGACGGGCGTCGCTGCCTTGACCGCCTCCCCGTCGACGCGGACGTGCCCAGCCCGTACGGCCGCGGTGGCCGCCGAGCGCGTCTTGTAGATCCGCACCGCCCACAGCCAGGCGTCGAGGCGCACCGCACCGGCCATCTCAGCGGGCCTCACGCAGTCGCACGGCCTCGGCGTGCGCCGGCAGGCCCTCGTCCTCGGCGACAGCCGCGATGTCGTCGGCCACCTCCGCGAGGCCGGCCGCCTCGTAACGCACGAGCTGCTGCAGGCGCAGGAACGTGGCGGTGTTCAGGCCCGAGGAGAACCGCGCCGTGCCCGAGGTGGGCAGCACGTGGTTCGAGCCGGCGCAGTAGTCGCCCAGCGGCACCGGGGAGTGCGGGCCCACGAAGAGCGCGCCGGCGTTGCGCACGCGCCGGGCGACGCGCTCGGCCTCGCGCGTGTGCACCTGAAGGTGCTCGGCGGCGTACGCGTCCGCGACCTCGATCGCGTGGTCGAGATCGCGCACGAGCAGAATGCCGGACTGACGTCCGGTCAGGGCGGTGCGGATCTGCTCTTCGTGGAACGCCCCGGGCACCTGCTGTTCGATCTGGGCGGCGACGTCGGCGGCGAGCGCGGGCGAGTCGGTGATCAGCACGGAGGCGGCCAGCGGGTCGTGCTCGGCCTGGCTGATCAGATCGGCGGCGACCCAATCCGCGCGGGCGGTCTCGTCGGCGATCACCGCGATCTCGCTCGGGCCGGCCTCCGCGTCGACGCCCACGGTGCCCAGCAGGGCTCGCTTGGCGGCGGCGACGAACACGTTGCCCGGGCCCGTCACCATCGCGACGGGCGGCACCGCCGGGCCCGTGTCCGTCGCGGGCAGGCCCAGGGCGAGCAGGGCGACGGCCTGGGCGCCGCCGGCGGCGTAGACCTCGTCCACGCCGAGCAGAGCGCAGGCGGCGAGGACCGTCGGGTGCGGCCAGCCCCCGTGCTCGGCCTGGGGCGGCGTGGCCACCGCGAGCGACCCGACGCCCGCCGCCTGTGCCGGGACGACGTTCATGACCACCGAGGACGGGTACACCGCTCGCCCGCCGGGCACGTACAGACCCACACGATCGACGGGCGTCCAGCGGTTCTCGACGACCGCGCCCTCGCCCAGGTCGACGACAGAGCCGGCGGGCACCTGGGCGGCGTGGACCTTGCGGGCCCGACGGATCGACTCCTCGAGCCCGGCGCGCACGGCCGGCTCGAGGGTCTCGAGCGCCGCCCGGATGGTCTCGTCCGGCACGCGCAGGCTCGGCGGCCGCACCCCGTCGAAGCGTTCGCCCAGGTCGAGGACGGCGGCGGCCCCCTCGGCGCGGACCCGCTCGATGATCGGCAGCACGCTCGGGACCGTCGAGGCGACGTCCGTCTCGGCGCGGGGGACCGCGGCGGTGATGTCGGCGTCTGCGCCGCGCAGATCGGTCACGGTGAGCACGGGGTTCTCCTGCCGTCGGGCCGCGTCCCGGACCGGACGCGGGGAAGGGGGTGGTTCGGTGTGTGCCATTGTGCTCCGCCCGCGGCGGAGCGCACGACAGGTGTCACACTGATGCCATGCCCGCGATCGCCCCCGACCCCGCCCTGACGCCCCTGGTCGTGCTCGCGGCCCTGCTGCTGGTCTGGCCGGCCGTCTCTCTCGTGGTCCGCGCTGCCGCGGCCGTGGCCGGGCGTCGGCTGCCCGCGGGAGTGAGCCTGCGCGGTCTGGCGATGCCGCTGGGGCTGGCGGCCGGCGCCGTCGCGTCCCGGGTGGCGCTCTCGGCGACCGCGCGCGGCGCCGACTGGTTCGCTCCGGCCTCGTTCGGGCTCGTCGCCCTGCTCGTCGCCGGTCTGGCCTGGGCCGCCGTGCGCGCGGCCGGGCTCGTCGAGACGGGGCTGCTGGCCCGGTACGAGCACGCCGGAGTCGACGACCGTCGCGCGCGGCGCATCCGCACCCAGACGGTGTTGCTGCGCCGGATCCTGCAGGCCGCGATCGTCACGCTGGCCGTCGCCGTCGTGCTGCTCACGCTGCCCGCGGTGCGCTCGCTCGGGGCCGGCCTGCTGGCCTCGGCCGGCCTGGTCTCGGTGATCGCGGCGCTGGCGGTGCAGTCCACCCTGACGAACGTGTTCGCCGGCGTGCAGCTGGCCTTCACGGACGCTGTGCGCGTGGGCGACGTCGTGCAGATGGGAGAGGTGTTCGGCACCGTCGAGGACGTCACCCTGTCCAACGTCGTGGTGAAGCTGTGGGACGGCCGCCGCATGATCTACCCCTCCTCGGACTTCACGACCAAGGCCTTCGAGAACTGGACGCGCGTCGGATCCGAGGTCTCGGGTGTCGTGGAGATGGACGTCGACTGGCGCGTGTCGATGGACGCGCTGCGCGCACGGCTCAAGGCGCTCGTCGCGACCACCCCGCTGTGGGACGGTCGCGAGGCCTCGATGCAGGTGACCGACGCGATCGGCGGTCTCGTGCGGATCCGGGCGGTCGTCTCGGCGCGCACCTCGGGCGATTTGTGGGACCTGCGCTGCCTCGTGCGTGAGGACCTCGTCGTGTTCCTGCGCGCCGAGCACCCCGAGGCGATCCCGCCGCGGATGGTCGAGGCGCCCGCGGTCCAGACGCCGGCGCCGCTGACCCGGGCGGGCGAGGACACGTCGCTGTACACCGGTTCGTTCACGGCGGTGCGGCGCGGGCAGGAGTTCGCCGGCCCCGGCGAGGAGGCGTTCGCGCAGCGCCAGCGTGCGGTGGACCCGGCTCAGGACGTGGAGGAGCGCACGTAGTCCAGGTGCGCGGCGACGGTCATCTCGGCGACGGCGGCCACCCGCTCGTCGACGTCGGGGTAGATGCGCTCGGCCAGCCGTGCGGCAGTGACGTGTGCCGCGTCGTCGCCCAGATCGGCGAGGGCCTCGCGGACCTGCCGCACGCGGGCGCGGCGGTGCTCCAGATACTCGTTCGCGGCCTGGGCGACCGAGTCGAGCGCGGGGCCGTGGCCCGGCAGGACCGTCGCGTCGCCCTCAGCGCGCAGCCGGGCGAGCGAAGCCAGGTAGTCGACCAGCCGGCCGTCGGGGTGGTCGAGCATGCTGGTGCCGCTGCCCAGGATCGTGTCGCCGGTGAGGATCGCACCGTCGGAGCCGGCCGAGGGGACCTGGAAGCAGCATGAGTCCGAGGTGTGCCCGGGGGTGTGCAGCGCGAGGATCACGGTGTCGGCCACCACGAGGCGCTCGCCGTCGGTCAGCGGCGTCGCCGCGCGGCACAGCTCCGGCAGGTGCGCACGCACGGGGGCCCCGGTGGCCTCGTGGAAGAGCTCCACCGCCCCGGCGTGGTCCTCGTGGCGGTGCGTGAGCAGGATCAGCTCGATCCGCCGCCCCTGCGCGGCCGTGCGGACGGCGTCCAGATGCGCCTCGGCGGTCTCTGCGGGTCCGGGGTCGACCAGGGTGAGGGACTCGGACCCGGGCGCGCCGATCAGGTAGGTGTTCGTGCCGGCGAGCGTCATGGGCGAAGGGTTCTGCGCGGTGACGCACGAAATGAACGGGGCGGGGTCCGGCCCGGGCGTGGAGTCGGTGGAGGTCATGGCGTGGAGTCTAGGGAATCGGCAGGCGGGGTCCGGACGCTTGCCGGGCGGTCTCTCGCGAAACGACCGCACGTTCGCAACATCGTCGCAGTGCTCCGCGTCGGCAATGTTGCAAACGTGCGGCATTTCTCAGCGGGTACGGTGTAGGCACCGTCACAGCCCGCCCGACATCGAGGAGGCGCAGCACGTGAAGATCGCCCTCGCCCAGATCAGCTCGACCCCCGACGTCGAAGCGAACCTTCGTGCCGTGGACGCGGCGGCGCGGGACGCGGCCGGGGAGGGTGCCCGGCTCGTGCTGTTCCCCGAGGCTGCGACGTGCGCGTTCGACGGCGACCTCGACGCGTTCGCGGCCGACCGCGCCGAGGCCGCGCACGCCCGCCTTGCGGCGCTGGCCGACGAGCTCGACCTCACCCTGGTCGTCGGCACGTTCACGCCCGCTGCCGACGGCCGTATCCACAACACCCTGCTGATGCTGCGCCCGGGTGAGGAGCCGCTGGGTTACGACAAGATCCACCTCTACGACGCCTTCGGCCATCGTGAGTCGGACACGATCGCCCCCGGGGACGCGCCGTGCGTCGTCGAGCACGGGGGAGTTCGCTTCGGACTGGCCACCTGCTACGACGTACGCTTCCCGGCGCTGTTCACCCGGCTCGCCCGCGAGGGGGCGCAGGTCATGCTCGTCGCGGCCTCGTGGGGCGCGGGGCCTGGCAAGGCGGCCCAGTGGGAGACGCTCACCCGCGCCCGGGCGCTGGACAGCGGTGCGCTGGTCGCCGCGTGCGATCAGGCCGTGCGCGCCGACCTCGGTCAGGACCCCGAGGTGGCCTCCGACACCGCCCCGCTGGGGGTGGGGCGCTCGGGCCTGATCGGCCCCGACGGCGTCGACGCGGTGCGTCTGGATCACGGCCCGCAGACGCGCGTCGTCGAGCTGGACCTCGAGGCCGTGCGGCGGTTTCGCGCCGCCGTGCCGGTGGTGGAGAACGCGCGGGAGCTCTGAGCCCGTCGCGCCACGTCGTCCCACGTCAGCCGGGATTGTTGAACAATTCTGGTGCAGGCCTCATTATGGAGTGATCTGTCCCGCATCCGCCTGAGAGGAGCCGCACCATGACGGCCATGAGCATCGACCTGAACAGCGACGTCGGCGAGTCCTTCGGCAGCTGGTCCATGGGCGACGACGCCGCCATGTTCCGCTCCGTGTCCTCCGCGAACGTCGCCTGCGGCTTCCACGCCGGCGATCCGTCCGGCATCGGGGCGACCTGTCGTGCGGCCGTCGCCGCAGGCATCAGCATCGGCGCACACGTCGGGTACCGGGACCTGGCCGGCTTCGGCCGCCGCTTCCTCGACTGCTCACCGACCGAGCTGGCCGACGACGTGCTCTACCAGATGGGCGCCCTCGAGGCCCTGGCCCGCGCCGCCGGTGGCCGCATTCGCTACGTCAAGCCGCACGGCGCCCTCTACAACACGATCGTCCACCACGAGGCGCACGCCCAGGCTGTCGTGGACGCGGTGAAGGAGTTCGGCGGGGACCTGCCGCTGCTGCTGCTGCCGGGGTCGGTCGCGCTCGAGAAGGCGCGTGCGGCCGGGCTGCGCGGCGTCGCCGAGGCCTTCGCCGACCGCGGGTACACCCCCGAAGGCACGCTCGTCTCCCGCCGGGAGCCCGGCGCCGTCCTGCATGACGAAGCGGAGGTGACCGCGCGCATGGTGCGCCTGGCCACCGAGGGGGTCCTGAGCGCCGTCGACGGCTCGGACATCCGCGTCGAGGCCGAGTCGATCTGCCTGCATGGCGACACCCCCGGTGCCGTCGCGATGGCCGCCGCCGTGCGCGCCGGGCTCGATGAGGCCGGCGTGCGGATCGAGGCCTTCGCATGAGCGTCACCTCCTCGGGCGGCTTCACCGTCCCCACCCTGCGTTGGGCCGGTCCGCAGGCGTTCCTGCTCGAGTGCGCGAGCCTGGCCGACGTCATGACGCTGCACGCGCACCTGATCGCCCATCCCTATCCCGGGCAGCGCGAGGCGATCGCCGCCGCCGAGACCGTGCTGCTGGTCTTCCGCACCCGCGGCGAGGCCGTCGCCGCCGCCCGCCAGGTCACGACCGTCACCCCTGAGGCGCGTGACGATGAGGCTGCTCGCGTGGTCACGGTCGATGTTCTCTACGACGGTGAAGACCTCGCCGATGTGGCCGCGCTGACGGGCATGAGCATTGACGCCGTGATCGACGCCCACACCTCGACCGAATACGTCGGCGCCTTCGGCGGCTTCGCCCCGGGCTTCACCTACTGCGCCGCTGAGCCGGCTCCCTTCGACGTGCCGCGGCGCAGTTCGCCGCGCACCGCGGTGCCCGCGGGGTCCGTCGGCCTGGCCGGTCGGTTCTCCGCCGTCTACCCGCGTGTCTCGCCCGGCGGTTGGCAGCTGCTCGGCCGCACCGATGCCGTCCTGTGGGACATCGATCGTGAGGCTCCGGCGCTCATCCGCCCCGGCGACCGCGTGCGCTACCGAGCCGTGCGGGAGCTGGCCGTGGTCACGACGCCCACCCCCAGCCGTGCGGACGCCGACCACACGGAGGACGCCGACCAGGTGGACGCCGCCGGGTCACTCGCCGACGCGGACGCCCCCGGGCTGCACGTCGAGGCGACCGGTCTGCAGGCCCTGATCCAAGACCTTGGGCGGCACGGCCACGGCGATCTCGGCGTCACGGCCTCCGGTGCCGCCGACCGCACCGCGGCGCGCCAGGCCAACCGTCTGGTGGGCAACTCCTCGTCCGAGGCGGTCATCGAGGCGCTGCTGGGCGGGCTGAGCGTGACGGCGCACGGCGACCACGTGCTGGCCCTGGCCGGCGCCGAGGCCCGCGCCACCATCACCTCCCCGGCGCACGTGCGCACCGCCCCGGTGCGGCGCCCCTTCGCGCTGCTCGACGACGAGACCCTCACTCTGGAGGAGCCCGCCGCCGGCATGCGCGCCTACCTCGCCGTGCGCGGCGGCATTGAGGTCGAGGCACCGCTGGGCTCGCGCGCCACCGACGTCATGTCCGGCATCGGCCCGGACCCGCTGGCCCCGGGCATGTTCGTGCCCCGCCGCGTGGACCCCGGCCACCGCCTCGTCGGGGACGCCGAGCCGCCCGTGCGCCGCACCCCGACCGCCCACGGGCTCACGACCCTGCGCGTCGTGCTGGGCCCGAGGCAGGACTGGTTCGACGCGGACTCGCTCGAGCGCTTCACCGCGCAGCAGTGGACCGTCACGGCTGAGTCGAACCGGATCGGCGTCCGCCTGCGCGCTCCGGACGACGGGGCCCCGCTCACCCGTGCGAAGGACGGTGAGCTCGCCTCCGAAGGCGTGTTCACCGGCGCTCTGCAGGTCCCGCCGTCGGGCGAGCCGGTGCTGTTCCTCGCCGACCACCCGGTGACCGGCGGCTATCCCGTCGTCGCGGTGGTCGTACCCGAGGACCTGGGCACCGCCGCCCAGCTGCCGCCCGGGGCGCGCGTGCGCTTCACGACGGTGGACGCCGACGACGACCACAGCGGCCCCGCCGACCCCGCCGACCCCGCCGACCTCGCCCAGACGGCCACGGCCAACCGGCCCGCGGCATCCGAGGCATCACCGACCCCGCAGACGTCCTCGTCGGCACAGCCCGCGCCGACGACGTCCCCCGCTCAGACCGAGGAGGCCTGACCCATGCCGCAGCTGACCAAGATCCTCATCGCGAACCGAGGCGAGATCGCCGTGCGCGTGGCCCGCGCGTGCCGCGACCACGGCCTGACCTCCGTCGCCGTGTACTCCGACCCCGACGCGGACGCGATGCACGTGGCGCTCGCCGACGAGGCCTACCACCTGCCGGGCGCCTCATCGGCCGAGACCTACCTGGACCAGGACGCCCTCATCGAGATCGCCCGCCGCAGCGGCGCCGACGGTGTGCACCCCGGCTACGGCTTCCTCTCCGAGAACGCGGACTTCGCCGAGAAGGTCGTCGAGGCGGGGCTGACCTGGGTCGGCCCGAGCCCGAAGGTCATCCGCGACCTGGGCGACAAGATCACGGCCCGTGCGATCGCTCAGGCCGCCGGCGCCCCGCTCGTGCCCGGCTCGGACGGCCCCGTGGACTCGCCGGCCGAGGCCCGCGCGTTCGCCGAGGAGCACGGCCTGCCGATCGCCATCAAGGCCGCCTTCGGCGGCGGCGGCCGCGGCATCAAGGTCGTCCGTGAGCTGGACGATGTCGAGGACGCCTTCGCCTCGGCCGTGCGCGAGGCCGTGACGGCCTTCGGCCGCGGCGAGTGCTTCGTCGAGCGCTTCCTGGACCGCCCGCGCCACGTGGAGGCGCAGGTCGTCGCGGACTCGCACGGCAACGTCGTGGTGGTCGGCACCCGCGACTGCTCGCTGCAGCGCCGCAACCAGAAGCTCGTCGAGGAGGCGCCCGCGCCGTTCCTCACCGATGAGCAGCGCGAGCGCATCCACGACTCCGCCCGCCGCATCTGCGCCGAGGCCGCGTACACCGGCGCCGGCACGGTCGAGTACCTCGTCGCCCCCGACGGGCTCATCAGCTTCCTCGAGGTGAACACGCGCCTGCAGGTCGAGCACCCCGTCTCCGAGGCGACGACGGGCGTGGATCTGGTACGCGAGCAGTTCCGCGCCGCGGCCGGCGAGCCGCTGTCGATCACCGAAGACCCGACCCCGCGCGGTCACGCCTTCGAGTTCCGCCTGAACGCCGAGGACCCGGCCATGGGCTTTCTGCCCTCGCCCGGGCTGGTCGAGGCGTTCGAGGCGCCGACCGGTCCCGGCGTGCGCATGGACGCCGGCGTGCGCTCAGGCTCGGTGATCCCCGGTGAGTACGACTCGCTGATGGCCAAGCTGATCGTCTGGGGCGAGGACCGGGCCCAGGCGCTGGCCCGCGCCAAGGACGCGCTCGCCGAGCTGCGCATCGAGGGCGTGGCGACCGTCGTGCCGTTCCACCGCACCGTGATCGAGCACCCGGACTTCACCGCCGCCGACGAGCTCGGCGTGTACACCACGTGGATCGAGTCGGCCTTCGCCACGGAGCTGGAGGCCTCCCCGCACCTGGCCGCCGCCCAGCCCGACGGCCGCCGCACCACCCTGACCGTCGAGCTCGACGGGAAGGCCGTGCAGCTGGGCATCCCGGCGCGCCTGCACGCCGCGCTGCTCGGCGGCGGGGGAGCGGCCGGCGCGGCCGTCGACGCGGACGCGCAGGGGGCGGGCGGCTCCGAGGAGGCCGCCGGCGCGGTGACCTCCCCGATCAACGGCTCGCTCGTCTCCTTCTCCGTGGCCGACGGCGACCAGGTGTCGGCGGGGCAGACCGTCGCGGTGGTCGAGGCCATGAAGATGGAGACGCCGGTGACCGCCCCGGCGACCGGTAGGGTGCAGCTCGAATCTCTGGAGCCGGGCGTCGCGCTGAGTCGCGGCCAGGTGATCGCGCGCGTCGAGTCCTGACCGCCGTCCGGCCTCCGGGCCTGTGGGCGGGTGCGCCGACCCGGGCGCCCGCCCCTGATCCGACCACACCGAAGGAGACTCGCGTGCCTGTGGACCCCGCCGACAGCCCGCTTCTGCCGGCCCCGCCGACCGGCCTGCCCGAGGAGGGGGCGGGCGCGTCCGCGGTGGACGCGGTCGCCGCGGCCCTGCGCGAGCGGATCGGCCTGGCCCGGCTGGCCCCCGGCGCCCGGCTCGGCGAGGTCGCGCTCGCCGAGGAGCTGGGGGTCAGCCGCAACAGTCTGCGGGAGGCCTTCGCGCAGCTGGTCGCCGAGAACCTGCTGGTGCGCTATCCGCACCGCGGCGTATTCGTTGTGCAGCCCGGCGCGCGCGACGTGGAGGAGATCTTCCGCGCCCGACGCGTGATCGAGCTTGGCGCCCTGCAGTACGGGCGGCTGACCTCGGCTCAGCGTCAGCAGCTGGAGTACGTCGTCGCCAGCGTCGGAGCCGGCGTGGAAGTCGCCGACGATCCGCGCCGGCTCGGTGATGCGAACCAGCGTCTGCACACCACGATCGTCGGGCTGCTGGCCTCGGCCGACCTCGATCGGCTGATGGCCTCCGTGCTCGGCCGGCTGCGCCTGTCGTTCCAGCCGATGGACGTGATGACGGACCTGCACCTGCGCTTCGCCGAGCGCAACCGCCTGCTGGCCCGGTTGATCCTCACCGGCGACCGTCAGGGCGCGATCGAGGTGCTCGAGCCCTATCTCGACGAGGCCGAAGCGCTCGTGCTGGACCACATCCGGGAACGCTGAGCGCTGAGCCCGCCGCCAGCGCGGTGGGTTCGGTCAGGCAGCGAACAGCTCCAGCATCGGCTGGAAGCCGCGCACGGCGATCACGAGCGAGACCAGCCAGGCCAGCGCGCCGATCACCAGCAACCACACCGGGTAGCGGTAACCGCCCAGCAGATCGCGGCGGCGCCAGGCGACGTACATGAGCGCGGCGAAGCCGATCGGCAGGATCATGCCGTTGAACGCGCCGGCGAACACCAGCAGGGTCTGCGGCGCCTGCTGCAGCAGCAGGTACAGGACGGCGCACACCGCGATGAACGCGACGGTCAGCAGGTTGCGAGTGCGCGCCGATGTCGTGGACTTCGTGATGAACGAGACCGAGGTGTAGGCCGCTCCGATGACCGAGCTGATGGCCGCCGCCCAGAGGACGACGCCGAACATGCGCAGTCCGACCTCGCCCGCGGCGTGCTCGAAGGCCGAGGCCGCGAGGTTGTCCGGGTTCAGTGTCGCGCCCGCGGCGACGACGCCGAGGATCGCAAGGAACAGCAGCACGCGCATCACGCCGGTGACGATGATCGACAGCACGGACGAGCGGGTGATCGAGGCGACGTCGTCGACACCGGAGACGCCCGAGTCGATCATGCGGTGGGCGCCCGCGTAGGTGATGTAGCCGCCCACGGTGCCGCCGACGAGCGTGACGATGATGAGCATGTCGACGCTGTCGGGAAGCACGGTCTGGCGGGCCGCCTCGCCCACGGGCGGGTTGGAGACGACGGCGACGAAGCCCATCAGCAGGATCATCACGATGCCGAGGACCAGCACGATCCGATCCAGAGCCATGCCGGCGCGCTTGGACAGGAACACGGCGATGGCGATCGCGGCGGACGCGGCCCCGCCGAGCAGCGGATCCAGGCCGAACATCGCGTCGGTGCCGAGGCCGGTGCCGGCGATGTTGCCGATGTTGAACACCATGCCGCCGATGAACACGAGCACCGAGAGCACCCAGCCCAGGCCCGGGAGCACGGCATTAGCGAGTTCCTGGGCGCGCATGCCGGAGACGCCGACGACGCGCCACACGTTCATCTGCACGGCGATGTCGATGAGGATCGACACGAGGATCGCGAACGCGAACGCGGCGCCGATCTGGACGGTGAACGTCGAGGTCTGGGTGATGAAGCCGGGCCCGATGGCCGAGGTCGCCATGAGGAACATGGCGCCCAGCAGGGCGGTGCGTCGGCCCTTGCCGTCCAGGGGAGCGCGCCCGGGCGCGGTGGGCGCGTCGGCCGGCGCGGAGCCCGGCTCGGGGCTCTGTGCCGAGCGCTTCTCGTGGGAGGAGAGGTCTGCGGAGGTCGCCATGCTCTGGCCTATCGGTCGGGGGACGAGGGACGCCGTGATCGGTGTCACCGACTGTGGCTCAGGAGACGGTATAGGTTGTTCAACAACGCGCGCAATACCGACCTCGTACGGGCGCGCTCCGCGTGACCGCGTCATGTACCCGTGAGGCACGTCTCGCCTGCGAGCGCCCCTCGGCGAGTTGAACCGCTTGAGGGTGTGCCGTAAGATAGGACGGCGCAAGCCTCGCTGTTCCCAGTGCGTCCGCGGTCATCCGACTCGAACGCTCGGGGGCCGGAAAAGCAGCGTGCTCCCGCGGACCGGACTCCGACGCCCCAGATTCCTTGAGGCGCCGGGCTCACCGTTCACACCAGCGATCTGAAGGCACTTCGGTTGGCTCTCACCCAGCCTGGTTCACCTTTTCGACGAAGTCGCAGTAAGAGTGCGGTGTCCACACCCGCCGGCGGGACTCTCTCGGACACGGCCGTGGCGTCATCGTGCGTCCGCGTCCTGACCGACATGCGGGTTCCGCCCGTCCTTTTACTACAACTTGCCACGAGGAGTGATCATGGCAGCTCACTGCCAGGTAACCGGGGCTGGGCCGGGTTTCGGCCACAGCATCTCCCACTCGCACCGCCGCACCAAGCGCCGGTTCGACCCGAACATCCAGAAGAAGACCTACTGGGTCCCGTCCCTGCGCCGCAACGTCACCCTGACGCTGTCGACCAAGGGCATCAAGACCATCGACGTGCGCGGCATCGACGCGGTCGTCGCCGACCTGATCGCGAAGGGAGTGAAGCTCTGACATGGCCAAGGACAAGGACGTTCGTCCGATCATCAAGCTGAAGTCGACGGCCGGCACCGGGTTCACCTATGTGACCCGCAAGAACCGCCGCAACACCCCGGATCGCATCACCCTGAAGAAGTACGACCCGGTGGTCCGCAAGCACGTGGATTTCCGAGAGGAGCGCTGAGGCATGGCAAAGAAGTCGAAGATCGCCAAGAACGAGCAGCGCAAGGCCGTCGTCGCGCGCAACGCTGAGAAGCGCCTCGAGCTCAAGAAGACGCTCGTGGACCCGAACGCCTCGGACGAGGCCCGCGAGGCCGCCCGCGTGGGCCTGCAGAAGCTGCCCCGCGACGCGTCGCCGGTGCGTGTGCGCAACCGCGACTCGATCGACGGTCGCCCGCGCGGCACCTTCCAGCGCTTCGGGATCTCCCGCGTGCGCTTCCGCGACATGGCGCACCGTGGCGAGCTGCCCGGCGTGACCAAGTCCTCCTGGTGACACGCTGACGCAGCCTCTGTCGCAGGCCCGACGGCGGCCGCCCCGATCACGGGGCGGCCGCCGTCGTCGTCCGTGCGGCCACGGCGGTCTGCAGCGCCGTCGGTGAAGTCCAGGGGTTCGATGAGAATCCGCGCGGACAGGCCGTTCGGGGGCGCGCCCACGCGGCACCGGATGGTACGTTCAGGCGTGTACGGCCCGGACGACACGGTCCGGGACACCTACGGACGTCCCAAACAGGAGGACCTCATGGCTATGAACCGCAAGGAACTCGTCGCTGCCGTCGCGGAGCGCTCCGGCAACACCCAGGCCGCCGTCAGCGATGTGCTGGACGCCGTCTTCGAGGTGTTCTCGGCCCAGGTGAAGAAGGGCGAGAAGGTTTCGGTGCCGGGCTGGCTCGCCGTCGAGCGCACCGAGCGCAAGGAGCGCACCGGCCGCAACCCGCGCACCGGCGAGGAGATCACCATCCCGGCCGGCTACTCGGTCAAGGTGACCGCCGGCTCCAAGCTCAAGGCCGCCGCCTCCGAGTGAGCCCGCACCCCGTCGTGACCGTGGCCTGAGCGCCGCGGACCGACCCGCGCATGCACGGCGCCTCGTCCTCACGGACGGGGCGCCGTCGTCGTGTGCGGGAGTAGACTGGCGGGCACACCTCGCCGACGCGCACCGACGGGAAGGACGGCCCATGCAGACGCATCACCCCGCGTTGCGCACCGTCCCCGTGCGCGGGGCCGGACGCTTGGCCCGCGGGTGGGCCGGGGCGGTGCTGGCGACCGGCCTTGCCGCCGCCTCCCACTCCGCCGCGGCGCCGGCCGGCCACGCCGTCCCCCCGGCCGTCTGGCTGTGGGCCATCGCCCTGGCCGCACCGTTGTGCACTGTGCTGGCCGGGCACATGTTCTCGCTCTGGCGCGTCGTCGCCGGTGTCGTCGGCAGTCAGCTGCTCTTCCACCTGCTCTACAGCATGGCCGGTGGGCCCGTCGCCCCCGAGCACCTGCCCTCCGGCGACCACGCCGAGCACCTCGGACACGCCTCTGGGCAGCTCTCCAGCTTCGCCGCGCACGCCCACGGCGGTCACGGCCAGGCCGGCGTCGGCATGCTCCTGGCACATCTGAGCGCGGCCGTGGTCACGGTCGCCCTGATCCGTCACGGCGAACGCCTCGTCGCGGCCGTGGCCGGGCGCGTGCTGGACGCCTGCGTGGCCGTGATGCTGCTGCGGTGGCGTCCCGCTCCGGTGCGCCTGCGCCTGCGCGTGGTGGCCGCCCGGCCAACCCCGTTGCGCGCCCAGACCTGGACCTGCGCCGCCAGTGAACGCGGACCACCCGCGCATGCCCGCCCGCCCCGGGCACGACTCACCACACCCGCTTGACTCGCGGCCGCGGCCTCCGTCGTCGGCCTCGAGCCCACGAAAGGTACCCGCGCATGCGCTCTTCGACCCCTCACCCTGCCCTCACCCGCACCCGCACCCGCACCCGCCCCGTGCGCCGTCGCGCGGCCGCGCTGGCGGCTGCACCCCTGCTGGCCGCGGGCCTCGCGAGCCCCGCGAGCGCCCATGACCAGCTGGTGCGGGCCGATCCCTCCGACGGCCAGACCGTGACGACCGCCCCGAGCGAGCTGACGCTGGAGTTCTCCGGCGAGCTCATTAACGGCGGTGAGATCACGAACATGGCCACCGTGCGAGACGCCGACGGCAACGAATGGCAGCGGACGACGCAGGCCCAGGTGCAGGGCCGGGTCATGACCGCGCCGCTGTGCGACGGCCTGCCGAACGGCACTTACGAGGCGGCGTATCGGGTCGTGTACTCCGACGGGCACACCGAGACGATGTCGCACGAGTTCACCGTGGACGACCCGCAGGCCCCCGAGGAGGGGACCGCGCCGTCCGGTGACTGCGGGACCCCGGCCGATCAGGCCGTGCAGATCGACGACGGCCCGGCCGAGCGCATGGACCCGGAGGTCGGCGCCCCCGACGATGCCTCGGGCTCCGATGCGGCGCAGGGCTCTGCCGGCGGCGCCACGCAGGACGGAGCGGACGGCTCGGAGCCGGCTGACGGCGCCGGTGAGCCGCAGCGGGATGCGAGCCAGGACCCCTCGTCCGCCGCGGCCGACGGGCAGCAGTCCTCCGACCAGGCCGGTCTGCCAGCCTGGGTCTGGATCGCCGGCGTCGGCGGACTCGTCGTCATCGTGGCGGCCGCCGTGCTGACGGCGCTCAAGGCCCGCTCTCTCGGCCGGTCCTGACGTCCTTGCCTTCTGCGCCCCACGCACAGACACCACCTTTCGCCGCCGAGTGACGGTCGAGCGCTCCGCGCTCGCCCTCGGTGTGCCCATCTCTGCTCAGAAAGAAGTCTCATCATGATGAAGAACCACCTGTCTCTCGCGGCCCTCGCGGCGGGGCTGCTGCTGCTCACTGGCTGCGCCGCCGGCGGTGACCAGGGCGGCTCGGGCGAGACCGCCTCCGCTGCTTCCGAGACCGCCGCCTCTGCCGCCGGCTCCGCGAGCTCCTCTGCCGAAGGCTCCACTGCGTCCGGCTCCGACGTGGCACAGGGCGAGGGCCCGCTGACCATGACCGATCCGTGGACCAAGGCCACCGATGAGTCCATGACGATGACCGGCTCGTTCGGCACGCTGACGAACACCTCCGACGAGCCCGTGCACATCACCGGGGTGCGCTCCGAGACCGGCTCGCACGTGGGGCTGCACCGGATGCAGGACGACGGCTCCGGCCAGATGAGCATGACTGAGGCCGAAGACGGTTTCACCGTCGAGCCCGGCGCGACCTTCGAACTGGTTCCCGGCGGCGAGCACGTGATGTTCATGGGCCTGGAGGAGCCGATCGAGCCGGGCGAGGAGGTCACCTACGTCCTCGAGACCGAGGACGGCGACGAGCTCGAGGTCACCTCGGTGGCCCGCGAGTTCGCCGGCGCCCAGGAGTCCTACGCCCCCGAGGAGGACGGCCAGGGCCATGGCGAGCACTGAGGACGGCACGGGCACGGCCGAAGTCGGACGCCGCGGCCTGCTGCTGGGCGCCGGCGTGCTCGGTGGCGGACTCCTCGGCTCTTCCGTGGGGTACGCCGCGGGGCACACCGCAGCCCGCCCCGCCTCAGGCGCGGGCTCCGCCCCGGGCGGGGAGGGAGCCGCGACGCCGGCACCGCAGTCCGCCTCGGGACAGATCGGCGTCGACGGCTGGGCCGAGCCCGGCGGCGAGTCCGCACGGGTCGCGGTGAGCTCGCCGGTCGGCACGGACACCATCGCCTTCCACGGCCCGCGCCAGGCGGGCATCGACACCCCCGCCCAGACGCACGCGGTGTTTCTGGCCTTCGACCTGCGCGAGAACGCCGACCGCGACGCGATCGGACGCATGCTGCGGCTGCTCACGGACGACGCCGCGCGGCTCACCCAGGGCCGTGCGACCCTGGCCGACACCGAGCCGGAACTGGCGGCCGCGCCGGCCCGGCTGACCGTGACGTTCGGCTTCGGCCCCGAGCTGCTGCGTCGCGTGGCCCCGGACCGGGCGCCGGCATGGCTGCGGCCGCTGCCGGCATTCGAGCGGATCGACGAGCTGGACGAGGCGTACTGCGACGGCGACCTGCTGCTGCAGATCTGCGGGGACGACCCCATGTCCATTGCGCACGCTCGGCGCATGCTGACCAAGAACGCGCGGGCGTTCGCGCAGCCGCGCTGGGCCCAGACCGGGTTCCGCGCGGCCCGCGGCGCCCACCCGAACGGAACGACGATGCGCAACCTGTTCGGGCAGGTCGACGGCACCGCGAACCCGAGGCCGGAGACGGCCCCGTCCGAGCGGCTCGTCTGGGGAGCCCGGGCCCAGGGCGACGCGAGCGAGCCCACCCGGCTCACACCGTGGATCGAAGACGGCACCTCCCTGGTGCTGCGCCGGATCCGCATGGAGTTGGACACGTGGGACGAGCTCGATCGCCCGGCGAAGGAACAGGTGATCGGTCGGCGTCTGGGCACCGGGGCGCCCCTGACCGGTGAGCGGGAGGACGACCCGGTCGACCTCGAGGCGACCGGGCCCACGGGGTTCCCCGTGATCTCCGACGTGGCCCACGTGCGCCGGGCCCGGCTGGACGGGCCGGACGCGGGCATGCTGCGCCGCGGCTACAACTACGACGACGCGGGGGAGTCCGGGCTGCTGTTCGCCGCCTACCAGTGCGACGTCGACGCCCAGTTCGTCCCAGTGCAGGAGCGGCTCGCCGAGTCCGACCACCTGAACATCTGGACGACCCCGGTCGGCTCGGCCGTGTTCGCGATCCCGCCGGGCTGCCCCGAGGGCGGGTACATCGGCCAGCAGCTGTTCGACTGACCCGACGAGCGTCTCCGTCCGGGGCCTCGCGCCCGCGACGCCCCGGACGCAGACGGGCCCCGCCGCACGCAAGCTCCCCGAGGGGAGAGAATGGACCTCATGCCCACCACCGACACCGCACCCACCGCAGACCGCCCCGCCCGCATCCCCGCGGACGCCGGCCGCGTCGGCCTGCCCCCGTGGGTCGCCGCGGCCGTGCCGGTCGTCGGGCTGCTGACGGTCGTCGCCGCGGCCCTGGTCACCGGCATCGCCGCCCCCGATCAGCTCTCCGACCCCGGCGCGCTGACCCGCTGGGGCGTGCCGGTCTCCGAGTTCCTGGCGAGCCTGTCGATGACCGTCACGATCGCCGCCGTGATCTTCGCGGCCGGGGTGCTGCCGCCCGAGGTCGGCCGGCGGCGCCGTCGACGCGCCGGCGCGCGCGCCGCCCAGGAACCCCACGAGCGGGACGAACACCCGGCGTTCACGCTCACCATGACGATCGCCGCGGCCGGCGCGGCGGTGTGGACGCTGTCCTCGCTGGCCGTGGCGGTGCTCTCGTACTCGGACCTGGCGGGCGTGCCGGTCTCGGCCGGCGAACAGTTCACCGCCGGGCTCATGGTCTACGCCCAGCAGATCTCCGTCGGTCGGGCCTGGTTCGCCACGGCGGCCATCGCCGCGGTCGTCACCTCACTGGCGGTCGCCGTGCGCGGCCATGCAGGCCTGTTCTGGACCGGCATCGTCGCGATGCTCGGCATCGTGCCGCAGGCGCTCATCGGTCACGCCGCCGGCGGCGACGACCACTACGGCGCGGTGAACTCGATCGGCCTGCACCTGCTCGGCGTCATCGTGTGGGTCGGCGGCCTGCTCGTGCTCGTGCTGATTTCGGGCCGGCTCGTCGGCGAGGACGGCGCGCAGGGCACCCACTCGGCCTATCGGCAGGGCCGGGCCCCGCTGCTGGCCACCGTCCTGTCCCGCTACTCGGTGCTCGCCGGCCTCGGCCTGGTCACCGTCGTGGCCTCGGGCGTCGTCAACGCCACAATCCGCATGAACCGCGTCGAGCAGCTGTTCAGCGAGTACGGCCTGCTCGTGCTGGCCAAGGCCGCGGTGAGCCTGATGCTCGGGTTCCTCGGTCTGCTGCACCGGCGGTGGATCATCCCGCAGCTGCGCGGTGCCGCGGACACCGCCGGGGAGCGCGAGGAGCTCGAGTCCCCGCGGCCGGCCCGTCGCCTGCTGTGGCAGCTGATCGCCGTCGAGGCCCTGCTGATGGGGGCCGTGCTCGGCGCCTCCGCGGTGCTCTCCCGCACCGCCCCGCCCGTGCCCGAGGAGCTGGCGCCCGACGCGACGCCCGCCCGCATCCTCACCGGCTACGAGCTGCCGCCCGAGCTGACGTTCGAGCGCTGGTTCACGCAGTGGCGGTTCGACTGGCTGTGGGTCGCCGTCGCCCTGTTCCTGGCCCTGTGGTACCTGGGGGCCGTGCGGCGACTGCGCCGCCGCGGGGACCCGTGGCCGGTGCTGCGCACCCTGTGCTGGCTCGCCGGTCTGGTGGTGCTCACGTGGGCGACATCCGGGGCACCTGCCGTCTACGGCATGGTGCTGTTCTCGGCGCACATGGTCGGGCACATGACCCTGACGATGATCGCCCCGGTGTTCCTGGTGCTGGGCGCCCCCATCACGCTGGCCCTGCGCTCGCTGCCCGTGCGCACCGACGGCACTCGCGGGCCCCGCGAGTGGATCCTGTGGATCGTGCACTCTCCGTGGGGTGCGTTCGTCACGCACCCGATCGTCGCCGGGGTGAACTTCGCCGGGTCGATCCTGGTCTTCTACTACACGGACTTCTTCCGCTTCGCCCTGGACGAGCACGTCGGCCATGAGCTGATGAACGCTCACTTCCTGCTCACCGGCTTCGTGTTCGCGCTCGTGATGATCGGCGCCGACCCGCTGCCGCGGCGCCCTCCCTACCCGCTGCGGCTCGTGCTGCTGCTGGCGACCATGGTCCAGCACGCGTTCATCGGCGTCGCCATGACGTCCTCGACCGGCCTCATGCAGGCCTCGTGGTTCGGCAACCTCGGCCGCGACTGGGGCCCGGACCCGCTGGCCGACCAGCGGATCGGCGGCGCCATCATGTGGGGGATCGGCGAGTTCCCGACGGTGCTGATGGCCGTCACCGTCGCCGTGCTGTGGGCGCGTGACGACTCCAAGCGCGCCGCCCGGCTCGACCGCCAGGCCGACCGCGACGGCGACGCCGAGCTCGCCGCGTGGAACTCGATGTACGACCAGCTCAATCAGGAGGATCCCCGTGTTCGCCGCTGACCCCGCCCGCGCGCCCCGCCGCGCCGCCAGCGCCCGCCTGCCCCGCGTCGCCGCAGTGGGAGCAGCCCTCGCCCTGGCGCTGAGCGCGTGCTCGGGCGGCGAGGAGCAGAACCCCGCCGGCGGCCAGGAGGGCTCCGCCACGGCCCAGGACGTCGAAGCCTCCGGTCAGGTCGGTCAGGACGGGGCCGCCTCGGACGAACAGGCCGCCGACGTCGCGCGCGGGCTTGAGCTGGGCGACCGCCCCGACCAGAAGATGGCCCAGGCCGCTGCCGAACGCGCCGCGACCTTCGGGTTCGTCCGTCAGCAGGCCGCCAGCGAGCAGGAGGTGCAGCGCAGCCGCGACGACAACCGCGCCCGACTGCAGAACCCGGGCCGCACCACGGTCGAGCCCTCCGACTGCAAGGCACCGCTCACGGCCCTGGACTTCTCACCGATCATGCTGGACACCCGGGAGACGACCCGCATCGACGTCGGCGCGGATTCGTTCACCGGCACCGGCACCATCGAGGTCGCCGCGCTCGACGGGCCCGGCCGTCAGCGCGTGGAGAAGCACCTGCAGACCGTCAACACACTCGCGCAGGATTGCGAGACGATGACCATGACGGTGGCCGAGGACGGCACCGAGACGCGGTTCGAGCTGCGCGCTGAGAAGGCCGACCTCTCGGACGGCTCGCCCGCTCAGTCCGGGCTCGTGTGGCGGCGCTGGCTGCCCAGCGACGAGGACCAGAAGCTCACCGTGCAGGTGCTCACGGCCACCACCGACGATCACGTCGTCATGGTCTCCTTCGCCGGCCAGGACGAGACGGGGCGGCGGGAGTTCACGCTCATGGCCGAGGAGATCCTCGCCGCCGCCCGCCGCGCCGACTGACCGCTCCCGGCGCGGCCTGCATGACGCCGCGCGGCCCACCCCGTGCGGCGCCGGGGCCGCCGTCGGCCACAATGGGGCGCATGACCGAACCGCATGCCTCGCAGCCCCACGCCCCTCGCGCCGCCTCCCGTGTGCGCGCCTCGGCCCTGAGCGGTCGCGGCTGGCTCAACACCGGCGGCGAGCAGCTGAGCCTGGAGTCGCTGCGCGGCAAGATCGTCGTGCTCGACTTCTGGACGTTCTGCTGCATCAACTGCCTGCACGTGCTCGACGAGCTGCGCCCGCTCGAGGAGGAGTTCTCGGACGTGCTGGTCACCGTCGGCGTGCACTCGCCGAAGTTCGAGCACGAGGCGGACCCCGACGCGCTGGCCGCGGCCGTCGAGCGCTACGAGATCGCCCACCCCGTCCTCGACGACCCGGAGCTGGCCACGTGGCAGGCCTACGCCGCGAGGGCGTGGCCGACGCTCGTCGTCGTGGACCCTGAGGGAAATATCGCCGCGCACCTCTCCGGCGAGGGGCACGTGGCGGGTCTGCGCTCGCTCGTGCAGGAGCTCGTCGCCGAGCACGAGGCGGCGGGCACGCTGCACCGCGGTTCCGGGCCCTATGTGCCGCCCGAGCCGGTGGCCCGCGACGTGCGTTTCCCCGGCAAGGCGATCTCCCTGGCCGGGCGGGGCAGTCGCCCCGGCACGTTCCTGGTCGCGGACACCGGCCACCACCGGCTCGTCGAGGTCGACGCGGATCTGAGCAGCGTCGTGCGGGCGATCGGTGGAGGCGACCCGGCCGAGGCCTCCGGTGCCCAAGCCGAGCTCGCGTTCCCGACGCCGGCCGTGCGCGGTCATGCCGACGGCGGGCCGGAGCAGGCGCTGTTCTCCGAGCCCAATGGCATGACCCTGCTGCCGACCGAGATCGCCGCGCGGGTCGGCTACGACGTCGTCGTCGCCGACACCGTGAACCACCGTCTGCGCGGGCTCGAACTCGCCACCGGCCGGGTGCGCACCCTCGCCGGCAACGGCGTGCAGGCGCTCATCGACTCGGAACGGGCCAAGCGGCCGGCGGCCGTCGAACCCGGCCCGCTGCCCGGCGATCCCACGAGCCTGGCCCTGTCCTCCCCGTGGGACCTCGTGTGGGACGAGACCGCGGGACACGTCGTGATCGCGATGGCCGGCACCCATCAGATCCACGCCTACGACCCCGTGGCCGAAGAACTGTCGCTGCTGGCCGGCACGGGGCTGGAGGGGCTCACCGACGGTCCGGCGGCCGAGGCCTGGTTCGCGCAGACCTCCGGGCTGTCGGTCGACGGCGACGGCGCCGTGTGGGCCGCCGACTCCGAGACCTCCGCCCTGCGCCGGATCACCGCCGACGACCACGGCGTGCGCGTCGAGACCGCCGTGGGCGCCGGACTGTTCGACTTCGGACACGTCGACGGGCCCGCCGAACAGGCGCGCCTGCAGCATCCGCTGGGCGTGGCGGCGCTGCCGGACGGGTCCGTGCTGATCGCCGACACCTACAACGGGGCCGTCCGTCGGCACGTGCCGGCCGGGGTCGACGCCGCCGGCCGTGAGCGCCCCGCCCAGGTGCAGACCCTCGCGCAGGGCCTGGCCGAGCCCTCGGACGTGCTCGTCGAGATCGACGCGGACGGCGCGGCCACCTCCATCGTCGTGGTGGAGACGAACGCTCACCGACTCACTCGCCTCGCGGTGCCCGAGGAGTACCTCACCGTGGACGAGGGCGCCCGGCAGACCCAGCGGCCGCGCACCCCGGTCGTCGCCGGCGAGCATGAGCTGCGCATCGGCTTTGCCGCGCCGGCCGGGCAGAAGCTCGACGACCGCTGGGGTGATCCGACCCAGGTGAAGGTCTCGGCCTCGCCGGAGTCGTTGCTGCTCGAGGGCGCCGGCACCTCCACCGGTCTGCTGCGTCGACTGCGCCTGAACCCCGAGGTGGCCGAGGGCGTCCTGCACGTGACGGCCCGCGCCGCGGCGTGCGACGGCGAGGCCGGCCAGCCCATCCCGGACCACGCGGCGTGCCACCTGTACCAGCAGGACTGGGGGATCCCCGTGACGGTCCACGCCGAGGACGCAGCCCCAGAGCAGGCGGCGAGGCATCTCGACCTGGACCTGCGCGGGATACACTGACCGACAGGACTCGGGCCGGTCACGGCCCCTGTCGACTCGCTCGCCCCCGATCCAGTGAGGACCGCACTTCCATGACCACGCTCGTCGTCTCCTCCTCCGCCCACGGCTCCACCCGGCAGATCGCCGAGCGCGTCGCCCAGACCCTGCGCGACGCCCAGGCCATCGACACGGTTGTGGAGGACGTCTCGGAGGCGGCGGTGTGGCTGGCCACGGCCGACGCCGTGGTCGTCGCCGCGCCGGTGTACAACGGTCGGCTCGCCAAGGACGCGCAGGGATTCCTGGACACCCGCCGCGCCGAGCTGACCAAGAAGCCGCTCGTGCTGCTGGTCTCCGGCGGCGCACCGGAGCTCGACGCGGACCTGCGAGCCAAGCTCGAGGCTTACGGCCCGCGGGAGATCGGCTACTTCCGCGGCGCGGTCGTCGAGGAGCGCCTCGGGTTCCTGGACAAGCTGAAGATCAAGCTGGCCGGCGCGCGTTTCGGCGACTTCCGCCAGTGGGACGAGATCGAGCACTGGGCCAAGTCCCTGCACGGCCACGGCGCTGCCTGAGGCGGCGCCCGCGCGCCGCGTGCCTCAGCCCAGCGCGGCGGCGGCGCCGACCATGACGGGAATCGCCAGCACGGTCGTCAGGAGCACGGCGTCCTTCGCGACCACCTCGCCGGTCTCATAGCGCACGGCCGCGACGTACACATTCTGCGCCGTCGGCAGGCAGGCCAGCACCACCGCGACCAGCAGGTCCTGGCCGCTGAGCGCGAAGACCTGCGCTGCGATCGTCCAGGCCGCCAGCGGATGCAGCACGAGTTTGCACCCGGCGGCCAGCAGCGTGTCCGGCAGTCGGCCCTCGGCCCGGCGCAGCGGGCGCGAGCCGACCAGGGACATGCCGAACGCGATCAGCATGGCCGGGATGGACAGCCCGCCGATCAGCTCGATCGAGTCCCACAGCGGATCGGGCAGGCCCCACCCGGTCAGGGAGACCACCAGGCCGCCCAGCGAGCCGATGATCAACGGGTTCCGCCCCGTCTGCGCGAGCTGTCGCAGCACCCGCCGACGGCGCGAGAACGGCGTCGGGCCGGCGGCCGGGACCCCGTCCGGGGCTCGGGCGCTCTCGGCGGAGAGCGTCGCTTCGAGCGCCGTGATGTACAGGGGCGTGTAGAGCGCCAGCTGGAAGAGGATCACGGGGGCGGCGAGCGCGGCGTCGCCGAACACGTAGGCGGCGACCGGCAGCCCCAGATTGGCCGAGTTCACCATCGAGGCGCTCAGACCGTGAATGATCCGTTCCGAGTTGGCCCGCCGGGGCAACAGCAGCCGGGACAGGCTCATGTGCAGGGCCGCGCACAGCAGCCCGGATGAGGCGGCGACCCCCAGCTGCGGACCGAGCACGGCGCCGACGTCCGCGGTCGCGAGCGTCGTGAACAGCAAGGCGGGGGAACCGATGAAGAAGGCCGCGCGGGACAGGACCGGCCGGGCCTCCGGACCCAGGACGCCGGTGCGCCCCACGAGCATGCCGACGCCGATGATGACCCAGACGACGGTGAAGCCCGAGAGGACCTGACCCACCCTGACCCTTCCCGGCGGCCCCGCATACCGGTCGGCCGCCTGCTCTGTCTGTCGCTGCGGGGACGCGAAAGGCCCGGCGAGAACCGGGCCTGCGGCGGAGCGGACTCCGCGATGAACGGAGCGGGCGACGGGAATCGAACCCGCGTATCTTGCTTGGGAAGCAAGCGCTCTACCATTGAGCTACGCCCGCGCAACCGCTCGGCATTCCGCCTGCGGCGCGAGGACCACCCTACACCACGCCACGGTCGGTGCCGGTGCGCGCCGGCCGGACTGCGCTACCGTGAACCCGTGCTGCTCAGTGACCGCGATATCCGCTCCGAGATCGAGGCAGGGCGCGTCGCCCTGGACCCGTTCGACCCCTCCTTCGTCCAGCCGGCCTCCCTCGATGTCCGCCTGGACCGCCACTTCCGGCTCTTCGACAACCACCGGTACGCGCACATCGATCCCGCCCAGGAGCAGGACGAACTGACGCGCCTGGTCGAGGTGGATCCCGACGAGCCGTTCGTGCTGCACCCCGGCGAGTTCGTCCTGGGCTCCACGTACGAGCAGGTGAGCCTGCCCGCGGACGTCGCCGCCCGTCTGGAGGGCAAGTCCTCCCTGGGTCGTCTGGGTCTGCTGACTCACTCGACCGCCGGGTTCATCGACCCCGGGTTCACCGGGCACGTCACGCTCGAGTTGTCCAACATGGCGACGCTGCCCATCAAGCTCTGGCCCGGCATGAAGGTCGGCCAGCTGTGCTTCTTCAGGCTCTCCAGCCCCGCCGAGCACCCCTACGGCTCCGGCCCGCACGGGAACCGGTATCAGGGCCAGCGCGGGCCGACGGCCTCCCGGTCGCACCTGAACTTCCACCGCACCGTCGTCGAGCGCTGAGCGCCGGGGGCGAGCGGTCCCCGGAATATGGAGCCGGACGGTGCGACTCGGTAGAATGCCTGCAACCCTCGCCCGACCCGGCACCGCTTGCTCTGCATGACGCGGGTGAGTCCCGACCCCGCCACGACGAAGGGACTGCATGCTCGTCACCCTGATCGGCCTGTTCACCGTGGCCTGCGCCGCGCCTCTTCTCTTCCGGTGGACGGGTCGTGACGGGTTCTACGCGCTCGCCGCAGCGCCGGCGGCCGGGTTCCTCTGGCTGCTGACCCAGTTGCCCGCGGTCCTCTCCCTGCAGTCCGCGCTCGACGCGGGCGAGCCCGTGCCCGCCGGATCCGCGCACCTGGTGCGTGAGATCGAGTGGATTCCCTACCTGGGCGTCTCCCTCGCCTTCCGCCTCGACGCGCTCTCGGCGTTCATGGCCCTGATCGTGCTCGGCGTCGGGGCGCTCGTGCTGGCCTACTGTGCCCGCTACTTCCGCCGCCACGAGCCCAAGGACGCCGTGTTCGGCGCGCAGCTGCTCGCTTTCGCCGGCGCGATGTTCGGGCTGGTCACCACCGACGACCTGATGGTGCTCTACACGTTCTGGGAGATCACCTCGGTCCTGTCGTTCCTGTTGATCGGGTACTCCGGGCAGCGCATCTTCGCCCGCCGCTCGGCGATCCAGGCGCTGATCGTCACCACACTCGGGGGCCTGGCGATGCTCGTCGGCCTCGTGATGCTCGGCATCGCCGCCGGGTCGTGGCGCGTCTCGGCGGTCGTGGAGGCCGCTCCGGCCCTGCTCGACGGCGGCGTCTCACGTGGATACCTCGAGGCGGCGGTCGCGCTCGTGCTGCTTGGCGCGCTGACCAAGTCGGCGCAGGTGCCATTCCACTTCTGGCTGCCGTCCGCGATGGCGGCACCCACGCCGGTCTCGGCGTATCTGCACGCCGCCGCCATGGTGAAGGCGGGCGTGTTCCTCGTGGCCCGGCTGGCCCCGGCCTACGGCGAGCTGCTCAGCTGGCGGACGCTCGTGCTCGGCGTCGGGCTGCTCACCCTGCTGGTCGGCGGGTGGCGAGCGCTGCGGCAGAAGGACATCAAGCTGATCCTCGCCTACGGCACCGTCAGCCAGCTCGGGTTCCTCATGATCGCCAACGGTCTGGGCACGCGCGACGCCGCGATGGCGGGCCTGGCGATGCTGCTGGCCCACGCCCTGTTCAAGGCGCCCCTGTTCATGGTGGTCGGCATCATCGACCACGAGGCCGGCACCCGCGAGATCGGCAGGCTCTCGGGGATCGGGCGCCGCAACACCGGACTGTTCCTCGTCACGTGCCTCGCCGCGGCGTCGATGGCGGGGCTGCCGCCGCTGTTCGGGTTCGTGGCGAAGGAATCGGTGCTCGAGACGACGCTGGCCGCGGCCGAACACGGCGGCGGCTGGTGGTGGGCGGTGCCGGTCGGGCTCGTGCTCGGGTCCGTTCTCACCGTCGCCTACACGGGCCGCTTCCTCTGGGGTGCGTTCGCCACCAAGCACGTCGTCGGCGAGGACGGGTCGCGTCAGACCGTGCCGCCGACGCCGTTCCGCTCGCGCGTCACGGTCTCCGAGCTGGCCCCGGCGGCGATCCTGGCGCTGCTGTGCGTGGCCGCCGCCGTCGTGCCGGGAGCCGTCGAGCACCTGATCACCGCCTTCACGGGTGCGCTCGCCCCGCTCGAGGCCGGCCACAAGCCCGCCTATCTCGCGCTCTGGCACGGCCTGACCCCGGCGCTGGGCCTGTCCGTGCTCATCGTGCTCACCGGCGCCCTGCTCATCTGGCGGCGGTCCGGGCTTGAACGGCTGCAGGCCCGCGTGGCGTTCCCGTTCGAGGCGGCCCGCGGCTATCAGCTGATCGTCGGCGCCTTCGACGTGGCCGCCGTGTGGGTCACCGGTCGCACCCAGACCGGCTCGCTCAGCCGCTACCTGGGCATCATCCTCTCCGTCGCGCTCGTGCTGCCGGCGCTGTTCATGGTGTTCCCGGTCGGCGGCGAGACCCGGCCGCTGGTCGGGGCGTGGCTGTCCTCCGGCGTCGTGGCGGCGGAGAACTGGGCGCAGGCGTTCGTGGTCGCCGTGATCGTGGCCGGTGCGATCGCGTCGATCGGCGCTGCCAAGCGCTTCATGGCGATCCTGCTGGTCGCGGTCACCGGTTACGGCGCCGCGGCCCTGTTCGCCCTGCGCGGCGCCCCCGACCTCGCCATCACCCAGGTGCTCGTCGAGACGATCGTGCTGGTGACGATGGTGCTGGGCCTGCGGGTGCTGCCACCGAGCTGGTACGGCCACGGCATCCCCCGCGCCCGGGGTGTGCGGGCAGTGATCGCCGTCGGCTTCGCCCTGGTGATGATGTGGGTCGCGGCCACCTCGCTGGCCTCCCGCACCGCCGAACGCGTGTCGGTGCCCATGCCCGAGATGGCCTACAAGGAGGGCGACGGCACGAACGTGGTCAACGTGATCCTCGTGGACATCCGCGCGTGGGACACCTGGGGGGAGATCACCGTGCTGGCGGCGGCCGCCACGGGCGTGGCCTCCTTGATCTTCCTCCAGCAGCGGGACCGTCGCGGCGGTCGTCTCGCGGACGTGCAGACCGGTTCGGTGGGGCGGATCAACAGCGAGGGCTCGATGGGCACCGCCGTGCTGCGCACCGTGCGCCGCTTCTCGACGGAAGATTCGGCCACCTGGCTCGAGGCCGGGCGTACGCTCGCGCCCGAGCGGCGCTCGATCGTCCTCGAGGTCATCACCCGCATGCTGTTCCACGCCATGGTCCTGTACTCGATCTATCTGCTGCTCGCCGGGCACAACACCCCCGGCGGCGGTTTCGCCGGCGGCCTGCTCGCCGGTCTGGCGCTCACGCTGCGCTACCTGGCCGGCGGTCGGTACGAGCTGCAGCAGGCCATGCGCGTGCCGGCCGGCGTGCTGCTCGGCCTCGGTCTGGCGATCGCGACCGTGACCGGCCTGGTGCCCCTGATCTTCGGCAGCCAGGTGCTGCAGTCCGCCGCGCTCACCCTGCACGGGCTCTGGCTGTTCGGCGACGTCAAGCTGGTCTCCGCGACCGCCTTCGACGTCGGCGTGTACCTGGTGGTCGTCGGCCTCGTGCTGGATGTGCTCCGCGCGCTCGGCGCGGAGATCGACCGGCGCGGGGACGAGGCCCGTGCGGTGCGCGAGCGCGCTCGTGTGCGGCGCCATCGCGCCCGTCGCCAGCGTGCCGAGGCGCTGGCCACCCGCCAGAGCGGCGCCGCTCCGGCCACCGCCGCCCCGGCCGCGTCCGCCGCGGTCCGTGACGCCGGCGGGTCCGGGAACGCCGCCACCGACGAGGAGGCCCGTCGATGACCGTGAACATTGCCCTGTTGGTGGCCATGGGGGTGCTGTACGCGTGCGGCGTCTACATGGTGCTGGAACGCAACCTGACCCGGATCCTGCTGGGGATCGTGCTGATGACCAACGCGACGATTCTGCTGCTGCTGGTCGCCGGCGGCCCGCCCGGCGAGGCGCCCCTGTACGTCCCCGGTCGTCCGGGGCAGGAGTACAACGACCCGCTCCCGCAGGCCCTCATGCTCACCGCGATCGTGATCGGCTTCGCCGTCACGGCGTTCCTGGTGGCGATGATCTATCGCTCCTGGCAGCTCAGCCGCGAGGACGAGGTCGAGGTGGACGCCGAGGACCTCAAGGTGGCCTCGCAGGACCTCTACGACGCAGAGGAGGACTCGGAACTGGAGGAGGAGACCTCGGAATTCCTGGACGAGGACCGCGACCCGAACGCGGAGTACGAGCACACGAGCCCGGAGCAGCCGGAAGCGGCCACCGCCACGGCGGTCCGCCGCGGCGCCGGCACCGGATGGGCCGCCCGCCGTGCCGGGCGCCGCGCCGGTTCGCGCACCCCGCACTCGGACGGTGACCGGTCGTGATCCATCTGGCTGGGCTGCCGATCACCGACTTCGCGCCGCTGTCCGTCATGCTGCCCATCTTGGGCGCGGCGCTGACCTTCACCCTCGTGCGCCGACCGCGCGCGCAGATCACCGTCACCATCGTGGCGCTGGTGCTCACGCTCGTGCTCAACGCGCTGCTGCTCGCGGCCGTCTGGGACGTCGGGGCCGCATCCGTCTCGGTCGGCGCGTGGGATCCGCCCTACGGCATCGCCCTGGTGGTGGACCGGCTCTCGGCGCTGATGCTCGTGATCTCCTCGCTGGTCACCCTCGCCGTGCTGATCTACGCGACCGCCCAGGGCGTCGTCGACGAGGACCAGGGTGGGCCCGTCTCGATCTTCCACCCGACCTATCTGATCCTTGTGGCGGGCGTGTCCAATGCGTTCCTCGCCGGGGATCTGTTCAACCTGTACGTCGGGTTCGAGATCCTGCTGACCGCCTCCTACGTGCTGCTCACGCTCGGCGGCACCGGTCAGCGCATCCGCGCGGGCATCACCTACGTCGTCGTCTCTGTGATCTCCTCCGTGGTGTTCCTCGTGGCGATCGGCATGATCTACGCCGCCACCGGCACCGTGACGATGGCGGACCTGGCCGTCCGCCTCGGCGAGCTGCCCGCGGACGTGGAGATGGTGCTGCACGTGATGCTGCTGGCCGGTTTCGCGATTAAGGCGGCGGTCTTCCCGCTGTCCTTCTGGCTGCCGGACTCCTACCCGACGGCGCCGGCCCCGGTGACGGCGGTCTTCGCGGGGCTGCTGACCAAGGTCGGCGTGTACGCGATGATCCGCACCGAGACCCTGCTGTTCCCGGGCGAGCACGTGAACGCCCTGCTCATGGTGGTCGCGGCCCTGACGATGGTGGTCGGCATCTTCGGCGCGATGGCGCAGGCGGACATCAAGCGCATCCTCTCCTTCACCCTCGTGTCCCATATCGGCTACATGGTCTTCGGCCTCGGGCTGGCCACGCAGCTCGGGCTCGCCGCGACGGTCTTCTACGTCGCCCACCACATCACGGTGCAGACCGGGTTGTTCCTGGTGACCGGGCTGATCGAGAACCGGGCCGGCACGGCGAATCTCGAGCGCCTCGGCTCCCTCGCCTTCGTCTCCCCGCTGGTCGCGGTGCTGTTCTTCATCCCCGCGATGAACCTGGCCGGCATCCCGCCGTTCTCCGGGTTCCTCGGCAAGATCGGGCTGATCGCCGGCGGCGTCGAGCAGGACACGGGCCTGTCTTACACGCTCGTCGCGGTCAGCCTGATCGTGTCGCTGCTGACCCTGCTGGTCATGGTGCGCGCGTGGGTCCGGGCCTTCTGGCGCCGACTCGAGGACGTCGAGCATCCTCCGGCACAGCTGGTCTCCGCCTATCAACGGGCCAAAACCGCGGGCAAGCGGCCCAAACCGTTGAGTCCGGGGCTCGTGCTGCCGACGGCGGGACTGGTCGCGCTGGGCCTGGCATTCACCGTGCTGGCGGGCCCGCTCTACGACCTGTCCGACCGGGCTGCGGCCGACATGATGTCCCGCACCCCCTACATCTCCGCCGTGCTCGGCGACGAGGCGGCCCAGGACGCCGCCCGCGACCTGGCGGCCGACCCCACGGAGGCCAGCGATGACCGCGACTGACACCGGACCGGCGCGGGAACGGGGCAGCACGGCCCCGGCCGATGCGGCCTCCGACACCACGGACGGCGCGCGCCCGGGCGGCCGCCGCGGCGGTGCTCGGCGCCCCCAGTGGTCCATGGTGGCCGTGATGAGCGTGCTCTGGGCGGCGGCATGGCAGGACTTCGGCCCGCACGTGCTGCTGACCGGAGCGGTGTTCTCCCTGCTGGTGATGTGGGTGTTCCCGCTGCCGACGATCCCGTTCCCGGGCCGACTGCACCCCTGGTATTGCCTCGTGTTCACCGCCCGGTTCCTGTGGTCCGTCCTCCTCGGCTCGCTCCAGGTGGCCTGGGTCGTGATGGTCCGTCCGCGGGTCTCCCGGCACTCGATCGTCGAGATGCGGCTGCGCAGCCACCAGGACATGATCCTGACCCTCACCAGTCATGCGCTCGGGCTCGTGCCCGGCTCGATCGTCCTGGACGTCGACCGCGTGACCGCGACCCTGTACCTCCACTGTCTCGACGTCTCGGACGACGAGGCCATCGAGTCGATTAAGGCGGAGGCACTGGCCACGGAGGCGGCGATCATCCGGGCGATCGGCTCACGGGAGGATCGGGAGCTGCTGCGGCGCTATCCGGTCTCGGCCCCGCCGTTCGAGCAGATCGACGTTCCCGGGCAACCGGCACCGCACCGGCCCGACGCCGAGGAGCCGCCGTCGGCCGAGGTTTCCGGGGCCGGGCCGCGGCAGGCGACGACCGAGAAGGAGCGAGGATGAGCACACCCCTGTTCGTGGCCGGGATCGTCGGTGGGACGATGCTCGCCGTCGGCGCGGCGGGCGCCATCTACCGGATCGTGCGCGGGCCGTCCCTGCTGGACCGGGCCATCGCCTCGGACGTGCTGCTCGTCGTGCTCGGGGCGGCGCTGGTGCTGGATATGGCCGTGCGCGGTCACACCCAGACGATCGTCTTGGTCATGCTCGCCGCGATGGTGGGCTTCGTCGGCTCCGTCACGATCGCCCGGTTCGTCGAGGACCTGCGTCCCGAGCACGGGCGCGAGCCGAACGATCGGGTGCGCGCGGGCGAGGACACCGCGTCGGCGATGAAGGAGGAGCACCGTGGCTGAGCTCGACCTGGTGTGGGACGTCGTGTCCGCGGTGCTGCTGATCGGCGGCTGTCTGCTCTCGCTGATCGCCGGCGTGGGGCTGATGGTGCTGCCGGATCTGCTCACCCGGATGCACGCGGCCGCGAAGCCCCAGGTGCTCGGGCTGCTCCTGCTGCTGGCCGGCCTGGCCGTGCAGTGGCGGGCGTGGCCGTGGCTGCCGGTGCTGGTGCTGGCGTGGGTGCTGCAGGCCCTCACCGGTCCGGTGGCGGCGCATCTGATCGCTCGCGCGGGGTATCGCACCAAGCACGTGCGGCGCGAGCGGCTGCATCGGGACGAGCTGGCCGACGTCGTGCGCACCGGCCGACACGGGGAACACGACTGAGCGCACCGGACCGGTGGCCTGGCCCGTCAGACCTCGTTGTCGATGTTCCGGCCGGTCTTGGCCTCGATCTTGCCGATCGCCTTGCCGGCGCCGCGCTGGCCCGCCACCTTGAGCAGGGCGCCGATGCCGGCGGAGACGAAGGCGAAGGCCAGGGCCTCGACGATCGGCAGGGTCTCGTCGGTGGCGTCCTTCGGGGCCGAGTGGCCCGTAGCGAGCTTCCAGCCGCCGGAGACGAGCTTGGTGCCGACGATGCCGCCGCCGATCTTGATGCCGGTGGCCAGGAGGTTGTGCAGGATGGTGTTCACGGGGGTCCTCTCCTCATGTGCGAACGACGCGCCGACCCTCAGGCCGACGCTCTGCGGCCCAGCCTAGCGGCCACGGGCCTCAGCCCGATGCGCTGCCGTGCGGTCCGGCCGGCAGGTCCTGCCGCAGATACCCCTCCAGGGTGGCGGTCAGCTCCGCGTCGACCGGAAGCTGCGGGATATCGACGCCCTCACCGCGCAGCGAGCGCACGGGCATGAGGCCGCGCACCGAGGAGACGAGCCAGACTCCCTCGACCCGGGCGTCCTGGCCGCCGAGGAGGTCGGCGGGCACGAGGGGGCCGTAGCCGAGCCGCCATCCGGCGGCCTCGGCACCGGCGAAGACCACCGCCTGCGAGGTGCCGGCGAGAATGCCCTGCCGGCGCAGCGGCGTCACGAGTTCGCGACGACCCTGCCGGTCGCGACGGGCCAAGAGCATCGTGGAGGTCGGTCCCTCCAGCAGCTGGCCGTCTGCGGAGACGAACACGACGTCGTCCGCGCCCTGCTCGCGGGCGTGGCGCAGGGCGGCCATGTTGATCGCGTAGCTGAGCGTCTTCGCCTCAGTGAGCAGCCAGGGGGCGCGCTCGGCGGAGCGGGAGTCCAGGCCGCGGTTGAGCAGCAGCGCGTCGAGGCCGCGGTCCCGCAGCTCCGGGTCCGGGGCCGGGGCAGGGGAGACGAGCACCCACGCCGAGGCACCGCCGGGTCGTTCCTCGGCCGGCTCCGGGCCGCGCGTGGCCGTCAGGCGCACGACGCCGCGGGCATCGAGGGACCCGGCTGCGCGGGCGTGCGCGGCGAAGCCGCGCAGGGCCGTCTCGATCGCCGCCCGCCAGTCGTCGGCACCGGGCACCGGCAGGCGCAGGGCCGCGGCGGAGCCGGCCAACCGCTGCAGATGGGCCTCGAGCTTGCGCACGCGCAAGTGGCCGGCGTCGTCCGGCACGGCCAGGGCCGTTTCGAACAGGCCGTCGCCGCGGGTGAGCCCCTGATCGGTCACCAGGATCTGCGGTTGCCTCGGGTCCGCCTCCGCGACGGTCCAGGCCGAGCCGGTGCCGTCGGCGGGGGTGAGCATCACGAGACAGGGGGCCAGCGGGCCGCAGGCATGGTCGGTCATGCGCTCAGGCTAACGCCGGCCCCCGGGGCTCAGTGCCGTAGGTAGCTGATGTCCGCCGGGCCGCGCGCGGGGATCGGCGTGGGCCGGCGAGGCCGGTGCCCGCCGGCGGGATCGGACTCGACAGCGGACGCGCCGGAACCGGAGGTGGGGTGCTCCCGTTCGAGCTGGGAGCCCTCCACATCGACGTCCGGAAGGATCCGGTCGAGCCAGCTCGGCAGCCACCACGCGGAGGCGCCGAGCAGGTGCATCAGCGCGGGCATCAGCAGCAGGCGCACGACGAACGCGTCGAACAGGATGCCGATCGTCAGGCCGAAGCCGATCGGCCGGATCATCGTGTCGTGGGAGAAGATGAACCCGCCGAACACGCTGACCATGATGATCGCCGCGGCGATCACGACGGACCGCCCCGTGCGCAGGCCCATACGGACCGCGGCTCGGGCCGGAGCGCCGTGGGCGTAGGCCTCTCGCATGCCGGAGGCGATGAACAGCTGGTAGTCCATGGCGAGCCCGAACAGGATGCCGATCATGATCGTCGGCAGGAAGCTGAGCACCGGGCCCGGCGCGTGCACGCCGAACACCTGGGCCAGCCAGCCCCACTGATAGACGGCCACGACGGCGCCCATCGCGGCGAACACGGACAGCATGAACCCGCCCGTGGCGATCAGCGGCACCAACAGCGACCGGAACACGACGACCATGATCAGCAGGGACAGCCCCACGACCAGGCCCAGGTACAGCGGAAGCGCGTCGGAGAGCTTCTCCGAGACGTCGATGAAGCCGCTGGTCATGCCCGCGACGTCGAGGTGCTCGCCGTCCGGGCCGGGCGTCGTGCGCAGCTCGTGCACCAGCTGTTCGGTCTCGATGGCGTTCGGCCCGGTCTCGGGGATCACCTGGACCATCGCGATCGACCGGTCCTCGTTGACGGCGGCCGGGACGGCCGCCTCGACGTGGGGCATCCGCGCGATGGACTCGGCGATGTCGAGCTGACGGGAGGTCGCCGCGTTCTCGTCCAGCCCGGCCGGCAGATCCGCCGTGACCACGAGCGGGCCGTTATAGCCGGGACCGAAGCGCTCGTCCATCAGCTCATAGGCACGCTGAGAGTCGGAGCCGATCGGCTGGGAGCCGCCGTCGGGCAGGCCCAAGCGCATCGAACCGAAGGGCAGGGCGATCACGACGAGCGCCGCGGTCGCCAGCAGCGCCGTGAGGACGGCGCGCGGCGTCGACAGGGTCTTCACGCTGCCGTCGGGCCGGCGGGAGACCGAGGCATGCAGGTCATGCACCTCGCCGGCGGCCCGCGCGGCCCGTTCCTTCTTCGACAGCGCGCGCTCGCCGATCAGCGAGAGCAGCGCCGGGGTGAGCGTGACGGCCACGAGCACGGCGACGGCCACGCACACGGCGCCGACGGTGCCCATCAGGCCGAGGAACGGGATCCCGGTGACGTTCAGGGCGGCCAGGGCGATCACGACGGTCAGGCCGGCGAAGATGACCGCATTGCCCGCCGTGCCGTCGGCCAGGGCGATCGACTCGCGCACGCCCAGGCCGGCCTTGAGCTGCTGGCGGTGCCGGTTGATGATGAACAACGCGTAGTCGATGCCGACGGCCAGACCGAGCATCACGCCCAGCACGGGGGTCACTGAGTTCATCTGCACGAGGGAGGAGAACGCCAGGGCGCCGGAGACCCCCACACCCACGCCGACCAGCGCGTTCAGCAGGGGCAGGCCTGCGGCGACGAACGAGCCGAGCATGATGATCAGCACGACGGCGGCCACGGCCAGTCCGATGATCTCGGCCGGGCCCACGATCGACGGGACGGTCGCGTTGATGGCCTGGGACGGGTGGATCTGCACGCCGTCGACATCGGCCTGTTCCAGCGCCTCGGAGACGGCCTTCATCTGATCGGCCTCGACGTCGATCAGCGGGTCGGTGAAGACCACGGCGCCGACGGCCGTCGACTCATCCTCGGAGACGCTCCGGTAGCCGTCGGTGAGCTCGAGGGTCCGCTCGCCGGTCTCGAGGTCGGCTTCGCCGTCCTTGATCTTCTTCCGGCCCTCGGCCAGCTCCTTCTCGTTCTTCTCGATCTCCTTCTCGCCCTTCTCGAGCTCGTCGAAACCGGCGTCGAGCTGGTCCTGCTGAGTCTCGAACTGGGCGTCGACGTCGGCCTGGGTGAGTCCGGCGGCCGCACCCTGCTCGAGCGCCTCCTCCTTGGCGGCGTCGAGTGTCCGCTGAGCCTCCTCGAGCTCGGTGCGGCTCGTCTCCAGCTCCTCCTTTGCGGTCTCGAGCTCCTTCTCGCCGGAGCTGATCTTCTCCTTGTTCTTCTTCAGCTCCGCGCGGCCCGTCGTCAGTTCCTCCTCGCCGTCGGCGCGCTGCTGCTCGAGGGCGAAGGGGTCGCGCGTGTCGTGGACGCTCTCCATCGCCGTCACATCCTCGAGGACATCAGCGATCTCGCGGCGCTGCTGCGGCGTGAACGCCGACCCGTCGGTCGTGGTGAACACGACCTCGCCGGAGCCGTGCGCGGCCTCGGGGAACTCGTCCTGCAGCTTCTCGGTGAGCTGGGAGGTCGGGGTGCCCGGGATCGTGATGGTGGTGCTGAGGGTGCCGCTGAAGGCGAGGAAGCCGCCGATCGCGAGCGCGAGGGCGAGGGCCCACGCGAGGATCGCGAGCAGCGGACGCCGCGCGGCGCCGAGTCCGAGGCGGTGGAGCAGTTGGGCCATGTGGAGGGCAGACCTTTCGGGCAGGGACGTGAGCGGGGCCGCGGCGGGCGCGCGGAGACAGCGGGCGCGGCCACAGCAAGTGTAGGGCTAATCGGAGCGCTCCGCTCCGGTCAGCTCTCGACTGTGGGGAAAGACACCACGCCGGGTGTGAGTCGTGAGGCGAGAAGGGTGACGGTGATGTCCGGCGGACCCGGTGAATCGGGGTCTGACCTGGAGCGGCGGTTGTCGGCGAGTTCGCCGCAGCCGCCGCTGTGAGTATGCTGTATGACATGAACATGACGACGCGCGAGGAAGCCGAGCGGACCGAGCCGGTCGCCGGGGCCGCCGGCGACGCGGTGTCGCAGCGCGCCGAGGCCGCGCCCAAGCGTCGTGGACGTCCGCGGAGTCAGGCCTCGAGGGAAGCGATCCTGCGCGCCACGGGCGAGCTCATGGCGCCGGGGCAGTATGCGCAGCTGACCATGGAGGGCATCGCGGCCCGCGCCGGTGTCAGCAAGCAGACGGTGTATCGGTGGTGGCCGTCCAAGGCCGATGTCATCGTGGAGTCCGTGGGCGAGGGGTACCTGACCCTGCCGCTGCCGGGGCCTGAGGACACCGGCGATCTCCATGCGGACCTGCGGGTGTGGATGCACCTGCTGCGCCACGAGATCGAAGGCGGAGGCGCGTCGCAGCTGGCCCAGGGGCTGGTCGGTGCGCTCGCTCAGCAGGACAGCCGCGGTGAGACCATCCGGGCGGTGCTCGTGGATCCCGTCGCCGAGCAGGTGGGGAGCCGACTCGAGGCGGCCAGCCAGTCGCTGGGCACGGCCCTGGACGTGGAGAAGATCATCGAGGTGTTCACCTCACTGATCCTGATGAACGTGCTGTTCGGTCAGCGGATGAGCGATGAATGGATCGACGAGACCATCGCCTGGCTGATCCCGCGGGCCTGAGGCTCACTCCAGACGCAGCCGCAGATCGGCCGCCGCGCGCGGGGCGTGCTCGGCCAAGTATCGCTCTTCCTGCGCGGCCCAGCGCCGCCAGTGCGGTGCATAGAGGTCGCCGTCGCGGGCCAGCGCGCGCCGGCGGCGTTCCGCCTCGTCTCCGTCCAGCCACACGGTGAGGTCCAGCAGCGGCCGGGCGGATCGGCACAGGGCGCCCACGCCCTCGCAGACCACCACATCGCACACGGGGGTCGTCTGCCAGGGCCCCGGCGTCCCGACATGCCAGTCCCAGGCGCGCCACCGTGCCGGCCGCCCCGCCGTCAGCTCTCGCAGGGCACAGGGATAGGCGCCGTGGTCGCCGAGCGGGACCGCCAGTCCGTCCCAGCCGGGGTAGAGGGACTCCAGCGGCAGCACGCACACGTGCGCGTGCGGGCTCAGGCGGGCGAGAAGGGCTGCGGCGAGCGTGGACTTGCCCGACCCCGACCGTCCGTCGATGCCGATCAGCACGGGCCGCGCCGCCGAGGGTGAGCTCATCTGCTGCACGAGGGCTCCGGCGGGCTCGCCCCCGCTTCCGGGTGGAAAGCGGGGGCCGTCCGTGCGGCGGTGCCGATCTGCGAGGTCGGCTCCTCGAGGGCGTCGGCGAGCGCGCGGATCACGCGCAGAGCCGCGGCCAGGTCCGCGTCGTCGACGCCGTCGAGCACGTTCGCAATGCGGGCGGAGAGTGGGGCGAAGGCGCGCGCCGCGTCGGATGCTGCGGCTGCGGTGGGTGCGGCGAACACCTGGCGGCGGTCGTGGTCCCCCCGTCGACGCACGGCGTGCCCCGACGCGGTGAGCCGGTCGAGCACGGCCGTCGTGGCGGCGGGGGTGAGGTTCAGCTCGTGCCGCAGGTCGCCGGCCGTGGCGGCCTGCCCGGCGTGCTCGTGTGCCATGAGGACGGACAGGGCGCGCAGGTCGGTGCGGTGCAGGCCGAGTTCCTGGGCGGCGTCATCGACGAGTCGGTCCGCGCGCTCGCTGAAGGCGCGCAGGGCCTGGAGCATCGGCCGGTGGCGGCTCGTCGTCGCGTCCATGCCGGGCAGTGTAGCCAGCGGGGATGACGACCCGTCGCGAGATGTTTCGACGGTCGAATCATCTTGGTAGCGTGGTGGTGTGATCAGACAGATGCGCCCCGCCCGTGTGGACCTGGGCCGATACCGCAACGCGCCTGCTCGGCGAGAGGTCGAGGACGACCCCGGCAGGGCGGGCGGCGCCGGCCGAGCGACGGCGTTCGTGCGTGTCGGCCTCGCGCTCGCCCTCGTGCTCGTGTGGCTGGCGGCGATGGGGGTTGGCGGGCCGACGTTCGGCAAGATCTCCGAGGTCTCCTCGAACGACCAGGCCACCTTCCTGCCCGCCGAGGCCGAGTCGACGCGCGCGCAGCAGGAGGCCGCCCGGTTCCAGCAGGGGCAGGCCATCCCCGCCGTCGTCGTGGGCGAGGCCGAGCCGGAGCAGGACGCGGCTGCCCTGCAGCGCCTGGGGGACGGCCTCTCCGGCGTCGACGGGGTCGAGCGCGTGCTCGGCCCGACGCCCAGCGAGGACGGGCGGGCGGTCCAGTACATCGCGCTGATCTCCTCCGGCGACGACGCCGAGCGCGAGGCGGCCGACGTCGTCGCGGACCTGCGGGCGCAGCTCGACCAGGTCGGCGGCGAGCTCGACGCGGGGCGGTGGCACGTGGCCGGCCCGGCGGGCTTCGCGGCCGATCTCGGTGCGGCGTTCGCCGGCATCGACGGGGTGCTGCTGCTCGTCGCGCTCATCGTCGTGTTCGTGATCCTGGTGCTCGTCTACCGTTCTGTGCTGCTGCCCGTGCTCGTGCTGGTCACCGCCATGGCTGCTCTGTGCGCGGCCATTTTGGCCGTGTACGCCATGGCCGCGGCCGAGTGGATCCAGCTCAACGGGCAGTCGCAGGGCATCCTGTCGATCCTCGTGATCGGCGCGACGACCGACTACTGTCTGCTGCTCGTCGCGCGTCAGCGCGAGGAGCTCCTCGTGCGCCAGCGCACGGCCGAGGCGGTCCGCGCGGCGGTGCGGGGGTCGTTCGGCGCCATCACGGCCTCGGCCGTCACCGTCGCCCTCGCCCTGCTCCTGCTGCTGTTCTCAGACCTGAACTCCAACCGTGCGCTGGGGCCGGTCGCCGCGGTGGGCATCGCCTTCGCCTGGCTTGCCGCACTGACCCTGCTGCCCGCGCTGCTGACGCTGCTGGGGCGGGTGGCCTTCTGGCCCAGCGCCCCGAGCGCGCAGCGGCAGCACCGCCGTCAGCACCGCCGCGCGTCCCGGGGCGCGGCGTTCGAGCAGCCCCTGGACCGCCGCGGCGAACCGATCGCCGGGCTCGAGGACGACCACGGGGTGTGGACGCGCATCGGCGGCATCGTGGCCCGCCGCGCCCGCCCCGTGTGGCTGGTGACCGCCGGGGTGCTCGCTCTTCTGTGCGTGGGGCTGACCCAGGTCCAGGCCGACGGGGCCTCCCAGTCGGAGGTGCTGCTCGGCGCCTCCGACGCTCGGGACGGCCAGCGGATGCTCGCCGAGCACTTCGACGCCGGCACCGGCTCGCCCGCGCAGATCGTCGCCCCTGCACGGGTTCAGGACGAGGCGGTCGAGGTGGTGCAGGGTGCCGACGGGGTGGCCGAGGCAAGCCTGACGGCCGAGGGTGGGGCCCCGGCCGGCACCCCGCCGATGAACCTGCCCCCGGCGCAGATCGATGGCCGCGTGCTGATTTCGGCCACCCTGTCCGATCCGGCCGAGTCGCTCGAGGCCGAGCGGACCGTCGCCGAGCTGCGCGAGCGCCTGCACCGCCTCGACGGCGACGTGCTCGTCGGGGGCACGGCCGCGCAGAACCTCGACACGAACGAGACCGCTCAGCGGGACCTGTGGGTGATCATTCCGCTCGTGCTGCTGATGCTGTTGGTCATCCTGTCGGTGCTGCTGCGCTCGGTGCTGCTTCCCGTGGTGCTCGTGGCCGCGACGGTGCTCAGCTTCGGCGCCGCACTCGGGCTCTCCGCGCTCGTGTTCCGGTTCGTGCTCGGGTTCGAGGGGGGCGACCCGACGGTGCCGCTCTACGGGTTCGTGTTCCTGGTGGCCCTGGGCGTCGACTACACGATCTTCCTGATGACGCGCGCCCGGCAGGAGCTGGACGTGCACGGCACTCGGGCCGGCGTGCTGCGCGCGCTCACGGTCACCGGCGGCGTCATCACCTCGGCGGGCGTGGTCCTTGCGGCCACCTTCGCCGCGCTCGCGGTGATCCCGCTGCAGTTCATGGTGCAGCTGGCGTTCATCGTGTGCCTGGGCGTCCTGCTGGACACGCTTGTGGTGCGTACCCTGCTGATCCCCGCGCTCGTGCGCGAGATCGGGCCCCGGGTGTGGTGGCCGGCGACGGCGTCCTGAGGCTCGACGCGGAGAGTGTCCTGAATCACCGGGGCGGGGCGGGAATGAAACCTGTCCCGCCCCGGTTGTCTCCGGTGAACCGAACATGAGTCGAGGCGGCTCAGGTTTCTTGACAGGCCTCCGGAGTCGGTGGCAGGTTGAGTCCCGAGCGCTCAAGGCGGGACCGCGATGCGGTCGCACCGGCCTCGACGCAGATAGGCAACACGTCAACGGACGAAAGGACACACACCATGTCGCGAGCAGTCGGCATCGATCTGGGCACCACCAACTCCGTCGTCTCCGTGCTCGAGGGCGGCGAGCCCTCGGTCATCGCGAACGCGGAGGGAGCCCGCACCACCCCGTCGGTGGTCGCCTTCTCCAAGTCCAACGAGGTCCTGGTCGGCGAGGTCGCCAAGCGCCAGGCCGTGAACAACCCGGAGCGCACCTACGCGTCGGTCAAGCGCCACATGGGCACCGACTGGACCACGGAGGTGGACGGGAAGAAGTACACCGCGCAGGAGCTCTCGGCCCGCACGCTCATGAAGCTCAAGCACGACGCGGAGGAGTACCTGGGCGAGAAGGTCACCGAAGCCGTGATCACCGTCCCGGCGTACTTCAACGACGCCGAGCGTCAGGCCACCAAGGAGGCCGGCGAGATCGCGGGCATGAAGGTCTCGCGCATCATCAACGAGCCCACCGCGGCCGCCCTCGCCTACGGCCTCGAGAAGGGCAAGGAGGACGAGCTGATCCTCGTCTTCGACCTCGGCGGCGGCACCTTCGACGTCTCCCTGCTCGAGGTGGGCAAGGACGAGGACGACTTCTCGACCATCCAGGTGCGCGCCACCGCAGGCGACAACCGCCTCGGCGGCGATGACTGGGACCAGCGCGTCGTCGACTGGTTGCTGAGCCAGGCCAAGGCCAAGGGCGCGGACCTGTCGAACGACAAGATCGCGCTGCAGCGCCTCAAGGAGGCTGCGGAGCAGGCCAAGAAGGAGCTGTCGTCGGCCACCTCGACGAACATCTCGCTGCAGTACCTCTCCGTCACCCCGGAGGGCCCGGTGCACCTGGATGAGCACCTGTCCCGCGCCAAGTTCCAGGACCTCACCTCGGATCTGCTCGAGCGCACCCGCAAGCCGTTCAACGACGTCATCACCGAGGCCGGCGTCAAGGTCTCGGACATCGACCACGTCGTGCTCGTGGGTGGCTCGACCCGCATGCCGGCCGTCGCCGACTTGGTGAAGGACCTGACCGGCGGCAAGGAGCCGAACAAGACCGTGAACCCGGACGAGGTCGTCGCGATCGGCGCCTCGCTGCAGGCCGGCGTGCTCGCCGGCGAGCGCAAGGACGTCCTGCTGATCGACGTGACCCCGCTGTCGCTGGGCATCGAGACCAAGGGCGGCGTGATGGCCAAGCTCATCGAGCGCAACACGGCCATCCCGACCAAGCGCTCGGAGACGTTCACCACGGCCGAGGACAACCAGCCCTCCGTGTCCATCCAGGTCTTCCAGGGCGAGCGTGAGTTCACCCGGGACAACAAGAACCTGGGCACCTTCGAGCTGACCGGCATCGCGCCGGCCCCGCGCGGCATGCCGCAGATCGAGGTCACCTTCGACATCGACGCCAACGGCATCGTCCACGTCTCCGCGAAGGACAAGGGCACCGGCACCGAGCAGTCGATGACCATCACGGGCGGCTCGTCGCTGTCCCAGGAGGACATCGACCGCATGGTCAAGGACGCCGAGGCCCACGCCGATGAGGACAAGGCCCGCCGCGAGGCCGCCGAGCAGCGCAACCAGGCGGAGCAGTCGGCCTACGCCGTCGACAAGCTTCTCAAGGAGAACGACGAGAAGCTCTCCGAGGATGTGAAGTCCGAGGTCCAGGCCGACGTCGACGCCCTCAAGGCGGCCCTGGAGAAGCAGGACAACGACGACGAGGTCAAGGCGGCGTTCGAGAAGCTGCAGGCTTCGCAGGTGAAGATCGGCGAGGCGCTGTACGCACAGCAGTCGGCCGACGGTGCGGGCGAGCAGCCGGCCGGCGACGCCGGCAAGGACGATGAGGACATCGTCGACGCCGAGGTCGTCGACGAGGACGAGGACAAGAAGAACTGATCGTCGCCCCGTCTCTCTGACGCCCCGTGACTCGGCGGGCCGGCTGGCAGCCTCCGCTGTCGGCCGGCCCGCCGAGCGCCACCCGAGACCACCGGCCGCAGGCGGTGCGCCGCGGCCGCGAAAGGACGTGCACCATGAGTGAGAACCAGAACGAGACCCCGAACCACGACGAGAACGCCGAGCACGAGCAGACCACCGGCCAGGAGGCCGAGCACGAGGAAACCGAACAGGTCTCGGCCGAGCAGGAAGCCGCCGCGGGCGGGCACGCCGAGGACGGGGACGCGCTGTCCCAGGCCGAGCAGATCCTCGACGAGGCCGGTGCCGACGCACAGCTTCAGTCCGATCAGGACGAGCCGGCCCCCGGCTCTGACCGCGAGGCCGAGCTGCAGGAGGACCTGCGCCGCCTGCAGGCCGAGTACGTGAACTACAAGCGCCGCGTGGACCGCGACCGCGACGTGGCGAAGGACCAGGGCGTGCTCAGCGCGGTCACCGCGCTGCTGCCCGTGCTCGACGACCTCGACGCGGCCCGCGCCGCCGGGGACCTCGAGGAGGGCCCGATGGCCGCGATCGCCGCGAAGCTCGACTCAGCCCTGGCCGGCCTGGGCCTTGAGCGTCAGGACCACCAGGCCCTGGCTGGCACCGAGTTCGATCCGACCCAGCAGGAGGCCGTCATGCGTCAGCCGCACGACGAGATCCCCGCTGACCACATCGTGCAGGTCTTCCGCAACGGCTACGTGCGCGAGGGCCGCGTGCTGCGCGCCGCGCAGGTGATGGTCTCCGCCGGCACCGAGTGAGCCGAGCGACGACCGCGACCGACACGACCGAGACGACGAACGAAAGGAGGCGCTGATGGCCTCGCAAGAGTGGATGACCAAGGACTTCTACCAGGTCCTCGGGGTGGCGAAGGACGCCTCCGACGCCGAGATCAAGAAGGCCTACCGCAAGCTCGCGCGCACGCACCACCCGGACCAGAACCCGGGGGACGAGGCGGCCGAGAAGCGGTTCAAGGAGATCACCGAGGCGTACACCGTCCTCGGCGACCCGGAACAGCGCAAGGAGTACGACGCCGTCCGCGCCATGGGCGGTGGCGCGCGGTTCGCCGCGCCTGGCGGAGGCTCGGCCGGCGGCTTCGAGGACATCTTCGGGGACATGTTCGGCGGCGCACGCGGTGGCGGGCGCTTCTCGAGCTCGGGCGGCGCCGGTCCCGACCTGTCGGACCTGTTCGGGGCGTTCACCGGCGGCGGCTTCGGCGGGCCGGGGCAGGCGGACTTCGGCGGTCAGACCGGTTTCGGCCAGCAGCCCGCGAGCAAGGGCGCCGATCGGCAGGCCACCACGACCATCTCGTTCCGCGAGTCCCTCGAGGGCACGCGGCTGCGCCTGCGTGCCGGAGACGGCGAGGTGACTGAGGTGAAGATCCCCGCGGGGATCGCCGACGGCAAGAAGGTGCGCGCCCGCGGCAAGGGCTCGCCCGGCGCGGCGGGCCGCGGGGACCTGATCGTGACGGTGCAGGTCCGCGAGCACGAGTTCTTCCGCCGCGACGGTGAGAATCTGCGCATCGTGGTTCCGGTGACGTTCGCCGAGGCCGCGCTCGGTGCGACGATCTCGGTGCCGACGCTGGCCGACCCGGTCCGCGTCAAGGTGCCGGCCGGCTCGTCGTCGGGCAAGGTGCTGCGGCTCAAGGGCCGCGGCGTCCCGGCCAAGAACGGGGCGGGGGATCTGCTCGTTGAGCTTGAGGTCGCCGTGCCCGCCGACCTGGACGACCAGGCCCGTGAGGCCCTGGAAGCGTTCGCGGCCGCGACGGCGGGCCAGGACGTGCGCGCCGATCTGCACCGGAAGGCGCAGTGGTGAGTTCCGCTGCGCAGAGCGCGGATGACGCGGCCCGCCGTGCTCGGCAGGCCGCCCGCGCCTCCTCCGATCGAGGTCAGGGCTGGACCGCCCCGGTGTTCGTGATCTCGGCCGCCGCCGAGATGGCGCAGATGCACCCGCAGACGCTGCGGCAGTACGACCGCATCGGTCTGGTCGTTCCGCAGCGTCAGGGTGGTCGGCAGCGTCGCTACTCGCGGGCCGACGTCGACCGGCTGCGTACCGTGCAGGCCCTCAGCCGCGACGGCGTTTCGCTCGAGGGCATCCGACGCATCGTCGACCTGGAGCGAGAGGTCGAGCAGCTGCAGGACGTCGTCGCCGAGCTGGCCGGCCAGGTGGACCGCATGCACCAGGTCTCCCGGATCTCCCGGGTGTTCACCGTGGGGGCGCAGGGCGAGGCGTCGGCCCGGTACTCCGACTCGGCCGTGCGGCGTTCCATGAGCCGGTCCGCGCGCACCCGCGCCCAGGCGCAGGAGCGTGCCGCGGCCCACGGCCAGGAACGGACGCAGGGCGCGTCGTCGGAGAACCTCGACGAGCGATCCGCCCATACGGACTCCCCGCAGCAGCCCGCGTGGGCCCCGAGCGTGCGCGCGCTGCCGGCCGGTTCGACCGCTGAACGCAAGGTGCTGGTGTGGAAGCGCGCGCGGGACTGACTCCCGCATCGTTCCAGCCGGCGCACCGTGTGGCGGTCCGCGAGCGGCTGCACGCGGACATGCGCCGACGCGGCGCTCTCGGCCGGCGCGGACGCAGCGCCCTCGACGGGATCGTCCACGCCCTGAAGCCGCACGCGATGGACGCGTCCTTCCCCGAGCGGCGGCTGCTCGACTACTGCCTCGACGGCGACGACGGCCCGACGGCGGTCGTCGCCGTCGGCGACCCGGCTCGCGCGACTCACGTGACGTGGCTCGTCTCCGGCATGGGGATCCGCGCGCACACCGCCATGTGGGGCACCGCGCAGGAGGCGGCCCGGCTCTGGGCGGCGCAGCGCGAGGTCGGCGCGCCGCGACCGTGCACGATCGCGTGGCTGGGCTATGCCGCGCCCCCGTTCTGGAAGGTGCCCTTGGACGCGCCCGGCCGGGCCGGCGGCGAGGCACTGGCCCGCGACATCGAGGCCTGGTCCGACTTCGCGCGTTCGACCGGTCCGCAGGCCCGCGGCACGGCCCCCTACGTGAGCATCGAGTCCCACTCCTACGGCACCCTCGTCGCGGCGCACGCTCTGCGACGGCTGCGCGAGCGCACGCGGCAGACGGGACAGCGGCACGTCGACGCTCTCGTACTCGCCGGGGCGATCGGTCTGCCCGCGGACCTGCTCGCCGACGGGGACGACGTGGTGGGCCTGTCGCGCGAGCGCGTGTTCCAGGCCGCCGCACCGGGTGACCTGCTGGCCCGGCTCGGTCGGCTCGTGTCCTCGCGGGCGCCGTGGACGGACACCGTGCGCCTGCCGACCGCCCCGGTGCGGTCCCTGGGCGGGGCCGCCGTGAGCGGGCACGACACCTCCCGCTGGCGCCGAGAGAAGGGGGCCGACGCGCCCCGCGGCTACCGGGACCCCGGCACGGTCACCCTGGCCGCCACGGCCCGTGTCACCGCGGGGCTCCCGCTGCCCGAGGGCGCGGCGCGTCACTGACTGGGGCCGCGGTGGCGGTTCACACGCGGCGGTAGGTCAGATCGAAGACGAGCCGCCCGGCCTTCTGCGACTTCGCCTCGAAGCTGGTCAGCGGGCGTCCCGCAAAGCGCGGGGACCAGCCGCCTTCGGCGTCGAGCGCGTCCTCGGCCGGCAGCGGCTCCTGCTTCTCGAGGCCCTCGGCCCGGACCCGGGTCAGCGGGGAGTGGGTGCCCGCGCGTTCCCCCGGGTGCAGGTTCTCGAATCGCTCATCGCTCTCGAAGACTGTACGCATCTGCACGGCGTAGTCCGACCAGTCCGTGGCCAGGCGGATCAGTCCGCCGGGGGCCAGGACGCGGGCGAGCCGGTCGGCGAACGCGGGGGAGACCAGGCGTCGCTTGTGGTGGCGCGACTTGTGCCACGGATCGGGGAAGAACACCCACACCTCGTCGACGCCGCCGGCGGGCAGCAGGTGGTCGAGCACCTCGGGGGCGTTGGCCTCGACGGCGCGGATGTTCGTCAGCTCGCCCCGCTCGGCTAGACCCATGAGTCCGGCCAGGCCCGGGACGTACACCTCGACGGCCAGCACGTTCCAGTCGGGACGGTCGGCGGCGCCCTGCGCGGTCGACTCGCCCTGGCCGCAGCCGATGTCGACGAGCATGCGGCCGGGCCGCCCGAAGATCTGCGTCCAGTCGAACACGGCGTCGCGGGCGACGGAGGTGTCGGCGCGGTCGCGGGGCACCGGCACGAGCACGGTGTCCGCCATACGGTCCCATGCCCCCTGCCGGGAGCGATTCAGGCGGGCGCCGCGGCGCACGAAGGAGACCGGCTCCCGACGGAACAGGGCCGGGTCCTTCTCCAGGTTGTGATCATGCGGGTGCGCCCGCTGCGAGGCGGGAACGGGGTTGGGCTCGGCGTCGCGGTCCTGCGACGCGGGGTTCGGCTCGGTCATGGTTCTCGATTCTCGCCGGTCCGAGGCGGGGACGCGAAACGTGGTTCGCGAGGTGGGCGGGTCAGGCCACGGCACCGCTCGCGGTCGGCGTCGCGTCCGTGGCCCCGTCGGCCGCGCTCGGTGAGCCGGCCTCCTCGGTGGTGGACGGCGACGTCGCGGACTCGGAGGTGGCAGCCGCCGTCGCCGAGCTCGTGTCGGTGGCGGAGCTGGACTCCGTGGGCTCAGCGGTCGAGCTGGACGCGGCCGGGGCCTCGCTCGTCGCGGTCTCGCTCGAGGGGGAGTCCGAGGCCGGGGCCTCCGATGTAACCGCCGATGAGGATGCGGGAACCGACGGGGAGGTCGGCGCCTCAGAGGTGGGCGCCTCAGAGGTGGGCGCCGCCGACTCCGTGGTCGGCGCCTCAGAGGTGGGCGCCTCAGAGGTGGGCGCCGCCGACTCCGTGGTCGGCGCCTCAGAGGTGGGCGCCTCAGAGGTGGGCGCCGCCGACTCCGTGGTCGGAGCCTCGGAGGTCGGGGCCTGGGAGGTCGGCGCCTCGGAGGTGGCAGGCTGCGATGTCGGTGCCTCGGACGGGCTGGGGCCCCGGCTCTCGGCGGGATCGCTCGACGGTGCCGGCTCGTTCGACGGTGCCGGCTCGTTTGACGGTGCCGGGTCGCTCGAGGGCAACCCTTCATCCGAGGGTGACCCGTCATCCGAGGATGTCGGGGCGCTCGAGGAGCGCTCCGGGGCCGAGGACGAGGACTCGCGGGGCGGGGTGGGCCGCTGCGACGCCGTCTCGTCGCTCTCGTCGTCCTCATCAGGGGAGTTCGTGGCGGGGCTCTCCTTGTTCCCGCGGCTGTCCTCGCGGGAGGACTCGGCGCCCGGCGCGGGAACGGGGGCGCCGCCGTCAGCGTCCCGGGTCGACTCGTCCGCCGGCTCCTGGGAGGTCTCGGGTCGGGCGGAGCCCTCATCCTCGCGGTCCTCGCCGGCCGGGCGTCCGTCATCGTCGCCGTCGGTCGTGCCCGAGGACCCCTCGGGCCAGCGCACCGCCGCCGGGTCCTTCGCGGCCTCCTGAGCGCGACGGCCCTGCTCGGAGAGCCAGTCGGAGGCCTGATCGGCGGGGAGGCGGACGCTGAGCACGCCGGCATCGTCCGGGGCGATCGCACCCTGGTCGACCTCGACCAGCACGGAGCCGTCCTTGAGGAACACGATCCCGTCCCACACCCGCGCGTTCTCGGCGGCCTCGGGATCCTCCACCAGGGAGTCCAGCCGTTTGTCGTTCACGTCCGGGTCCGCGCCCATGCGCTTCCGGGCCTGCTCGCGCAGGCTGTCCCAGCCGTCGTCGGTGAACAGGTCAGAGGGCTGAAGCACCCGGCGGGAGTCGACGTCATACCAGACGACGGTGGCCCACGAACGGGAGTCCTCGCTCCGCGTGGCCGTGCCGAGCATGCGCACCGCCGCGATGTCCTCGCCGACGACGGCCAGACTCGGCTGGACCGTCAGGTTGTCGTCGTCGGAGGCGTCGCGAGTGAAGGAATCGACCTCGCGGTCGACGACGGATTTCATCTTCTCGCTCCACGAGCGGGCCTTCGGCAGCTCGTACCAGGCGCCGAGATGGTTCTCGCCCTCATTTGTGCGCTCCCGCGCTCCCGGGAGCATGCGCATGTCGTGCTCGGGGACGTCGAGGGTGAACGGGTCCATGTCCATCGGGGGCAGCGTGGAGCCGGACTGCGACTGCTCGGACGTCTCGCCGGCGTCGCCCCAGTCCTCGCCGGGGGCGCAGGCGGAGAGCGTGAGCAGCGTGACCGCTGCCGTCGAGAGCAGGGCGGCGCGATGGAGGCGGCCGGGGGTGCGGGGGTCGAGGCAGAAGGGCATGCGGGTCACTTCCGGAACTGGTGGCGATCGAGGGCGGCCTCGACACGTGCGGCGGCCTCGTCGGGCGTGGGCTCGCGGTAGTTCGGGTCCTGGGCCAGGCGGCGGTTACGCAGCACGCGGCGCACGATCCACACCGCCAGGAACAGCAGGATCAGACCCAGCACCACGTTCGAGAGCAGGTCGGCGTAATCGGAGATCACGTGGAAGCTCTCGCCGAGGGCGTAGCCGCCGTAGATGAACAGGGCGTTCCACAGCAGCGAGCCCAGCGTCGTGTACAGAGTGAACAGCGCCAGCGGCATGCGCTCGATGCCGGCGGGGATGGAGATCAGCGAGCGGAACACGGGGACCATGCGGCCCAGGAAGATGCTCCAGTAGCCGAACCGGATGAACCAGCGCTCGGTGCGCTCCACATCGTCCACGTCGACCAGCGGCATGGCCTCGGCGATGCGGTACATGCGCTTGCGGCCGATGGCCGCGCCGATCCCGTAGAGCGCGAGGGCGCCGACGACCGAGCCGATCGTCGCCCAGATCAGAGCGGACAGCGGCGTGAAGGCGCCGTCTGCCGCGGTGAAGCCTGCCAGGGGCAGGATTACTTCGGAGGGGATCGGCGGAAAGATGTTCTCGGCGAACACCGCCAGACCCACGCCGACGGGGCCGACGGCCTCCATGATGTCCACGATGATGTTGCCGAGCCAGCCGTAATCGGTCGAGGAGGCGGCCAGCAGCGGGGCAGAGGAAGTCCAGGGCATGGGGACCATTGTCTCCCAGCTCGGCGGGACAGGGATAGCCCAGGCCGGAGAGTCGGGTCACCGTTCGGTGACGATCTCGACTGCTCGGCGGCGGTCACCCGGGCGGGCCGAACGGGTGCGACGGGGTGTGTCTTCTGTAGTCTGTGCGCTGTAGACCTCTTCGACACACTGTCTGCTCGCGCACGGGAGTGCTGCGGGAAGACTGGAAGGAAGCATCCATGAGCATCGTCCAGATTCCGCTGCGTCTGACCGCGGGCGCGTTCATCCTGAACTCCGGCATCAACAAGCTGCAGCTGTCCGACGAGCAGGCTGCCGGTCTGCAGTCGATGGCGGCCAAGGGTGTGCCGCAGCTGGCCAAGATGAGCCCGGCGCAGTTCAAGAACTTCATCGTCGCCTCGGAGATCGGCGTCGGCTCGGCTCTCGTGCTGCCGATGGTCCCGGGCTGGGTGGCCGGTGCCGCCCTCACCGCGTTCTCCGGCGGTCTGATGTCGATGTACCTGAACACCCCCTCGATGACCGAGTCCGACGGCATCCGCCCGTCGCAGGAGGGCACCGCCGTCGCCAAGGACGTCTTCCTCGTCGGCGCCGGCGTGGGCATCATGGCCGACTCCATCGCCAACCGCCAGGGCAAGCGCCGCAAGGCCGCCAAGAAGCGCGCCGCCCGCATCCAGGCCGCCCGCGACGCCAAGGTCGAGGCCATCATGGCCGCGAAGGCCGACAAGGTCGACTCGATCCACGCCGCCCGCGAGGAGCAGACCGCGAAGCTTCGCCAGGCCCGCGAGCAGCTGCAGAAGCTGCGTAAGAAGGCCTGAGCGCCGCGCTCGAGAGCGACGCCCCCGTCGGATCCCGTACCGGATCCGACGGGGGCGTTCTCGTGTCGGGGGTCGGATGACGGCCAAGCCCGGGGCCGGGAATACTCCCCGCCCGCACGAAGTTGAGCTTCATAGACTCAAGTTTGGCGGCGTCCCGGAGCGGGCCCGCCGCGCGGAACCGAGCACGAAGGAGCGTCCGTGAATCAGAACCAGCAGAACCCGACCCCGCAGTTCACCACCAAGTCTCAGGAAGCCGTCGCGGCCGCCGCCGGCAACGCCCAGACGGCCTCGAACCCGCAGGTCGAGCCGGTCCACCTGCTCAAGGCGCTGATGGACCAGCGCGAGTCCGTGGCCGTCGCCGTGCTGACGTCCGCCGGCGCCTCCGCCGACGCCGTTTCCGAGGCCGCCTCGGCCGGCATCGCGGCGCTGCCGAAGGTCTCCGGGGCCTCGGTGTCCCAGCCCTCGTTCTCCTCGGCGGGGCTCGCCGTCGTCAAGGCCGCGCAGTCCCAGGCGGCCGCGCACGGCGACGCGTACGTCTCCACCGAGCACCTGTTGCTCGGCTTGGCCACCGACGAGGGCGCCGCCGGCCGCGCTCTGGCCGAGAACGGCGCGGACGCCGACGCGCTCTCCGCCGCGTTCGAGCAGGTGCGCGGCGACTCGACCGTCACGACCCCGGACCCCGAAGCCACATTCGACGCCCTCGGCAAGTACGGCACGGACCTGACCGAGGTGGCCCGTTCGGGCCGTCTGGACCCGGTCATCGGCCGCGATGCCGAGGTCCGCCGCGTGATTCAGGTGCTCTCGCGGCGCACCAAGAACAATCCGGTGCTCATCGGCGAGCCCGGCGTCGGCAAGACCGCCGTCGTCGAGGGCCTGGCCCAGCGCATGGTGGCCGGCGATGTGCCCGAGTCGCTGCGCGGCAAGACGCTGATCTCTCTGGACCTGGGCGCGATGGTCGCCGGAGCCAAGTACCGCGGCGAGTTCGAGGAGCGCCTCAAGGCGGTGCTCGAGGAGATCAAGACCGCCGACGGGCGGATCGTCACGTTCATCGACGAGATCCACACCGTGGTCGGCGCTGGGGCCTCCGAGGGCGCCATGGACGCGGGCAACATGCTCAAGCCCATGCTCGCCCGCGGCGAACTGCGCCTGATCGGCGCGACCACTCTCGACGAGTACCGCGAGAACATCGAGAAGGACCCGGCGCTGGAGCGCCGCTTCCAGCAGGTGTACGTGGGCGAGCCCTCCGTCGATGACTCGATCACGATTCTGCGCGGGCTCAAGGAGCGCTACGAGGCGCACCATAAGGTCGCGATCGCCGACTCCGCGCTCGTGGCTGCCGCCACCCTGTCCGATCGGTACATCACCGGGCGGCAGCTGCCGGACAAGGCGATCGACCTGGTCGATGAGGCCGCCTCGCGACTGCGCATGGAGATCGACTCCGCTCCGGAGGAGATCGACGTGCTACGCCGCCAGGTGGATCGGCTGACCATGGAGGAGCTCGCCCTCGACGGCGAGACCGATCCGGGCTCCGTCGAGCGCCTAGCCGCCGTGCGGGACGAGAAGGCCGACAAGCAGGAGCAGCTGCGCGCCCTCACCGCCCGGTGGGAGCGCGAGAAGGCGACGCTCAACGAGTCCGGCGACCTGCGCGCGAAGATCGACGAGCTGCGCTCGACCGCGGAGAAGGCCCAGCGTGAGGGGGACCTCGCCGAGGCCTCCCGCCTGCTCTACGGGGAGATCCCCGCGCTCGAGCGGCAGCTGGCCGAGGCGGACGCCCGCGCCGCCGACGCCGAGGCGCAGCCCGAGGACGCGATGGTCTCAGAGAACGTGACGGCCGACGACATCGCGGAGGTCGTCTCCGCCTGGACCGGCATCCCGGCCGGACGCATGCTCACCTCCGAGACCGAGAAGCTGCTGGCTATGGAGGAGCACCTCGGCGAGCGGCTGATCGGCCAGCGCGAGGCCGTCGGCGCCGTCTCCGACGCGGTGCGCCGTTCTCGGGCCGGCATTGCGGACCCGAACCGTCCGACCGGCTCATTCCTGTTCCTCGGCCCGACGGGCGTGGGCAAGACGGAGCTGGCGAAGTCGCTGGCCGAGTTCCTCTTCGACGACGACCGCGCCATGGTGCGGATCGACATGTCCGAGTACGCGGAGAAGCACGCGGTCTCCCGTCTGGTCGGCGCCCCTCCGGGCTATGTCGGCTACGACGAGGGCGGGCAGCTCACCGAGGCCGTGCGGCGGCGCCCGTACTCCGTGGTGCTGCTCGACGAGGTGGAGAAGGCTCACCCCGAGGTCTTCGACATCCTGCTGCAGGTGCTCGATGACGGGCGCCTCACCGACGGGCAGGGCCGCACGGTGGACTTCCGCAACGTGATCCTGATCCTCACCTCGAACCTGGGCAGCCAGTTCCTGGTGGACCCGACGCTGGACGAGGCGGCCAAGCGCGAGTCGGTCATGTCCGTGGTGCGCGGGGCGTTCAAGCCGGAGTTCCTGAACCGCCTGGACGAGATCGTGCAGTTCGACGCGCTCAGCGTGGCCGAGCTGACGCGGATTGTGGACCTGCAGGTGGATGCGCTGCAGCAGCGGCTGGCGGCTCGCCGGCTCATGCTCGAGGTCTCCGAGGAAGCCACGGCATGGTTGGCCGAGACCGGTTTCGACCCGGCCTATGGCGCCCGGCCGCTGCGCCGGCTCGTCCAGCGCGAGATCGGCGATCGGCTGGCCCGGGCGCTGCTGTCCGGCGAGATCGCCGACGGCGACACCGTGCGGGTCGACCGCGCCCCCGGTGAGGACGGCGAGAAGGACGGAGGCCTGAGCGTGGCCGCCGCCTGACCGCCCACCACCCCAGACGAGGGTGCAGTCGTGGTCGCCTCCCACGTGGGGAAGCGACCACAACTGCACCCTCGTCGTGCGGGGGCGTGTCAGGCGGTGAGCAGGCCGGTGCCCGAGCCGATCCCGTAGGCGACGGCGGCGCCCAGGGCCGTGTACAGGACGATCGAGACCGCCTGCCACAGCATCACCGCGCCGCGCTCGGCCCCGAAGCCGACCATCGCCGGCCCGGAGACGTGGCCGGGCACCATCAGCCACGGTCCGAGCAGGCTGACGCCGGGCACGCCCCAGCGGTCGAACCGCTCGCGCATCCGGGCCTCACGCTCGGTCTCGCCGCCGCGCACCGACGCGGTCGCGGCGACGTCGGACGCATCAGAGGCGGGGGCGATCCGGCGACGTCGGACGGTCTGCCGGGTGCCATCGGCGGCCCAGATCAGCAGGGCCACCGCGATCACGTTGCCGAGCACCGCGGCCGGCACCACGATCCACGGGTTGATCTTCAGCAGTACACCGATGACGGCGGCTCCCTCGCCTTCGACCATGGGGATCGCGGCGACCAGAAGCACCCCCAGGCCCTGCAGCCCCTCCGGCAGCCCCGCCACGAAGTCCCGTGCCATGTCCATGAATCCCACGTGCGTCCTCCTCGCTGCGGCGCCACCGTGGGTGGCCGTCCTCGTCGTCGCTCTGACACCCACCACGATTCCCCGTGCCGCCCCGCGCCGGAAGTGCCCTCCGGTCACCGAGGGCCGTGCGCTGGTGTCCGGTCGTCCGTGACAGTTGTCATGGCCCTACGCTGAAGGCCATGTCGCACGTATCCGCCGTTCCGGCCGCCGACGAGGACGCGACCGCGCCCGGTCTGAGGCCGACCGGGGTGCTGCCGCAGGCTGTCTCGTCCGTGCGGGACATGCGCCGCCTGTGGTGGTACACGGCCGGAGGCCTGATCGTGTTCGCCGTCTGGATCGCCGTCTTCCTCGCGGTTGTGCTGGTGCATCCGTCCCGAGCCGGTCTTCCCATCGGAGCGGTCACCGTGGCCCTGCTCCTCGCGTGTCTGGGCGGGCAAGGGGCACTGATCCGTCGTCATCGACGTCTCGAGGAGGAACAGACGCCGGGGCTCCGACTCGTGACCGCGACCCTGGTGCCGGCGCTCGCCGTCGCCGGGCTGCCGTTGCTGCGGCCAGTGTTTTCGGGCTGGCCGGTGCTGAGCTCGTGGCTCACGGTGTGTCTGCTCTCGACCGTCGTCGTCCCGCGGTGGCGTAGCCCGGTGCTCACGTTCGGCGCCGCGACGACGGCCGCGATCGCGGCGATCGCGGTGCTGCGCGATCCGGCGGGCCCGCAGGACTCGGCCCTGGGCCTGGCGATCTGGTGGGTGATGATCCCTCTCGTGGTGCTGCCCTCGGTGTGGTTCTGGCGCATCGCCTTGCGGCTCGAACAGGCACGCGGGCAGGCCGCCGAGCTGGCTGTGCTGGGGGAGCGGCTGCGCTTCGCGGCGGACCTGCACGACGTGCAGGGCCATCATCTGCAGGTGGTCGCGCTGCATGCCGAGCTGGCCGAGCGTCTCCTGGAGGCCGGTGATCCGGACAGAGCGGCGGCCGCGCTCGCGCAGGTACGCGGACAGGCGGCCGAAGCGCTCGGTGAGACCCGCGCCCTCGTGAGCGATCTGCGGCGGGTGAGCCTGGCCCAGGAGATCGACAACGCCCGTGCGGTGCTCGAGGCCGCCGGGTCCCGGGTGCGGGTGGACCTCGAAGGCGAGGCGACGCGGCTCGGCGAGACTGCTGAGCGGGTGCTGGGTCTGGCGGTACGCGAGGCCACGACGAACGTGCTGCGTCATGCCCGCGCGGGACGGGTGGACCTGAGGCTGGAGGCCGACGGCCCGGACCAGTCGCGGCTCAGTGTCGTCAATGACGGTGCGCCGGGGCGCGTGTCAGAGGATTCCGCGCTCGACGCGGGTGTCGGGGTCGGGACCGGCCTGGCCGCCCTCGCCGAGCGGGCGGAGGCGGCCGGTGGGAGTCTGCGGACGGGTCCCGGCGCGGGGGGAGGCTTTTCGGTGCAGGTGACGGTGCCCCGTGCGGGGCGAGAGGGAGGACGCCCATGAGCGAGGCCGGACGTCGGATTCGCGTGCTGGTCGCCGACGACGAGGAGTTGATCCGGGGCGCCGTCGAGGCGTTGCTGGGTCTCGAACCAGACTTGCAGGTGCTGCCGGGGGTCGGTCGCGGCGACGACGCCGTGGCCGCCGCGCAGGAGCTCGTGCCGGACGTGTGCCTGCTGGACCTGGAGATGCCCGGGCTCGACGGCGTCGACGCGGCACGGCAGATCCTGAGGACGGTGCCGACGAAGGTCGTGATCTTCACCCGCCATGCCCGTCCCGGCGTGCTGCGGCGAGCGTTGGCGGAGAAGGTGTCCGGTTTCGTCCCGAAGTCGACGCCCGCGTCTCGGCTGGCCGAGGTGCTGCGGCAGGTCGCGGTGGGCGGCCGTTACGTCGACTCGGAGATCGCGGCAGCGGCCCTGAGCGCCGAGCGCTCGCCGCTGACCGACCGGGAGCTCGACGTCCTGCGCGAGGGCCGGCGTGCCGCGCGCGTCGAGGACATCGCCGCGGCGCTGCACCTCGCACCGGGCACGGTGCGCAATCACCTCTCGAACGCGATGGGCAAGCTCGGCGTGCGCACTCGTCATGAGGCGGCACAGCGGGCCTGGGAGGCCGGCTGGATCTGAGCCGCCCTCAACCCAGACGAGGGTGCAGTTGTGGTCGCCTCCCACGCGGGGAAGCGACCACAACTGCACCCTCGTCGTGCGGGGCGGGGCCTCAGCCCTGCTCGAGCGCGTCCGCGTCCTGCTGGAGCGTGCCGATCAAGTGCGCCACGGCCCGCGCCGAGTGGGTCAGCGTGGTGATGGAGACGTTGTCGATGTCGTCCTCAGGCGTGTGGTAGTTGTCGTCGTGGATCGAGAGCAGGCCGGTCGACGGGACGCCGGCGTCCACGAACGGCGCGTAGTCCGAGCGGCCATTGCTGCCCTCGGGCTGGTGCGCGTGGCCGTCACGGTCCAGCTGCTCGCCCAGCAGCTCTTCCGCTCCGATCGACCAGTCGGCCGTCAGCACGCCCAGGGTGTTCTGGTGGTCCAGCGGAGCGACCATGTCGAGGTTTGTGTACAGGGTGATGGCCTCGCGCTCGGCGTCGCCGAGCTGCGACACGTAGTGCTCCGAGCCCAGCAGGCCGATCTCCTCGGCGCCCCACAGCGCGAAGCGGACCTTCGACTCGCCCTTGTTCGCCTTCGCGGCCTGGCGGGCGACCTCGAGGGTCGCCGCGACGCCCGAGGCGTTGTCGTGGATCCCGGGGCCCTCGGGCACGCCATCGAGGTGGGCGCCGACCATCACGACGTCCTCGTCGCTGCCGGTGCGAGTCTCGGCGAGCACGTTCCAGGTCGGGCGCTGCTCGACGAGCTGCTCGAGGTCGAGGGTGACGTTCGCGCCGCCGTCGCGCACCTGCGCCAGCAGGTCCTCGCCCAGCTCGGCGGTCACGCCCACCGAGCCCACGTGGGTGTCGGAGGCCTCGCCGAGGGTGCCGTTCAGCTCGCCGGCCTCGTTGTTGTAGATCACGACCGCCTCGGCGCCCGCAGCCCCGGCGATCGCCGACTTCTCACCGAACGCGCAGTCGCCGCGGGCGACGAGGGCGACCCGGCCCGTCAGGTCCGCCCCGCCCCAGTCCGCCTCGGCGCAGCCCGTTGCGTCGCCGCTGGGCGCGGCCAGCGCGGCGTCCTCGACGTGGGCCGACGGAGAGTTTGTGAACACGGTGTGCGCCAGCTCGCGCTGCTGCGGGTCGGTCTGCGTGAGCTCGTCCCGCAGGGTCTCGGTGTAGGTGATCTCGAACTCCTGCAGCTCGACGTCGTAGCCGGCCTCCTCGAGCTCGTCGACCGCGTAGTCGAGCGAGGCCTTGTAGCCCGACGTGCCGGCGGCCCGGTTGCCGTGCTCGTCGGCGATCGCGGCGAACGCCTCGATGTCCTCGCGCAGGTTCTGCGAGGAGATGCTGCGCACGAGCTTCTCCGGGCTGTTCGGGTTGCCGCCGGCCCGGTCCGAGTGCGGTGCCGAGCTCGCGGACTGCGCGGCGGGGGCCGCGGAGGGCGCGGGGGCGGCGACCGAGACCGGTGCCGAGAGGGTGGCGGCCAGGGCTGCGGCGGCCAGCAGGGCGGGAGTGCGACGCATCGTGTACCTCAGTTCCGTCGTGTGAATGTGACGGGAGCAACATAGCTGATGAGTGGGCGCGGCGCAGGGCGCGTGTCATGTTCGTCGGGCCGGACGGCGCGCTGGGCGCGGCGGCGGGCTCTTCCCCGTCGGCGAACAGGGGGCGTTCGGACCTCTCGTCTGGGCCCTGGCCATGTGCTGTTCATGTAACCTGGTCCCCACGAACCATTTTGACCAGTGAACACTCCGGCGGGCCTCTGTGTGCCCATTACGCCCGAGGACGAGAGATGCGAAGGGGGTCACGCTCATGGGGCGCGGCCGTCAGAAGGCAAAAGCCACGAAGCAGGCACGGGAGATGAAGTACTTCACGCCCGGTACGGACCTCTCGGCACTGGAAAGGGAGCTCGCGGCCAAGCGCGCGCGGAACGACTCCTCGGGCTCCTCGTATGAGGACCCGACCTATGAGGACCCCTATGCGGACCTCTACGCCGATGAGGACGAGGACGACGGCGCCGACCGTCGCTGATGCGTCACCGTCATCCGGCCCTCGACGGGCATCAGGCCGCTGTGCGGTCCATCGCCCGAGTCGTCGAGGACACGGCGCCGCCGCAGGACCCCGAGACAGCGTCTCGGGGTCTTCTGCGTCTCCTGGAGCGGCGGCCGCTCGTCATCACGGGCGCCGGCGTGTCGACGGACTCCGGCATCCCTGACTATCGCGGTCCGAACGGTTCGCTGCACCGACACCGGCCCATGACGTTTCAGGAGTTCCGCGACGACCCCGCCGCGCGGCACCGGTACTGGGCGCGCTCGTTCGTGGGCTGGCGGCGCATGGACCAGGCCCGGCCGAACGACGCCCACCGGCTGCTCGCCGAGTGGAACGCCCGCGGTCTGCTGGCGGGCATCGTCACGCAGAACGTCGACGGTCTGCATGCTCAGGCTGCGGCGCGCGTCGCGGCGGAGCGCGAGGCCGGGGGAATCGATGGCGGCGATGCGGGGCCGGCGCCGCTGAGCGCGCTGCACGGCGACCTGGCGCGCGTGGCCTGCCTGCGCTGCGGCGCAACCGAGGATCGTCGTGAGCTCGACGCCCGACTCGAGGCGGCCAACCCCGGCTATCTCGAGCGCGTGGCGGTTGATCCTGATGCGGTCAACCCGGACGGCGACGTCACCCTCGATCAGCGCTGGGTGGACGAGTTCGTTATGGTCGGCTGTCTCGTCTGCGGCTCGGTCGAGCTGAAGCCGGACGTGGTGTACTTCGGCGAGAACATCCCCCGCGGTCGCCGGGAATCGGCCGAGGCCCTGCTCGCGGGCGCCGGGGCCGTGCTCGCGGTGGGGTCCTCGCTGGCCGTGATGAGCGGCTACCGCTTCGTGCTGCGTGCTGAGCGGGCCGGCAAGCCGGTGGGCCTGATCAACCTCGGCCCCACGCGCGCCGATCAGAAAGCCCGGTGGCGTTGGCGGGCGCCCGCGACCGCGTCGCTCGCCTGGCTCGACGCCCGCCTCTGACCCGCCCAGCGCTTTCGTGCACGAAACGGGAGTTACCTGCGGCGCTTTGGTGCACGAAACGGGAGTTTTCTGTGGCGTTTTGGAGCGAGAAACGGGAGGCTCGCGGGGGAGAGGGCCCGGAAACCTGCGAAATTCGCATGTCCCATGCGAGTAATCTTCTCCTCATGGACACCACAGCCTCGGAACGCCGCCGCCGATCGCCCCGCCCCGACGTCGTCCTCCGCGGACCGCGGTGGGCGCGGGCCCTGCTCTTCGCGGTGCCGGGGATTTGGCTCGGACTGCTGATCGGGATCTCGCTGATCGAGGCGCCGCTGAAGTTCACCGCGCCGGGCATCACGATCCCGCTTGGCCTGGGCATCGGCCGTCGCGTGTTCGCCGCCATGAACGCCGTCGAAGTCGTGCTCGCGGTGCTGCTCCTGGTGGCGCTGTGGCGCGCGTGCGGGAAGCCTCGAGGCTCGGGAGGGAGCAGCACGAGCGGTGCCGGCCGGCTGTGGCTGGGCGGGATCGTGGCCGCGGCCACCCTTGCGGTGAAGACCCTGGCCATCCGCCCGCTGCTGAACCAGCGCACCGATCTGGTGCTGGCGGGGGTCGACGACGGCGGGTCGAGCTGGCACTACCTGTACATCGCCGCGGACGGCATCCTGATCTTCACGATGCTGTGGCTGCTCGTGGCGGCGACGCGCGCGCTGCTGCCGGCGGAGGCTGGGTCAGGTCGCTGACGCGCGCCTGACCCCGGACGCCGGGGCCCGGCATGAGCGGAGGATGTCAGGACACCGCTCCTGCACAGGGCACATTCGCCCTGCCGTCGTCCCCATCGCACCCGGGTGCGGACGCGGGGCCTGAACACCCCCGGGCAGGCTGGAATCATGCCAGTCCCGCCCGTCCCGCTCACCGACGTCGTCCGCGCCTCGCCGCTGTTCACCCGCGCCGATCTCACCGCGGCCGGCCTGCCCGTGGATCGCGTGCGCGCCCGCGACGTGAGGCGCGTCACGCACGGAGTGCACCGGCGCACCGCGGACTCGCTCGGCTCGTGGTCCGCGCTCGGGTACGGGGAGGCACCGTCGCCCCTCTGCCCTGAGGAGACAGCCGCGGTGGTCGAGGCGAGCGGCGGCGTCGCCTCCCATCTCACCGCACTGCTCCTCCACGGGATCCCTCTGCCGCCGTTCCTCACCGAGGACGGCACCGTCCATGTCTCGAGACCGCACGCGCGCGGTGCGAGCCGGCGGCAGGAGGTCACGTCCCACGCACGCACCGTCCCGGCCCGGGATGTCGACGTGCTGCACGGTGTCCGAGTCACGGGCCTGGAGCGGACCTGGGCCGACCTCGCAGCGCTGGTACGGCCCGGCCTGATCGAACCGGTCGTGGCGGCGGGCGACGCCGTCGTGCGCCAGCCCTGGACGCCGGGAGGTAGGGCACCGGCGCGCACGACGACGGCGGCGCTGCGAGCGGCGCTGGTCCGCGCCGGGCGGTTCAAGGGCGTGCGGACGGCGCGGTCGGCGCTGGAGTTGGTGCGGGTGGGAGCTGATTCGCCCCCGGAGACCGCGCTGCGCCTGGCGCTCGTGCACGCCGGCCTGCCCGAGCCGGAGCTGCAGCTCGTGCTCCACCCGGGGCGTGCGCGGTCCCCGGACGCGGACATGGGCTGGCGGGCGTGGCGGCTCGTGATCCACTACGACGGCGAGCATCATCGCGATCCCGCGCAGGCTGCGGTCGACGCGTGGCGTAACGAGGGCTGGGCGCGTGCCGGCTGGGCGCAGATCTGGGCGACATCGGAGGATGCGCAGGACGGTTTCCGCCGGGTCGTGGCCAAGGTCAGGGAGCACCGGGACCGCCGCGGCGGCCGGGTGTTCGTGTGCCCGTGAGGCTCCCGTTTCGCGCACGACAGCGCACCGGGAGGGCCCCGGGAGGGCCCCGTTTCGTGCACGAAAGCGGGTGGGGCCGGGGTCAGGCGTACTGGCCGCGCATGAGCACGGCGCCGCCGTCGACGCCCTTGGCGCCCTGGACGAAGTCCTCGCCCGCGGCGGCGGCCTCGTCGGTGATCGTCGAGATCCGGCCCATCTGCCAGGCGTCCATGCCGGCTGCCGAGAGCACGCTGATCGCCTTGTCCGCGACCTGCGGGTCCACGACGGCGACCATGCCGACGCCCAGGTTCAGTGTGCGTTCCAGATCGGCCTGCGGGACCCGACCCAGCTCGGCCACCGTGCGGAAGACCGGCGGCAGCGACCAGGTGTCCCGCTCCACCGTGGCCATGAGGCCCTGCGGCAGCACACGGGCCAGGTTCGCCGCGAGGCCGCCGCCGGTGACGTGGCTGAAGCCGCGCACGGGCAGGTCCGAGCCACCGCCGGTGCCGTTGAGGCGCTCCACCAGGTCCAGGCAGGCGCGCGTGTAGATGCGGGTGGGCTCGAGCAGCTCCTCGCCGAGAGTGCGCCCGAACTCCTCGACGTGGCGGTCCCAGTCCCAGCCGGCCGCGCCGACGACGCGCCGCACGAGGGAGTAGCCGTTGGAGTGGATGCCCGAGGAAGCCATGCCGATCACGACGTCCCCGGCTGCCACGCGCTCGGCTCCGAGCACGCCGTCGGCCTCGACGACGCCGGTGGCGGCGCCGGCCACGTCGTACTCGTGCTCGCCGAGCAGGCCCGGATGCTCGGCGGTCTCGCCGCCGACCAGCGCGGTGTCGGCCAGGCGGCAGCCCTCGGCGACGCCGCGCACGATGTCCGCGATCCGCTCGGGTACGACCTTGCCGCACGCGATGTAGTCGGTCATGAACAGCGGCTTGGCCCCGACCACGACGATGTCGTCCACGACCATGCCGACCAGGTCCTGGCCGATCGTGTCGTGCTTGTCCATCGCCTGGGCGATCGCGACCTTCGTGCCGACGCCGTCCGTGGAGGTGGCCAGCAGCGGCTTCCGGTAGCCGGTGAGCGCCGAGGCGTCCCACATGCCCGCGAAGCCGCCGACGCCGCCGAGCACCTCGGGGGTGTGGGTGGCCTTCACGGCGTCCTTCATCAGCTCGACGGCGCGGTCGCCGGCCTCCACGTCCACGCCAGCGGTCGCGTAGGTGATCGGGGCGTCGGCGGAGGGCTGGGCGTTCGGGTTCTGGGTCACAGCGGGGTCCTGTCCGTCTCGGTCATCAGGGCTTCGTCGTCGGAGTCGGGGCCGGGTTCGCAGCCCGTCGAGGCGACCGAGGTCTCACCCTCGTCGGTCTCGACCGTCGTGGTCGCGGAGGAGCCGGGCGACTCGAGCAGGGACTTGCCGCGCTCGTGCTCGTCGGCCAGCTCGATCGGATACCGCCCGGTGAAGCATGCGGTGCACAGGCGCTCGCGCGGCTGCTGCGTCGCGGCGATCATGCCGTCTTCGCTGATGTAGGCCAGCGAATCCGCGCCGATCGAGGACGCGATCTCGTCGACGGCGGCGCCGTTGGCGATCAGCTCGGCACGCGTGGCGAAGTCGATCCCGTAGAAACAGGGCCACTTCACCGGCGGCGAGGAGATCTTCACGTGCACTTCGGCGGCGCCGGCCTCCTTGAGCATCCGCACGATCGCCCGCTGGGTGTTGCCGCGCACGATCGAGTCGTCCACCACCACCACGCGCTTGCCGGCCACGACCGAGCGCTGCACATTCAGTTTGAGGCGGATGCCCAGCTGGCGCAGCGTCTGTGAGGGCTGAATGAACGTGCGGCCCACATAGGCGTTCTTCACGAACCCCTGGCCGAACGGGATGCCCGAGCCCTCGGCGTAGCCGACGGCGGCGGGTGTGCCGGACTCCGGCACCGGGATCACCACATCGGCCTCGACCGGGTGTTCCGTGGCCAGGCGACGGCCCATCTCCACGCGGGACTCGTACACGCTGCGGCCGTTGATCACGGCGTCCGGGCGGGCCAGGTACACGTACTCGAACACGCAGCCGGCCGGGGTCGGTTCGGCGAACTTCGTGGAGCGGATGCCCTCGTCGTCGATCGCGATCATCTCGCCCGGCTCGACCTCGCGGATGAACGCGGCGCCGACGGTGGCCAGGGCGGACTGCTCGGAGGCGACGACCCAGCCGCGCTCGAGGCGGCCGAGCACAAGGGGACGCACGCCGTGCGGGTCGCGCGCGGCATACAGGGTGTGCTCATCCATGAACACGAAGCAGAACGCGCCGCGGATCGTGGGCAGCAGATCCCGGGCCGTCTGTTCGATCGTCCGGCCCGGCTCGCCGTGCAGCAGCGCGGTGACCAGGGCCGTGTCCGTCGTGTTGCCCTGCTTGAGCTCGCCGGTCTTGAGCCGGTCGGGCATCTGCTGCACGCGGCGCAGCAGCTCGGCGGAGTTGACCAGGTTGCCGTTGTGAGCGAGTGCGACCGTGCCGTCGTCGGCGGTGCCGCCGAGGGTCGGCTGGGCGTTGGCCCACTTGTTCGCGCCGGTGGTCGAGTAGCGGCAGTGGCCGACGGCCATGTGGCCGGTCAGGGAGGCCAGCGTGGATTCGTCGAACACCTGGGAGACCAGGCCGATGTCCTTGTAGACGGCGATGCGTTCGCGGTTGGACACGGCGATGCCCGCGGACTCCTGGCCGCGGTGCTGCAGCGCGTACAGGCCGTAGTAGGTCAGCTTCGCGACCTCCTCGCCCGGCGCCCACACGCCGAACACACCGCATTCGTCCTGGGGTCCCCGATCGTGCGGGTCGAGGTCGGCGGTGAGGCGGCCGTCTCCGCGGCGGTGCGTGCCGGTGATGCTCACTGGTGAGTGTCCTTTCGGGAGGGCTCGGTGCCCCAGCGGTCGTTCCACTGGTGCATCTCGTCACGGCTCAGCCGGACGTCGGCGTCGTTCGGGTCGTCGGTGGGCTCGAGCACGTAGGCGGACGCGGAACGGCGGGAGAGCCGATCCAGCACAATCCAGACGAGGGCGGCCAGCACGAGCCCCGCCAGGGCGAAGACCAGCGCGGCCATGCCCGCCGTCGAACCGACGCTGAGCGGGGCACCCGTCGAGGGGTCCAGGGGCGGCGCGTCGCCTGCGTGCAGGGTGACAGCGACCGCGAGGCCAGTCAGGGCGCCCAGCGCCAGGCCCAGTCCGATGAACACGGGCAGCTTCGGGGCGCGTCGGGCCCGGACGCGGGTCCCGGCCTCGGAACGCGGGACGGAGGAGGTCATGCGGGCCAGTCTATCGAGTCCGCCGCTGCAGTCCGGGCGCCGGTAGCGGGCCTCACGGCCGGATCAGCGGCAGGTGGGCGGCGAGGTCGGCGCGGGTGCCCGAGGCGCGGATCCGGCCGGCGGCGCGGGCCTCATCCCAGCCGGTCAGGCCGGTGGCCAGCTCGAGCCATGCGGGGGCATCCAGCTCGACGACGTTGGGCGGGGTGCCGCGCGTGTGCCGGGGGCCGGGCACGCACTGGGCGACACCGAAGGGCGGGACACGCACCTCCACCGAGGCGCCCGGAACCCGCGTCGCCAGCTCCTCGAGCGCGAAGCGCACGGCCGTCGCGCGGGTTGAGCGGGGCAGGGCGGCGGCCGCCTCCGCGCCGACGGTGCGGGCGCGGGCCCACGCCATGAGCGCCGCGTGACCCTCGGGCACGGCGATGCGGCGTCGCGGGGCGGCGCCGGTGCTCATCGCCCGATCAGCTCGCGGACCGGCGCGGCGAGCTCGACCGAACCGACCGGTTCGCCCCGGCCGAGGATCCCGGGGGCGACCTGCTGTCGGACCTCAGTGAGACGGTCTCGGTCCACGTGCTCGGCCGCGAAGCGCTCCATCAGGGCCAGCGCCACCAGGTTTCCGGCCCGGGTGCCGCCGTCGAGCGCCTTCACCGCGACCGCGGTGCCGTCCGGGGCGGCCATCACCATGACGCCGTCGGCGCCGAGCTTGGCGAGCAGCCCGAGTTCGCGCATCACGACCGTGTTGGAGCTGGTCGGCCCGTGCACGGCCCACGAGTGCTCGAGCATCGCGGTGGCCACGTCCGCGGCGTGCTGCTCGACGTCGTCGCCGGCGGCCCGGCGCCCGGGTGCGGCGGCGACCCGGCCGATGCCGCGGGCCAGTCCCGCCAGCGAGGTGACGGGGGCCGGCGCGCCGCAGCCGTCGACGCCCAGGTGGGCGATCGGTTCGCCGCAGTACTCCTCGATCACGGCGACGACCTCGCGCTGCAGTGGGTGGGCGGGGTCGAGGTACGAGGCCGTGTCGTGGCCGGAGGCGACGCAGGCGGCGAGGAATCCGGCGTGCTTGCCCGAGCAGTTGTAGGCCAGCGGGGTCTTCAGCACGTCCGGGGAGCCGAGGTCCAGCTCCTGACCGTCTCGGTCGGCCCGGTCCAGTTCCGCGGCCACGAGTCGCACCGTGTCAGCCTGCGCGGCGGGCCAGTCGGCCGGGCACTGCAGATCGTCGGCGCTGAGCCCGGCCGTGTCGAGGATCTGCGCGGCCAGGTCGCGGTGGGCGCGGCTGGCGCGGTGGGAACCGCACGCGATCGCAATCTGTGCCCCGGTCAACTCGGCGCCGTGGCGCTGCGAGGCGATCGTCTGGAACGGCTTGAGCGTCGAGCGCGGGTAGATCAGCGCGTCGGCCGGACCGAGGGAGGCCAGCAGCTGACCGTCCGGGCCGGTGACGACGGCGACGCCGGCGGTGCGCGACTCGAGGAAACCGTTGCGGACGACGTCCACGAGCTCGACCGCGTCGGCGAATGCGACGGTGGCGCGGCCGGGGCCGGGGACAGAGGTCTCGGGGGAGGAGGTCTGGCTCATGGCCCCCATCCTAGGGATCTGCCGTCCGGAGTCCGCTCAGCGGGTCTGCCCGCTCAGCCGGCCGTCGACCATCCGCAGGTGGGCGTCCGTCCTCTCGAGGGAGGACTCGTCGTGCGTGACCATGAGCGTGGCCGTCCCTGCCTCGCGAGTGAGCGAGGCCAACAGCTCGACGATCTGCGCCGAGCGCTCCTGGTCCAGAGCGGCGGTTGGCTCGTCGGCGAGCAGCAGAGCCGGCGAACCCATCAGGGCGCGGGCGATGTTCACGCGCTGGCGCTGCCCGCCGGAGAGCTGATGAGGCCGCCGGTGCGCGTGGTCGGCGAGCCCGACCCGGTCCAGCAGCTCCTCGGCCCGACGCCGGGCCTGGCGGCGAGCGGCCCGGTCGGTGGAGCCGTGCAGGCGCACGGTCAGCTCGAGCTGCTCACGGGCCGTGAGGGAAGCCAACAGATTCGGCTGCTGGAAGACGACGGCCACCTGCGTGCCGCGCAGTCGGGTGCGCTGGGCCTGAGCCAGTCCCGCGAGTTCGCGGCCGGCGACCTGCACCGAGCCCGAGGTGGGGCAGATGAGGCCGGCGGCGACGGCCAGCAGGGACGACTTGCCGGAACCGGAGGGGCCCGTCAGGGCGGTGAGCGTCCCGGCGTGCAGCTCGAGGCTCACCTCGTCGAGGGCGCGCAGCGCGCCGTCGCCGTCGGGGTAGTCGAGCACGGCGTCGCTCACACGCAGGGCGGGCGCGGTCGTGGTGGTGGCGGTCATATCAGTTTCCTCCCAGAGCGAGCAGAGGGTCGATGCGCACGGCGCGGACGACGGCCAGCGTCGCGCCGAGCATGCCGAGGGCGATCATGCCCGCGGCCGGAACCAGGACGGTGGCCAGGTCCACGGTGAACGGAACGGCCTGCGAGGCCAGGGCGCCGAGACCGGCAGCGGCCGCCGCGCCCACGAGCACCCCGACGGACAGGACGATGCCGGCCTGCACGAGAGCGTCGCGCAGCACCCAGCCGGTCGAGCCGCCGAGCGCCTTGAGCACGGCGATCTCACGAGTGCGCTGCACCGTCCAGATCGAGAGGAACGCGATGGTCACCAGCGCCGCGATCGCGTAGAGGAAGCCCTGCATCGTCATCAGCGATCCGTTCTCGGACGAGTAGGCCGGCAGCGCCGAGTAGGCGTCCGTGACGGTTGTCGAGACGGTGCCGGCCGCCTGGTCGGCGGCGTTGGTCGCCGACTCCGCCGAGCCCGGGCCAGCCTGCAGGCGCACGGTCAGGGCGGTGCCCACCACGTCCTGGCCGGCGTGGGACGCCTCCTGCCAGTCGGTCAGCGACAGCCACATGACAGGGGTGTGCGAGTGGTACTCCGTCGGCTCGATGGCTCCGACCCGCACCTGGGCTCCGGAGAGCGCGACGGTGTCCCCGACCCCGACGTGCAGCTGCTCGGCGATCTCCTGACCAATCACGACCTCGCCCTCGGCGAGGCCGGAGGGCGCGTCCGCGCCGTCGGGGGCCACGCCGATCAGCGCGACCGGGGCGATGCCCTCCTCCGTGCTCGCCCGGCCCTGAGCGACGCCGAGGGGGTCGGCCGAGGCGACGCCGTCGGCCTGCCGCCATGCCTCCAGCTCGGCGGAGGTCACCTCGGACTGGGCGAAGCTGGCCTCGGGGCCCTGGCCGGACGGCGAGCCGAAGGCCAGGCGCTGCACCCCCTGGGAGGCCAGGCGGTCCAGGGCGCCGGTGTTCTGACCGCCGAGGCCGGCCGTCAGGCCGGAGAGCATCACCAGCAGCAGGCTGATCAGCGCCACAACGGCCCCCATGAGGGCGAACCGCCCGGTGGCGAAGCGCAGGTCTCTCAGGGCGAGGAACACGGGCCAGGGTCCTTTCGTCGTTCGTCTCGAAGCTGGCCTCCATGCTCGTGCGCGGTGCTGCTGCACCGCATCGCCCACGGGGGATGGTCTCCGATCAACCGAATGGTTGACGGTGCCTCGGCTCGGCCCGCCTACGCTGGGGGCATGGCCGGCTCCACCCTCGTCGACGACACCGCCACCCCGCGGGTGCTCGCCGGCCTGCGAGTGTGCCTGCACGTCGCGTTCGCGGGGCTGCTGGGCGTCGGGCTGCTGCGGGCCCTCGGCGGCCAGGCCGACCCGGGCGGCGCCGGCGGCCAGGACAACTCAGGGGCGAGTGCGTTGACAGCACTGACGTCGCCATCGGCGGTGGCGGCGATGTGCCTCAGCGCGGCGCTCGCCGTCGTCTATCTGATCGGCACGGTCGTGGAACGGCGCCGTTGGGTGGCGGGCCGTAGCGTGGGCTCCGCGGCCGCGGTCGGGTGGCTGGCCCTCGTCCTGGCCCTGTGGGGGCTGCTCGTGGCCCACCACGCGGACTTCGCGTGGGTGGCGTTCCCCTTGTTCTTCGTCGCTCAGCACGTCGTCGCTCTGACGGTCGGCACCCCGTTCGTGCGGCGACTGGTCGGCCCGCTGATCGTGGCCGTGATGGCCGGAGTCGTCGTGCTCGGCGCCGCCGTCGGCCCGGGGACCGGCGAGGGCGCCGGCGACCCCGTCCTGCGCCCGGCCGCCGTGATCGGCCCGCTGGTCGGAGCCGCCGTCGCGGTGGTGCTCTACGGTGCCTACCGGGCGCTGCATCTGGAGTCGGTGCGGCAACGGGCCGTGGCCGAACGGCTCCGCGCCGCCCAGCACGAGCTCGCCCGCACCGAGCGACTGGCCGGCGTGGCGACCGAGCGTGAGCGTCTGGCCCGCGAGATCCACGACACCCTCACACAGGGCCTGGCCTCGATCGTGCTCGTCTCGCGGGCCGCACGAGACGCGCTGGACGCCGACGACGCCGCGCTCGCCCGCGCCCGGTTGGAGATCGTCCGTGAGACGGCCGCCGAGAACCTCGCCGAATCCCGCGCGTTCGTGCGCGGGCTGCACGCCTCGTCGGCGGCTGACGGTGCCGGGTTCGTCAGCGCCCTCGAACGCGCCGTGGAGGCCTTCGCACGCCGCCAGGACGCCGCCGGCACCCCGGTGCAGGCCGAGGTCGAGGTCGTCGGCACACCCATGGCCGTGCCAGCGCGGATCGAGCAGGCCGTGCTGCGGGCGACCCAGTCGTCGCTGGCGAACGTCGCCGCGCACGCTCGGGCCACGCGGACCCGCGTGACCGTCAGCTTCTTGCCGGGCCAGCTCGCGGTGGACGTCGCCGACGACGGTGTGGGTTTCGGTCCGGATGACGCGGACGAGCCGACGGCCCTCGTGCCGAAGGCCCCGCAGTCCCCGCAGCGGGGCACGGGGCTGGGCCTGCGCGCCGTGCGGGCCCGCATGAGGGCCGTCGGGGGGCATGCCGAGGTGGAGACCGCGCCGGGGGAGGGGACGGTCGTCGTCCTGCGCGCCCCGCTGACCGACAAGGCCGAGGAGGCACGGCGATGAGCCTGCGTGTGATGCTCGTGGACGACCACCCGATCGTGCGATCAGGTGTGCGCGCCGTGCTCGAGGCCCATCCGGATCTGCAGGTGACGGCCGAGGCCGCCGATGGAGCCGGGGCGCTCGCGGCGCTCGCGGCGGAGTCTGCCGGGCCGGAGCCCGTGGACGTGGTGCTGATGGACCTGCAGTTGGGCGAGGGCATGGACGGGATCGCCGCGACGGCCGAGATCCGCCGACGTTGGCCGCAGGTGGCGGTGCTCGTGCTCACCACCTTCGACACGGAGTCCGACATCCTCGCTGCCGTCGGCGCCGGTGCCGCCGGCTACCTGCTCAAGGACGCACCCAGCGAGCAGATCGCCGATGCGGTCCGTCAGGCAGCGGCTGGGCAGAAGACCCTGGCCCCGCAGGTCGCGGCCACGCTCATGGGGCGGGCCGCCGGCGGCGCCGAGGTGCTGTCCGCGCGGGAGATCGAGCTGCTCGAGCTCATCGCCCGCGGCGCGACGAACCGCGGGGCCGCACGCGAGCTGTTCATCTCCGAGGCCACGGTGAAGACGCATCTGGTGCACGTCTACGCCAAACTCGGGGTCGACAACCGGACCGAAGCCGTGGCCGAGGCCCGGCGGCGGCGCATCATCAGAGGCTGAGCGCCGTCTGCGCGTCAGCGTCGTCGCGTCACGAACCACGTGATGATGACGGCCGCGAGGGTTCCAAGGGCGAACACCGCGATCGCCGCGCCCGTGTCGCCGCGCTGGGCTCCCAGGCCCCGGGCGGCGAAGGCGGCGATCAGCACGCATGTGAACAGCACGAACACGAAGGTGTAGGCCCGACGCAGCCACGCCGGCTGATCGGTGTGGTGGCGGCCGGCATCGGAGGCGGAGCCCTGCTGATCCGGGTGGTGCAAGCGTGCATCGTCGCGGGGTCCGAGGGGAGGCATCGTCATGCCCGCGACCCTACTGACCGCCCGTCCCGCCGGGCCAGGGGCCGCGGCATCGCTCACCTGCGCCCAGCCGGGTGCCGCAGCACCCGGCGCCGCGTAGTCTGGGGCACCGTGAAGATCCTTGTGCTTGGCAACGGCGGCCGTGAACACGCGCTCGTGCGCGCCCTGAACCGCGACGAGCAGGTGGCCGACCTCCACGTCGCCCCCGGCAACATCGGCATGGCGGACGAAGCGACGGTGCATCCGCTCGACCCGACCGACGCGGCTGCCGTCACCGCGCTGGCCCGCGATCTGGGCGTCGACCTGGTGGTCGTCGGTCCCGAGGCGCCGCTGGCCGCGGGCGTGTCCGACGCGCTGCGTCAGGCCGGCCTGGCCGTGTTCGGCCCGTCGCAGGCCGCCGCGCGGCTCGAGTCGTCGAAGGCGTTCGCCAAGGAGGTCATGGCCGCCGCCGATGTGCCGACCGCCGGTGCCCGCGTGTGCACCACCGAGGCCGAGGCCGCCGCCGCCCTCGACGAGTTCGGTGCCCCGCACGTGGTCAAGGACGACGGGCTGGCCGCGGGCAAGGGCGTCGTCGTCACCGCCGACCGGGCCGAGGCGCTGGCCCACGCGAACGCGTGCTTCGCCGCCGGCGGCACCGTCGTGATCGAGCAGTTCCTCGACGGTCCGGAGGTCTCCCTGTTCGTGCTGTGCGACGGCGAGAACGCCGTCCCGCTCACCCCCGCGCAGGACTTCAAGCGCATCGGCGACGGCGACGAAGGGCCGAACACCGGCGGCATGGGCGCCTACACACCGCTGCCGTGGTTGCCCGAGGGCTTCGTCGATGACGTCATGGACCGCGTCGCGCGCCCCGTGCTGGCCGAGATGGCCCGACGCGGGACTCCGTTCACGGGTGTGCTGTTCTGCGGGCTGGCCGTGACGTCCTCGGGCGTGCAGGTGATCGAGTTCAACGTGCGTTTCGGTGACCCGGAGACGCAGGCGGTGCTCGCACGCCTCGAGACCCCGCTGGGCGGTCTGCTCGCCGATGCCGCAGCCGGGCGGCTCGTCACTGACCGGCCTCTGCAGTGGAGCGACGACGTGGCCGTCGACGTCGTCATGGCCTCGGCCGGCTACCCGGCCTCCAGTTCGAAGGGTGACGTGATCCGCGGGCTCGACGCGGCGCGCGGCCTGGACGGCGTCGACGTGATCCACGCCGGCACCGCCGAGAAGAATGGCGCGATCGTGACCAACGGCGGCCGCGTGCTCGCCGTCGTCGGTCGGGGGCCGAATCTGACGGTGGCGCGGGAGCGCGCCTACGCCGGTGTCGAGGCGGTCTCTTTCGACGGCGCCCAGTGGCGCACCGACATCGGGGCGAAGGCCCAGCGCGGCGAGATCGCCGTCCCGGTGGCCGACGATCGGCCGTGCGCGGCGAACGGGCACGAGCGGCCGCGCCGCGGCCTCGAGGACGCTGACGCCCCCGCGCTGCCCGGATGGCGACACGTCTACTCCGGCAAGGTGCGCGACCTCTACGAGCCGGAGGACGCCGAACCGGGCAGCTCGGAGACGCTGCTGGTCGTGGCCTCGGACCGGATCAGCGCCTATGACCACGTGCTGGAGCCGCCGATCCCGGACAAGGGCGCGATCCTCACGCAGCTGAGCCTGTGGTGGTTCGAGCAGCTCGCCGCGGACTACAACGGCGCCTCGGCCTCGCCGGTCGAGCACCACGTCGTCTCCACTGATGTGCCGGAGGCCGTCGCGGGCCGCGCGATGATCGTCAAGCGGCTGGAGATGTTCCCGGTCGAGTGCATCGCGCGCGGCTACCTGACCGGCTCCGGCCTGGCCGAGTACCGCGAGCACGGCACGGTGACGGGACTGCCGTTGCCGGTGGGCCTCGAGGACGGCTCGCGGCTGGTGCCGGCGATCTTCACCCCGTCGGCGAAGGCCGAGGTGGGCGAGCACGATGAGAACATCACGTTCGAGCAGATGGCGGAGCGGATCGGTCAGTTGCAGGCCGAGGAGCTGCGCTACGTGACCCTCGACCTCTACACGCGCGCCGAGAAGCTCGCGCGCGCGGCCGGGATCATCCTTGCGGACACCAAGATCGAGTTCGGCGTGGACCCGGCGACCGGGCAGATTGTCCTTGCCGATGAGGTGCTCACCCCGGACTCCTCCCGCTTCTGGGACGCGGCGGACTACGAGCCGGGTCGGGCGCAGGCGAGCTTCGACAAGCAGTTCGTGCGTGATTGGCTCACCTCGGAGGCTTCGGGGTGGGAGAGGGGCTCGGGCGAGGCGCCTCCGGCCCTGCCGGCCGATGTGGTCGAGAAGACCCGCGCCCGGTATATCGAGGCCTATGAACGTCTGACGGGGCGCACTTTCCGGGGCTAGGCCGCTTCCGGGGCTGAGGCTGCCCGGTCCCTGGCCTCGGCCTGTGCTTGCGTGGTCACTTTCTGTCGGAAATCCAGTGTCCTGACGGCAGAAAGTGACCACGCAACTCGGAATGGCGGGTGACGGCATCACGGCGTGGCGTCGGTCCTGACGGTCTCATCGCGGCGGCGGCGAATCGTGAGGATGAGGGAGCGGAACCGTTCCCGACGGTCCTCGGCCGTCAGCCGCAGGCTGAGCTACCCCCGCTCCTGGCAGTAGCGATCCCGCGACGCGTCCCGCGCCTGCTGCTCGCGGGAGCGGTGGTGCCATCCGTCGTACTGCAGCGCCGTCTTGATGTCCTCGTAGGCGGCGTCGGCCTCCGGGGACCACGGGTCGGTCGGATCGATGGGGTGCTGCAGCGACGGCTCGCCGAGGCCGGCATCGATCAGGGCGAGGCGCATCTCGGTCTCCGGCGCCGAGTCCGCGCCGACGCGAACGTGCTCGAGGGCCTGCAGAGCGGCGCCCTTCCCCTTGTACTTGCGAAGGCTCTCGACGGTGCTGCGCAGGGAGTCGACGCTGGCGAGCGCGGGAGCGCGTCCGAACCCGGTCCAGGGTCGTTTGACGCAGTGGTCGCCGGCGGCGACCAGAGCGTCGAGCAGCCACGGGTGTCCGAGCGAGCACAGATCGACCCAGGTGCGCTCCAGTGTGGTCACTCGCAGACCGTGCACGTGCGTCACCTGGGCCTCGGGCAGCTGGCAGCGGTGCGCCACGACCTCGGGACGTCGGGTGCGCGGCGAGCCGGCGGGGAACGTCAGGTGGACCCAGGTACTGCGATCATGGGCGGCTTGCCCGTGCCCGGCTGGGAACGGGATGCCGTGGAGGTGGGCGGCCGTCTCGTGGGAGAGCACTGCTGCCGGGTGGGCACGGAGCAGTGCTCGAAGGTGACCGGGCGCGCGGTGATGGGGCGGCGCCGGCAGGCCGAGCGCGGTCCAGGGGTCGTGCACCTCGGTGTCGCGACAGGCGTACACGCCCCGCTCCAGGCGGGCGAGGTCAGCGCGTCGGAGACGGCCGGCGGGTGCTCCAGCGTCGGTGAGCTCCGAGACCAGGAATGGGGAGGGCAGCGACGGCGGCAGCGGTGCGGGCATGCGGCTCATGAGCCCATGCTGGTGTGCGGCCAGGAGCGATGGCGGCGCGCCCCGAGATCTGTGGACGCGGCGAGGACGGCTCCTGCACACCTGCACCGCCCTCCCTCGGTGCGTGGTCACTGTGAGCGTTGCGTCGTTACTGCGAGCGCTGCGCTGCGTGGTCACTTTCTGTCGCCAAACTCGCTGCATTCCGGCAGAAAGTGACCACACAACGGTTGTGTGTGGGCGGTCACGGCCGCTTACCCCCGGCCCATCGACTCCTCCCACGCGGCGTGCATTGCCGCGAACCGGCCGCCGGCAGCCACGAGCTCGGCCGGGGAGCCGTCCTCCACGATCCGCCCGTCGTGCACGACGAGCACCCGGTCGGCGATCTCCACGGTGCTCAGCCGGTGCGCGATGATCAGCGCCGTCCGGCTCCCCAGCAGCCGTTCCAGCCCGGCCTGCACGAGCCGCTCGCTCGGCAGGTCCAGCGAGCTCGTCGCCTCGTCCAGGATCAGCACCGCCGGGTCCGCGAGGAACGCCCGCGCGAAGCTCACCAGCTGCCGCTGCCCCGCGCTCAGGCGGCCGCCGCGCTTCGACACATCCGTGTCGTACCCCTCCGGCAGCCCCAGGATGAACTCGTGCGCCCCCACCGCCCGCGCCGCCGCCTGGATCTCGGCCTCCGACGCGCCGGGCCGGCCGAACGCGATGTTCTCCGCGATCGATCCGGAGAACAGGAACGCCTCCTGCGTCACCATCACGACGTTGCGGCGCAGGTCGGCCGTCGCCAGCTCCCGCAGCTCGACCCCGTCCAGGGTGAGCGAGCCGGCGGACACGTCGTAGAACCGGGCGATCAGCTTCACCAGCGTCGACTTGCCCGCCCCGGTCTGCCCGACCACGGCCACCGTCTGCCCGGCCGGGATCGTCAGGTCGAACCGCGGCAGCACCGTCTTTCCGGCGCCGTAGCCGAACTCCGCGTCCGCGAACTCGATCCGCCCCGACGCGACGCCCTCACCTGGCGCCGCCCCGGGCAGCGGGACCGGCCGCTCGGCCTCGAGCACCGTCGGCTCCTGCTCCAGCAGGCCCGAGACCTTCTCGAGCGCCGCCGTCGCCGACTGCAGCGACGAGTAGAACATCGCGAGCATCTCCATCGGCTGGAACACGCGCCGCCCGGCCAGCAGCAGCGCCACGAGCACGCCGACCGCCAGCTGACCGTCCAGCACCCGGAAGCCGCCCACGACGAGCATCGCGACGACCGTCAGGTTGCCGATCGCCACGAGCGAGGTCTGCAGCACGCCGAACAGGTTCAGCGACTCGACCATGTCGTCGCGGTACTCCGTGGCCAGCTCTCGGTACCGCTCGTCGTTGGCCTTCTGCCGGCGAAACGCCTGCACGGCGCGCATGCCGGTCATCGTCTCGACGAAGTGCACGATCGACCGGGCCGAGGACACCCGCGAGCGCCGGTACACGTCCTCTGACCGCCGCCGGTACCAGCGCACGAGCAGCGCCACCGGGACGAACGCGACGCACAGCACCCCGAAGGACAGCGGGTCCAGCAGCAGGATGGACGCTGCGGTGAAGACCATGAACAGGGCGCCGGAGACGAGGGAAGAGACGCCCTGGTCGAGCAGCTCGCGCAGGGCCTCCAGGTCCGAGGTCTGCCGCGAGATCACGCGCCCAGACGTGTAGGTCTCGTGGAACTCGAGGCTGAGGCGCTGGGTGTGCCGGAACACCCGCAGCCGCAGGTCCAGCAGCATCCGCTGGCTCGCTCGGGCCGTGAGCCACAGGTACCAGGCCAGCAGGCCGCCGGCGACGACGGCCGCCCCCGCGTAGGCGCCGCCGACCGCGAGCAGCACGGGCGCGGGGGAGTCCCCGGCCTCGACGTGCTCGACGGCCTGCGGCAGGCCCCAGTCGATTGCCCATGCGATGAGCATCGGCAGGGCGGCCCGGGCCGCGTTGGAGACGAGTACGAGCACCAGGGTCAGGGCGAGCGCGCCCCGCACGGGCCGGGCGAGCTCGGCCAACAGCCGCCATGAGCGGCGGCGCACGTGTGCGCGCTCGTCGTTCGTGTACTCGAGGACGTCCTCGGCGCCCACCCCGTGGACGCGAGTCCGAAATTCTGCCGGCCGGGCGGGATTCGCGCGCCGGAGACCGCGCCTGCGGGCCTCGCTCGGCGTCGCCTCGTGCCGCTGGCTCATGCGCGCACCTCCTCGTCTGTGGACGAGATGATCCGCCGGTACGGCGCCGAGCGCGCGAGCAGCTCGGCATGCGTGCCGACGTCGACGACGCGTCCGTCCTCCAGGACGGCCACCCGGTCGGCGAGGGCGACCGTCGACGGGCGGTGGGCCACGACAAGGGTCGTCGTCTCCGCCAGCTCGTCCTTCAGGCGCGCGGTCACGGCCTCCTCGGTGCGCACGTCGAGGGCCGAGAGCGGGTCGTCGAGCACGAGGATCCGCGGGCGGACCGCGATCGCGCGGGCGAGGGCGAGGCGCTGCCGCTGCCCGCCGGACAGGCTCAGCCCCTCCTCGCCGATCTGGGTCGCCGTGCCCTCGGGCAGCGCGTGCACGAAACCGGCCTGCGCGGTTTCCAGGGCGGTCTCGAGCAGCCGGTCCCGCGCGGACCGGTCGGCCAGGACCTCGGCGGGAGCACCCAGCAGCACATTGTCCTCGACGCTGGCGGAGAACAGCGTGGGCTCCTCGAACGCGACGGCGACCCGGCGGCGCAGCTCGTCGAGATCGAACGCGCGCACGTTCTGCCCGTCCACCTCGACCACGCCGGCGGTGACGTCGTGCAGGCGCGGGACCAGCTGCAGCAGCGTCGACTTGCCCGAACCCGTCGCGCCGACCAGCGCCATCGTCTCGCCCGGGGCCAGCTCGAGGTCCACGCCGCGCAGCAGCTCCGGCTCATCGGCGCCCGCGTCCGGCCAAGCGAAGCGCACGCCTCGCAGGGCCAGGCGCCCCCGCGGCGCCGGATCCGGCTCCGTGGCGTCCGGGCCGGTGGCGGCGGCCCTCGGCGAGGGCGAGGCGATCGCGGGCTCGATGGAGATCACGTCGAGGTGCCGGTCGATCGCCGTCTTCGTCGACAGGGTCATGCCCAGCAGCTGCCCGACCGACTCGACGGGGCGTGCGAGAACCGCCGCCGTCGCGAAGAACGCGGCGAGGGCGCCGACCGTCAGCTCGCCGCGCGCCACGAGCCACAGCCCCAGGGCCAGCCCGACGCCGAGGGCCAGCTCCGGCAGGCCCACCACCAGCCCGATGAAGCGCGCGAGGATCCCGGCCTTGCGGACCTCGGTGTCGCGCAGCGTTGAGGCCTGCGCCGCGAACCCGTCGAGGGCGTGCGCGCCCCGGCCGAACGCCTTCAGGATGCGGATGCCGTGCACGGACTCCTCGACGGTGGTCGCCAGGTCGCCGGCCTGGTCCTGGGAGAGCCGGGAGACGGAGCGGAAGTCGTTGCGGAAGCCGAACGAGCGCCACATGATCGGCGCGGCCGCGACCAGGTAGACGAGGGCCAGCTGCCAGGACAGCCCGAACAGCAGCGCCAGACCGATCGCAATGACCGCCGAGTCCACGATGAACATGACCGAACCGAACGCGATCCAGCGGCGCAGCAGGCCCAGGTCCGCCTGGGCGCGGGAGAGCAGCTGGCCGGAGGGCCACGCGTCGTGGAAGGCGACCGGCAGCCGCTGGAGCCGGCCGTACAGGGCGATCCGGGCGCGGTTCTCCACGTCGGCCGCCGGAGGAAGCACCAGCACGCGCCGCAGCCACACGAACAGCGCCTCGCCCAGGCCGAGCACGGCGAGGGCGAGCGCCGCCCACAGCACCTGCGTCCGGCCGTCGGGGCCGGGGTCCGTGGTGAACACCCGGTTCACGAGCAGCTGGATCACCTGCGGGATCGCGAGGGCCGCCAGGCCGGCGAGCAGTGCGGCCGTCAGGCCGAGGCACCAGCGCACCCGCACTCCTTCCAGATACGGGCCGAGTCCCGCGACGCAGGCGCGCAGAGTGCGCACAGGCGCACCGGGGCCAGAGGAGCCCGGGGCGCGCGGTGCGGATGAGACGGGGGTCACCTCAGAGAGTGTAGGCCGTCGGGTCGGCCGCCTGAACCGACCGCTCAGAGACGGGCGACCAGATCCAGCACGACGGCCTCGGGGCGGCAGGCGAAGCGCAGCGGCATGGCGGGGGCCGCGCCGATGCCCGCGGACACCTCGAGCGGCACCGTGCGCCCTCCGGCGCTCCACGTGGACAGGCCCGAGGCCTGACGACGGGGGAGATCGCAGTTCGTGACCAGCGCCCCGAAGAACGGCAGGCACACCTGGCCGCCGTGGGTATGACCGGCCAGCACCATGTCCGCCCCGTCGGTCACCATCGCGTCGAGCACCCGCCGGTACGGGGCGTGGGTGACCCCGAGCGTGAAGACCTCGTCGCTGGGACCGTGGGTTGCCGCGGTGAAGCCGCCGAACTCGTCGAGGCCCAGGTGCGGGTCGTCCGTGCCCGCGGCGAGCACCTCGAGCGGCGCGGCGGAGCCGACCTCGACGGACACGGAGCGGTTCGTCAGGTCGCGCCAGCCGGCCTCGACGAACCGCCCGAACAGCCCGTCGCTGTCCAGGCGACGGCGCGTCGAGGCCTCGACCTTTGAGGGTCCCGCGAAGTACCGCAGCGGATTGGCACGCTTCGGCGCGTAGTAGTCGTTGGAGCCGGGCACGAACACGCCCGGCACCTCGAGCAACGGGCCGAAGGCCTCGAGCAGCGGGGTGATCGAGCGGTCCGAGGCGATGTTGTCGCCCGTGTTCACCACCAGGTCTGGCCGCGTCACGCCCAGGCGCGAGAGCCAGGCCAGGCGGCGGCGGTGCCACGGCAACAGGTGCACGTCCGAGAGGTGCAGCACGCGCAGCGGCGCCGAGCCGGGAGGCAGGGCGGCGACCCGGTGTGTGCGCACCGTGTATGCGCTCGCCTCCGCCAGCCCCCACGCTCCAGCGGTGGCCCCGGCGGCGGCCAGGCCGACCGCAGCGCGCCCGAGGGTCGAGGTCATCGGCATCCGGCTCAGTCCTCCGCGGAATCGTCGGGCGTGGGGCCGGGACGCTCGATGTCGTCGAGCGTGTAGTCGGTTCCCGCCGGATGCGAGCCCTCGACACCGTGGTCCTTGAACTGCGGACCGTCGTAGTCGGGAAGCTCGCCCGGCTTGTACTTCTCGTTGGCCGCCTCCATGTAGGCCCGCCACAGGGGCCCGCCGATCTCGGTGCCGTAGAACTCTTCGTACTTCTTGCCGTTGATCGTCTCGCCGGCGAGGGTCTTCTGGTTGGTCCAGCGTCCCACCCACGAGGCCGTCGTGAGCTTGTCCGTGTACCCGACGAACCAGGTCGAGGACATGTTGTTGTTCGTGCCGGTCTTGCCGGCGGCGGCGAAGTCCGCCTCGTCCTGGAGGATGTTCAGGTCCGCGATGCCCTGCAGCACCGGGGACAGCTCGTGCACGTGCTCCTTGTCGATCACCTGGCGGCACTCCGGGTCCGGCACCGCATACTCGCGGCCCGAGCGGTCCGTGACCGACTCGAAGACCCGCGGCTCGCAGTACAGACCGTCCGCGGCCAGGGCGTTGAACGAGCGGGCCAGGGACATCGGTGCGATCGAGTCCGAGCCCAGCAGGAACGCGGGGGAGTCCGGGCTGATGGGCATCGAGTCGTCCGCCTTGCGGACGCCGAGCTCGGTCATCAGCGACGTGATGTCGCACAGGTCCGTCATGTAGGCGGCCGCAACCGTCGGGGTGTTGACGGACCAGAACAGGCCCTCGTCGATGCGGTCCTGCTTCTTTAGGCCCTGCACCACGTTGCTCAGGTCCCAGGGCGCGCCGACGGTGACGTAGCCGCTGTCGCGGCAGGACGCCGCGAAGCGGGTGCCCATGGGGTAGTGGTCGGTGTCCGCCGGGACGGTGTCGATCAGCTTGTTCCCGTTGCGCAGCCAGGCGAGCGCGACGAACGGCTTGAACGTGGATCCCGCCTGGAAGCCGGCGCCGCCGCCCCATTCGCGGTCCACATTGAAGTTCATGCTGGTCTCGCCCTTGCCGCTGCCGAGCGAGTAGTCGGTGTTCTGGGCCATCGCCTTGATGTTGCCCGTGCCCGGCTCGAGGGTGAGCAGCGAGGCGCCGATGCCGGCGGACTCGTCGTTGGGCACCTGCTCCTTGACCTCCTTCTCGGCCGCCTTCTGCAGCTTCGAGTCGAGGGTCGTGCGGATCGTCAGGCCCCCGCGGTGCAGCATGGCTTTCCGCGAGGTCGCATCCGGGCCGAAGGCCGGGCTCGCCAGGACCTGCCGCTCGACGTAGTCACAGAAGTACTGGCCGAACTCGGCGGCAAGGCAGCCGGTGGGCAGCGACTCCATCGTGACCTCCAGCGGCTGCTTGACCGCGTGGTCGTGCTCCTGCTGCGTGATGTAGTCGTTCTTGAGCATCGCGCCGAGCACGGTGTTGCGGCGTGCCTTGGCGCCCTCCGGGTTGGTCTCCGGGTTGTAGCCGGTGGGTGACTGCACCATGCCGGCCAGCGTCGCGGACTCCCAGATCTCGAGGTCCTTGGCCGACTTGCCGAAGACGTACTGGGCGGCCGCCTCGACGCCGTAGGCGCGACCCTGGAAGAGCACGAGGTTCAGATACCCCTCGAGGATCTCGTCCTTGGTCATGGTCTTCTCAGCCTCGACCGCGAGCTTCATCTCCTTGACCTTGTCCGAAATCTCCTTGGACCCGGAGAGGGTCAGGCGCGAGTCGCCGCGGAGCATCTGGGAGTTGATGAGCACGTTGTTCACGTACTGCTGCGTCAGGGTGGATGCGCCCTGCGTCGAGTCCGAGGTGGCGTTGTTCGCCATCGCGCGGGCCAGACCGCGGGGGTCGACGCCGCCGTGCTCATAGAAGCGTTCGTCCTCGATGGCGACGATCGCCTGGCGCATCGACGGGGCGATATCCTCGAGCTTCACCGGTTTGCGGTTCTCTTCGTAGAAGGTCGCGATCTCCTTGCCGTCGGAGGTCACCACCTTGGACGGGACCGCGACGGGCTCGTCCGGAAGTGATGAGGGCAGCGCCCCGAGCATCGCCGAACCCGCGTTCGCCCCCGCGCCGACGATCCCGGCCGCGGGCAGCATGAGTCCGGCCACGAGCAGCCCCGCCAGCGCCGAGAATCCCAGGAACTTCAGGAGTCGGCCAAGGGGCGTCGCGGTGTCCTTGGAGGGTGACTTGCGCTGCGCCATGCGCGGCAGTCTACCGGCGTCCCCTGGCAGCTCGCCGGACGGGGGCGCCGTCGTCTGGGGCGCGTCGGTCGGCGTGGGTAGGCTGGTCAGCATGACTGCCGAGAACACCCGATGGGAATACGCCACCCTGCCGCTGATCGTGCACGCGACCAAGCAGATCCTCGACCAGTGGGGCGAGGACGGCTGGGAGCTGGTCACCGTGATCCCCGGCCCGGACGGGACCAACCCCGTCGCCTACCTCAAGCGTCCGAAGGCGGCCTGAGCATGCCCGAGCAGCAGAACGCCGGCTGGGGGCTGGGCCGCGCGGCCGAGCGCCTGGCCGCGCTGGGCATCACGAAGCCGGAGGTCGCCGCCGCGGTGGGCAGCTATGTCCCGGCCGTGCGCGACGGCAATCTCGTCCTCACCTCCGGGCAGCTGCCGTTCGTCGACGGTGCCCTCGAGGCTGCCGGCAAGGTGGGGGCCGACGTCGACGGCGTGGACCCCGAGCAGGCGCAGCGGCTGGCTCGGCGCTGCACCGTCAACGCGCTCGCCGCCGTGCACGCCGTGCTGGGCGGGCTCGAGCAGGTGGAACAGGTCGTCAAGGTCGTCGGATTCGTGGCCTCGGACCCGTCCTTCACCGCGCAGCCGACCGTCGTGAACGGCGCCTCGGACCTGCTCGCCGAGGTCTTCGGTGACGCCGGTCGACACGCGCGTTCTGCGGTGGGTGTGGCCGTCCTGCCCCTGGACGCCCCCGTCGAGGTCGAGCTCACTGTTCGTGCGCGCTGAGCCAGAAACCGCGCCGCAGGCCGTCGCGCCGCCTCGGAGGGGGCCGGTGCGCCCTGCACGCCCGGTCGTGACGGTGTTGGTGGTGCGCGACGGCCCGCAGGGCCCGGAGGTGCTCGTGCGGCAGCGGGCGGAGTCGTCCGCCGAGCGCAGCCGGCTCGTGCTGCCCGGAGGCGCCCCCGAGGAGGAGGACGCGGACGCGTGCGACTGGTTCGGTCCTTCCCCCAAGCAGTGGGCTCGACGGCTCGATGTGTCCCATGTGCGCGTGGCGCGTCAATACGTCATGGCGGCCGTGCGCACGCTCTTTGAGGAGACGGGCCTGCTGCTGGCCGGCACCGGCGAGGACGACGTCGTCCCCGATCCGCACACGCCGCTGTGGTCCGCAGGCCGATCGAGCCTGGAGACGGGGGCCGAGGGGCTGCCCAGCCAGCTGGCCCGACGGGGACTGGGCGTGCGCACCGATCTGCTGCACCCGGTGACCCGTTGGGTCAGCCCGGCCGAGGACGACCGCCGCGTCGACGCGTGGATCTTCGCCGTCTCCGTGCCACCGGGCCAGCAGCCCGTCGGACGTGACGGCGCGGCCTGCCGGGATGAGGAGAACTGCCCGGGCGCGCTGCAGTGGATGCCGGCGGTCACGCTGGACGAGGACGCCGGGCTGCAGTGCTCCTCGATGGTGCGCGCCGCCGTGGACTGCGTCGTGCGCAGCTCGTGCGCGGCGGGGTTCCTGCTGGGGCTCTCGGCCCGGGCCGACAGCTGAACCGAGCTGCACCCGTCCCCGTGCGCCGTCCTGGACGGAACGAGGCCCGGCTCCCCTCACGGGGGCCGGGCCTCGTTCGTCGGCGCGCAGGCCGGTCCGTCGCGGACCGGGCCGCCGCCCTCAGCGGGAGCGCTGGCGCAGGCGCTGCAGGTCGAGCACCACGACGGCGCGGTTCTCCAGTCGGATCCAGCCGCGCTGCACGAACTCCGCGAGGGCCTTATTGACGGTCTCGCGGGAGGCGCCGACCAGCTGGGCCAGCTCCTCCTGGGTGAGGTCGTGGGCCACGAGCAGACCGTCGGCGGCCGGGCGACCGAAGCGGTCGGCCAGGTCCAGCAGGGCCTTGGCGACACGGCCCGGGACATCGGAGAACACCAGGTCCGCCAGGGACTCGTTGGTCTTGGACAGGCGCTGGGCGAGCGCCTGCAGCAGCTGCAGCGAGACCTCGGGCGAGTTGCCGATGGCCCGACGCAGGTTCTCATGGCGCAGGCCGGCCAAACGGGTCGCGGAGACGGCGGTGGCGCTCGCGCTGCGCGGTGCCGGGTTGAACAGCGCCATCTCGCCGAAGATCTCACCCGGGCCCAGGACGGCGACGAGGTTCTCGCGGCCATCGGAGGCCGTGCGGCCAAGCTTGATCTTGCCGGACATGATCACGTACAGCTGATCGCCCTGATCGCCCTCGTGGAAGGCGGAGGCGCCGCGGGAGAGCTCGACCTCGGTCAGCTCGGAGGTGAGGATGGAGAACACCTCGTCATCCAGGTGGGCGAACAGCGGTGCCTTGCGCAGAACCTCGAGATCCATCGTGTGTGGCGCGTCCTCTCTTGTGACCGGACCCGCAGGGGGCGGGGCCGTGCCGGTGTGATTGGGCTGGGCACCATTGTGCCGCATCGCCCCAGATCCTGCCGCTAGGCTGTGCGTTCGGGCAAGTGGCGCCGGGCGGGCTCCGGGTCAGAGGCTCTACGGAAGGGTGCACGCATGATCCTCGGGATCGCCTGGCTGGACCTGGTCCTTGTGGCGCTGCTGGTGGTGGCGCTGGTGCAGGGGCATCGCCGTGGCCTGTGGATCGTCGCGGGCACGCTGCTGGGCTTCGTCGCCGGCGCCGCAGCGGCCTTCTATGCCGTCCCCTTCGTCTCCCGCTGGGTGGCCGACCCCGACTGGCGCTGGGTCGCTATCCTCGGCGTCGTCGTCGCGCTCGTCGGCCTCGGCACGACGATCGGCGAGAGTGTCGGAGGGTGGATCCGCCTGCACGTGAACCTGCCTGTGCTGCGGCGGGTGGACCGTGTACTCGGCGCCCTCGCTTCGGTGCTCGTGGCCTCTGTGGCGCTAAGCATGCTGGCGCTGGGGCTCGGCACGCTCGGCCTGACTCCCGTCACGACCGAGGTCAACCGGTCGACGGTGCTGACGGTGATCGACAGGGCGATGCCCGACGCCGGTCAGCGCTGGCTCGCGCAGTCGCGGGTGGCGGCCGCGGGCCTGAACATGCTCCCCGAGGTGCGGGTGCCCGCCCCGGGCGACTCCGGGGCCGCTGCCGACCCGGCCGATTCTGCGGGCTCGGACGGTGCCCCGGAGTCGAGGGCAATCCCGAGCCCGTCGACGCAGAGCTCCCCTGGCACCGGAGCGGAGGAAGAACCGGTGCAGGCCGCCCCGGCGCCGCCCAAGGTGAGGGAGTCGGTGGTGCGGCTCTCCGGCCTGGCTGCCGAATGCGGACAGACGCAGAACGGCACGGGCGTGGTCATCGCGCCGGACCGGATCCTCACCAATGCGCACGTGGTGGCCGGTGTGGACGCCCCGACCGTCGAGACAGCCTCCCGCGAGGTCTACTCCGGTCGCGTGGTGCATCTGGATCCGCAGCGCGACCTCGCCGTCGTCGCGGTCGACGGCGCCGACCTGCCGGTGCCCGAGACCGACGCGGACCTCGAACCGGGGCAGGAGGCCCACGCCCTCGGCTTCCCCGCGGGCGGGCCGTATGTGGAGACGCCGGCCCGGGTGCAGGGGCGCACCGAGGCGTTGCTGTCCGATATCTACGGGCGCACCCAGGGTGCCGTGGAGATCTACCAGTTGAACGCCGAGATCGTCCCCGGCCACTCCGGCGGACCGCTCGTGACCGACGACGGGCAGGTGGCGGGCCTCGTCTTCGCACGCGCGCCCGGCTCAAGCACGCTGGGCTACGCCATCGCCGGCGACGAGTACGAGGACCTCGTGGACCGCGCGGCCGGCCTCGAGAGGACGCTGCCGGCGGGCGCGTGCATCCCGGGCTGAGGTGTGGCGAGGGCTGCGATGTCCACATCGTGGAAAGTGAGGCCCCTCACATAACGGCCCGGACTGTCCTACAGTAGGGTCACCTTCATTTCCCGCACGACGTGCATTGCCCCGGAGGTCACCCATGCCCACCGTCCACACAGCGGCCAAGCCACGGCCGAAGCGATCACGTGAGGAGTTCACGGGCCGCTGGGCCTTCATCCTCGCCGCGGTCGGCTCGGCCGTCGGCCTCGGCAACATCTGGCGCTTCCCCTACGTTGCCTATGAGAACGGCGGCGGAGCGTTCATCCTGCCGTATCTGATCGCCCTGCTCACGGCGGGCATTCCGCTGTTGTTCTTCGACTACGCCATCGGCCACCGCTTCCGCGGCGCCCCGCCGTTGGCCTGGCGGCGGCTGCATCCGAAGGCCGAGTGGATCGGCTGGGTGCAGGTGCTCGTCTGCCTCGTGATCGGCGTGTACTACGCCGCGATCATCGCCTGGTCGATCATGTACACCTGGTTCTCCGTCGACCAGCGCTGGGGAGAGGACCCCGAGGGCTTCTTTATGGGGGAGTACCTGCGCGCCGCCGATGACCCGATGCCCTCGTTCGACTTCGTCGGCCCCGTGCTGATCCCGATGATCGTGGTCTGGACGCTGCTGATTCTGCTCATGGGCTTCGGCATTCGCCGCGGTGTCGCCCGCGCCTCGATGATCGGCATGCCGATCCTCGTGCTGATGTTCCTGATCCTGGTCGGCCTGTCGGTGACTCTGCCGGGCGCGGTCGACGGCCTGAACACCTTCTTCACCCCGAACTGGTCCGTGCTGACCGACCCGGCGGTGTGGATCGCCGCCTACGGGCAGATCTTCTTCTCCCTCTCGGTGGGCTTCGGCATCATGGTCACCTACGCCTCCTACCTCAAGCGCCGCACGAACCTCACCTCGTCGGGCCTGGTGGTGGGCTTCTCCAACTCGGGCTTCGAGGTCCTCGCCGGCATCGGCGTCTTCTCGGCGCTCGGGTTCATGGCGCAGGCGCAGGGCGTGGCCGTGGGCGAGGTCGTCAGCGGCGGCATCGGCCTGGCCTTCATCGCCTTCCCTGCCCTGATCTCCGAAGCGCCCGCCGGTGCGGTCATCGGTGTGCTGTTCTTCGGCTCCCTCGTGGTCGCCGGCTTCACGTCGATGATCTCGATCCTCGAGGTCGTCGTCTCGGCGGTGAAGGACAAGCTGGGTCTTGGCCGCTGGGCCGCGGTGATCGGCGTCAACGGCGTCTGCGCCCTGGTCTCGCTGTTCCTGTTCGGCACCACCTCGGGCATGAGCCTGCTCGACGTCACCGACGCGTTCGTGAACAACATCGGCATCGTCGGCGCGGCCCTGGTGGCGGTGCTCATGGTCTCCGGCGTCCTCGGCCGACTCGACATGCTGCGCCGCCACCTCAACGCGGTCTCGTCGTTCAAGCTCGGCGAGTTCTACAAGGTGCTCGTGGCGATCGTCCTGCCGATCGTGCTGTCCTACACCCTGCTCTCGTGGATCACGACGACCCTCAAGGAGGGCTACGGCGACTTCCCGGCGCACTTCCTCGGCATCTTCGGCTGGGGGATGATGGGCCTGGTCATCGTCCTGGCCGTCGGGCTGTCCCTGCTGCCCTGGTCGGCGACCTCCGGGCTCAACGCGGAGGAGAGCGTGAACGAGGACCTGGCCGCGGAGCTCGTCTACGAGGACGGCACCCCGGTGCCGAGCCCGACGGGGGAGCTCCCCGTCGTCGCCGGTGCCCGCCCCGCGGCCCAGCCGCGTTCGACGAAGGAGGACTGACGTGGAGACCTCGGCAGTGATCATGATGATCGTGGCGATGGCCACCGTCTGGGGCGGCCTCGCCCTGGCCATGGTGAACCTGGTGCGCCATCCCGACGAGTCCTCGGGCGATGTGCCCGACGACGCGGACCCGCACCTGGACGACCACCGGTATGAGGCGGAGGACGAGGAGGCGATTCCGGCCTACGCGCCGGCCGAACGCTTCTGAACCGCCGATCGACGCGGACAGGGCCGGCTCCCGAACGGGGGCCGGCCCTGTCTCGTGCCCGGGTCGGGGTCAGCGGGAGCCGACCGCCTCAGAGATGCGGTCCATGACGCCGGGGTCGGCCAGGGTCATGGTGTTGCCGATCGGCCGACCCTCCGCGACGTCCTTGAGCAGGCGTCGCATGATCTTGCCCGAGCGGGTCTTCGGCAGTTCGGGGACCACCAGCACGCGCTTGGGCTTGGCGATCGGGCCGATGTCCTCGCCGACGTGAGCGCGCAGGGCTCGGCCGGTCTCCTCCGGGTCGGTGTCCCGTGCGGCAGCCGCCTCCGTGAGCAGCACGAAGGCGACAACTGCCTGGCCGGTGGTCTCGTCCGCGGCGCCGACGACGGCCGCCTCGGCGACGTCCTCGTGCGCGACGAGGGACGATTCGATCTCCTGCGTCGAGAGGCGGTGCCCGGAGACGTTCATGACGTCGTCCACGCGGCCCAGCAGCCAGATGTCCCCGTCCTCGTCGTAGCGGGCGCCGTCCCCGGCGAAGTACATGCCCTCGAAGCGCGACCAGTAGGTGTCCGCGAAGCGCTGCGGGTCCCCCCAGATGCCGCGCAGCATGGACGGCCAGGGGCGCCGGGCGACGAGCAGGCCCGGCTCGGTGCCGGTCATGGGTTCGCCGTTCTCGTCGACCACCGCGAGGTCCACGCCGGGCACGGGCCGCTGTGCGGATCCGGGCTTGAGCGTCGTGACGCCCGGCAGCGGAGTGAGCATGTGCGCGCCGGTCTCGGTCTGCCACCACGTGTCCACGATGGGGCAGCGGCCGCCGCCGATCACCTCGTGGAACCAGCGCCAGGCCTCCGGGTTGATCGCCTCGCCGACCGTGCCGAGCACGCGCAGGCTCGACAGGTCGTACTCGTCGGGGATCTGCCGGCCCCATTTCATGCACGTGCGGATCGCGGTGGGCGCAGTGTAGAGGAGCGTGACGCCGTGCTTCTGCACGAGCTCCCACCAGCGGCCCTGGTGGGGGGTGTCGGGGGTGCCCTCGTAGATCAGCTGCGTCGCGCCGTTCACCAGCGGGGCGTAGGCGACGTAGGAGTGGCCGGTCACCCAGCCGACGTCGGCGGTGCACCAGAACACGTCGGTCTCGGGCCGGAGGTCGAAGGTGTCGTGCATCGTGGCGGCTGTCTGAGTGAGGTAGCCGCCGGTGGTGTGCAGGATGCCCTTCGGCTTCCCGGTGGTGCCGGAGGTGTAGAGGATGAACAGCGGGTGCTCGGCCTCGTGCCACGTCAGCTCGTGCTCGTCGGAGGCGGAGTCGACCACCTCGTGCCACCACAGGTCGCGGCCCTCGGTCATCTGGATCTCGGCCTCGTTGCGGCGGACCACGACTACGTGCTCGGCGGTGTGGCCCGGGGCGGACAGGGCTTCGTCGACGGCGGGCTTGAGCATCGACGGCGTGCCGCGGCGGAACGAGCCGTCGGCGGTCACGACCAGCTTGGCCTCGGCGTCGTCGATGCGCGAGCGCAGGGCGTCGGCGGAGAACCCGCCGAACACGACCGAGTGCACGGCGCCGAGGCGAGCGCACGCGAGCATCGTGATGACGGCCTCCGGGATCATCGGCAGGTAGACAGCGACCCGGTCGCCCTTGGTGACGCCGAGGGAGGCGAAGGCGTTGGCGGCGCGACGGACCTCGGCCGCCAGTTCGGCGTAGCTGTAGGTGCGGGTGTCACCGGGCTCGCCTTCGAAGATGATTGCGGTGCGCTCGCCGTGCCCCGCCTCGACGTGGCGGTCGAGCGCGTTGTAGGCGGCGTTCGTGGTGCCGTCGGCGAACCAGCGGGCCACGGGGGCCGCGGAGAAGTCCAGCACCTGGGTGAAGTCCTGCTCCCAGTGCAGGTGCTGGCGCGCGCGGCGGGCCCAGTACGCCTCGTGGTCCTGTTCCGCTTCGGCGTACAGGTCGGCGGTCGCGACGGCGTTTGCCGCGAACTCACGCGGCGGCGGGAAAGTCTGCGTCTGGTGCTCGCTCATGGTTCTCCTTCGGGTCGTCGAGCCGCGCCGAATGTGAGGCGCGACTCGGTGCGGTCGCTCCACAGCATGCCGTCCGGGTGTCGCCGGTCACAAGTTCAGCGGCATGGCGGTGCGCGGGCGGGTGCGACGATGGGGCGATGACGACCGATGCCGCCCGTGCCGCCACACCCACCGGAGAGAGCCGCCTCGCCCTGACCCGCCGTGCGCGGAGGATCGACCGGGTGCTCGCCCAGACGTACCCGTATGCGGTCGCGGAGCTGGACTTCAGGACCGCGTTCGAGCTGCTCGTCGCCACGGTCCTGTCCGCCCAGACCACCGATGTGCGGGTCAATGCGGTCACCCCGGCCCTGTTCGCCCGGTTCCCCGACGCGACCGCGATGGCCGGCGCCGACGAGGTCGAGCTGCAGGAGCTGGTCCGTCCCACCGGGTTCTACCGGAACAAGGCGGCCGCCGTCCTGCGCCTGTCTCGGGACCTGGTCGAGCGCTTCGACGGCGAGGTCCCCGGGCGTCTCGAGGACCTGGTGAGCCTGCCCGGCGTCGGCCGCAAGACCGCGTTCGTCGTGCTGGGCAACGCGTTCGGCCAGCCGGGCATCACCGTGGACACTCACTTTGGCCGGCTGGCGCGGCGGCTCGGCTTCACGGGGCAGACCGATCCGGTGAAGGTCGAGCACGAGGTGGCGGCCCTGTTCGAGCGGCGGGACTGGACGGGGCTGTCCCATCACCTCGTGTTCCACGGCCGGCGGGTGTGCCATGCCAGGCGCCCGGCGTGCGGGGTCTGCCCGGTGGCTCGGTGGTGCCCGGCCTACGGCGAGGGCGAGACGGACCCGGAGGCGGCGCGAGGGCTGCTCGCCTATGAGCTCAAGCCCGGCCGCGAAGAGCTGCACCGGCTCATGCTCGCCGGGCACTCGCGCCGTCAGCTGCGGGAGAGGGGGTACTCGCTCGGCGCGTGAGGCTGCCTCAGGCTAGGCGGGCCACGATGTCCTGGACCGCGCGGCGTGCGTGCGCTCCGACCCCGATCAGCGTCGCGGAGGCCGGCCCGCACCAGTCGCCGTAGCCGAGCAGGTGCAGGCCCGGCACGTCCGTGGACGCGGTCGGCAGGTCTCGGCGGGTGGCGGGGACGCCGTGGTCCGTGTGCCGCAGGCCCAGGGCACGCAGGTGCCGCAGCTCGGGCCGGAAGCCGGTGCACCAGATGATCGCGTCGTAGTGGCGGCCCGGGGCGAGCGCCTCGGACAGCGGCACCGCGCGCAGGCCCTGCTCGTCGCGGGCGCGGCGCACCGACGGGACCGCGACAATCTCGCCCAGCTGCGTCACGGCCGCGTCGGACTCACCTCTCACGTGGGCCGTGGCCACGCGGAACAGGGCCCGGCCGTCCACGTCGTCGGGCATGAACCGCGGCGGGCGCCGTGTGGCCCAGGTGACACGCGCGTGGGGCAGCAGGTCCGCCGCGACCTGCGGGCCGGAGTTGCCCCCGCCGACGATCAGCACGTGCTGTCCCGCGAACGGCTCGGGTCGGCGGTACTCGGCCGCGTGCAGCTGACGAGGCGCGGCCTCGGCGGCCGCGGCAGACGAGGGCAGGAAGGGGCGAGTGAAGGACCCGGTCGCCGAGATCACCGCCGCGGCTCGCACGCGACGGCCGTCCGCCAGCGTCACCGCGAAGCCCCGGCCCTCGATCTCGGGGCCGTCATGTTCGTCGAGTTCGACGGAGCTGACCGGTGCCGGTCGGTGGACCGGAAGGCGGTAACGGGTCTCGTAGTCGGCGAGGTAGCCGGCGACGTCCGCCGCCGTCGGAGTGCGTCCGTCGAGGCGGCGGGGCATCGCTCGGCCGGGCAGGGACGAGTGCTCGGCGGCAGAGAACAGCTCGAGTGAGTCCCAGTATCGCGGCCACGCGCCGCCCGGCCTCGCGGATGCGTCGAGCAGGACGGCGTCCAGGGTCCGCAGACCTCGGCGGCTCGCGTCCCGGTTGTGCCGGTGGAGGAAGTAGCCGGCCGCGAGCCCGGCCTGTCCCGCGCCGACCACGACGACGTCGACCGACTCGGGCAGCGGCGGCGCGGTGGACTCCATGGCACGGGAGGGTAACGGACCTGCGGGGCGACACGGGGCGGCGGTGGCGGCGGTGACGCGCCGGCGGTCACGGGCGGTCCGCACGCTCCAGTCCACCGGCGGCGGCCTCGTGCACCGCGCGGCTCAGGCGCAGCAGCCCGGGAGAGGGCAGGGTCGCCGCCTGCCAGTGCAGCGGCACGAGGACGTCGTCGACGCCGGGCAGCCGCACCAGCCGACCGCTGGCCAGGTCGTCGACGGCCTGCAGGTCCACGAGCATGCCCCAGCCGAGTCCGGCGCGCACGCAACGGTGGAAGGCGTCGAACGACGGGGCGAGGTGCGTGGGCGGAGCCGCCGACGGTGCGTGCATATCGAGCACCTGCGCCTGCAGTCCGTCCTTCGCGTTGAACCGCATGGTCGGCATGGTGTGCAGGTCCGGGCGCCCGTGACGCACGTGCTGGCGCAGCAGCCGTGGCGCGGCCACGGGCACGTAGCGCATCCGGCCCAGCGGCTCGACCGCGCAGCCGGGCACGGGCTGGGGTTCTGTCGTCACGGCGGCCAGCACATCGCCGCGGCGCAGCAGGGCCGCACTGTGGTCCTGGTCCTCGATGTGCAGATCGAGCGTCGTGTCCGTCCATCCGGCGGCCTCGCGCAGCACCGGTTCGAACCACGTGCCCAGCGCGTCGGCGGGCACGGCCAGGGCCGTGACGGAACGTCCCGAGGCCTGCCGGCCCAGGGTGGCCCAGGTCTCGCGCTCGATGACGCTCACGTGGCGGGCCATGCGCACGAGCGCCTGTCCTGCGTCGGTCGCCTCGCACGGGGTGCCACGACGCACGACCATCTGTCCCACGGTGCGCTCCAGCGCGCGGATCCGCTGGCTGACGGCGGAGGCGCTGACGCCCAGGGCATCGGCGGCCGCCTCGAACGACCCTTCGTCGACGATGGCCAGCAGGGCGCGCAGCTGTTCCAGGTTCACGGGTGGCTCCGTTCATGCGCTCGACGGTTCTGTGCCGCGATGCCGCGCCCGACGCGCCATCGCGAGGTGATGAAGCTGAGCTTATCTAGATGAAGATCACGGCGTTTGTCTCATGATTGGGGCGTTCTCTAGCGTCACGACCCATGCAGACGCCCGCCCTCGCCCTCACCGGACTGCTCACCGGCCTCGCCCTCATCGTCGCGATCGGAGCGCAGAACGCGTTCGTGCTGCGCCAGGGGGTGCGCCGTGAGCACGTCGGACCCGTCGTGCTCGTCTGCCTGCTCTCGGACGCGGTGCTGATCCTGGCCGGGACGGCGGGCGTCGGCGCGCTCGTGCAGGCGGTGCCGTGGCTGCTGGAGGCGCTGCGCTGGGCCGGGGCGGCGTACCTGCTGTGGTTCGCGGCGACCTCGGCGCGCGCGGCCCTGCGCCCGGGAGCGCTCGAGGCGGTCCAGGCGCCGCGGACGGCCGGGTCCGTCGTTGGCACGACACTCGCCCTGACGTGGTTGAACCCGCACGTTTACCTCGACACCGTCGTGCTGCTCGGCTCGGTGGCCAACCAGCACGGCCCCGAGGGGCGCTGGGTGTTCGCGGTGGGCGCCGTGTTCGCCTCGGTCGTGTGGTTCACCGCCTTGGGATTCGGGGCCCGGCTGCTGGCCGGCGTCCTGGCCCGTCCCCGCGCCTGGCAGGTGGTGGACCTGGCGATCGCCGTGGTCATGGCGGCGCTGGCCGTCTCGCTCCTGCTCGGCTGAGGTGGCGGCCGAAGACGGCCCTGCCGTCCCACGCAGGGCTACCGTGGCGGGCATGGACGCTCCCTTCGACAGCCAGCCCGCCGCCGCACCGAGTTCGGCCGGGCCGGAACTCGCCCGAGCGCGGGCGGAGCTGGTGGAGCTGATCGCGCGCTGGGGCACACCGGCCGATGACGCGGCCGTGCCGCACGAGCGGCGGCCCGCCTCGTTGACCGACATTCCCGCGGAATCGGCGGTGACGTGGGGCTTCGACTGGCCTCGCGTGCCGGCACCGACGCCGTCCGCCGTGCTCCTGCTCTTCGGGCCTCTCGACGACGTGCCGGCCCGGCGCCGGACCCGCGACGTCGACGCCCTGCTGGATGTGCTGCTGACCCAGCGGGCGCAGACGCTGCGCCGTCATGCCGGGCAGGTCGCGTTCCCGGGCGGACGCTGCGATCCGGGTGACGGCTCGGTCGTCGCGACGGCGCTGCGCGAGGCGCGTGAGGAGACCGGCCTGGACCCCGCTGCGGTGGAGGTGCTCGGCGTCCTGCCGCCGGTCTGCGTCGCCGTCTCCGGCTATGTCGTGCACCCGGTCGTCGGCTGGTGGCGTCGGTCCAGTCGTGTCGACGTCGTGGACCACAATGAGGCGAGCGCCGTGTTCCGGGTCCCGGTGGCGGATCTGACCGACCCCGACGGCCGGTTTATGGTGGCCCGCCCGGGCGGACGGCGCGGGCTCACGCCCGGCTTCGCGGTGCAGGACCGGTTCGTGTGGGGTGTGACGGCGGCGCTGCTCTCCCGCGTGCTCGAACTGCTGGGCTGGGACGAGCCGTGGGATGCGAGCCGGGTCGTCGACGCGGCGACCCGGCAGACAGTGCGCTGACACCCTCCTCGAGGCGGAGCGCGGCGCCTCGAGGCCAGCTGACTCCTGCACAGCCGACCGGAATCCTGCAGCTGTCCGCACCGGGGCGACCGTGACGGCCCGCGTCCCTGGGGCAGCTGTGGACTGGAGGACATGGACAGTGCGATCAGTGCGCCCGAGCCGTCCGACCTCCGCACCGTCGGCGCCCCCGGCACCGGACCCTTCGCTCCCGACGACCCGGAGCCGCTGGCCCCCGAGCCGCCGTGGCTGGATGCGACACGTCGCCGGCTGGCCGAGCGCGGTCTCGAGGACGTCGACGCCACCGGTGCACTCGGACGCGCCCTCGACGCGGAACAGGTGGCGGCGACGCCGGCGACCGTGCGTTACCTCGAGGACGAGCTCACCGGATTCGGTCCGCTCGCGCCGTGGGTGAGGGCCGAGGGCATCACCGATGTGCTCGTCGACGCCGCGGGGCAGGTCTGGACCGACGGGATTGGAGGCCTGCGATCCACGGGTCTGCGGCTGCCGCCCGAACGGGCCAGCGCCCTGGCCACCCGCCTGCTGGCCCAGGCCGGGCGCCGCCTCGACGCCGCGGTGCCGGCCGCCGATGCCCGCGTTGCGGGCGTCCGCGTGCACGCGGTGCTGCCGCCCATCTCAGGCGGAGGACCGGTGCTGAGCCTGCGCGTGCCCGCCGCGGACCGGCCCGCGCTCGGCGAACTCGCCGCCGGCTGGCCGGACGGGGCGACCTGGCTCGACGCGATGCGGCTGCTGATCCGCCGCCGGGCGAGCGTGCTCGTTTCCGGGGCGACGGGTTCGGGCAAAACGACGCTGCTCGCCGCGGCCCTGGCCGAGGTGCCGCCGGACGAACGGATCGTGACGGTCGAGGACACCCTCGAGGCGACGCCCGCCCATCCGCACGTCGTGCCCCTGCAGGCCCGTGCGGCCAACGTCGAGGGGGCCGGCGAGATCGGCCTGGCCGAGCTCATCCGTCACGCACTGCGGATGCGCCCGGACCGGCTCGTGGTGGGCGAGTGCCGCGGGGCCGAGGTGGCCGAGATGCTGACCGCCCTGAACACGGGGCATCAAGGAGCCTGGGGCACCCTGCACGCCAACTCCGCCCACGACGTCCCGGCACGACTGCACGCGATGGGGGCTCTCGCCGGCTGGTCCCGCGCGGCGATCGACGCGCAGGCCCGCGCCGGCGTCGACGCCGTCGTGCACGTGCGTCGGCGCACCGGCACGCGCGCGCCCACGCAGCTGTGCGTGCCCGTCCCGGCGGACGCCCCGGACGCGCCCCTGACACTGGCACCGGCGCTGACGGACGACGGGTCGGGACGGGCGGTGCGCGGGCCCGGCTGGCCGCTGCTGACGGCCCGATTGGGGGACCACGATGACTGAGCGGCTCGCAGCGGGCCCGCCGCCCGCCTCCGGCATGCCGTCTGCGTCCGCCCGCCGGGCCGACGCACCGGCGCCGACGGCACGGCTGCTGCGCTGGTGGCGTCGACGGCGTCGTGACCGGTCCCGAGCCGAGGCGGACGCCGCGCTCGCCCTGCGGCGCTGGGCAGGCCACCTGCGCACCGGGCTCACCACCGAACAGGCATGGACGGCCGCGGCGGAGGCCGAGGAGTGCTGCGCGAGAGCTGAACCGGGATGCTGCCTGGGCCATGTGCTCTCACGCCTGGCGGCCGTCCACCGTCTCGGCGGCGCCCCGTCAGCGGTCGCAGGACCCGACGGCGTCGACTCATGGCAGACCTTCACGGGGCTGCTGGAGCTGTCCCATCGGACGGGGACGGCTCCGGCCGTCGTCGCCGAGCGCTTCGCGGCCGCACGCGAGGCCGAGCTGGACGCCGAGCGCGCCCGGGCCGCCCATGCCGCCGGCCCGCGCTCGACGGTCACGCTGCTGCGCTGGCTGCCATTGGGCGGTCTCGGGTTGGCCTGGATGCTGGGTGCGGGCCCGGCCGTGCTGCTGGGGGACGTCCTCGGCTGGCTGGTGCTGGCCGCCGGGGCGTTCTTCACCGTCGCGGGCCACGTGTGGGTCTCGCGGCTACTGCGTCAGGCACGGGGTCCGGAACACGCCGTGGACGCCGCGGCCTGGCTGGACGTGACCGCCGCGCAGCTCGGGGCCGGCCGGTCGCTGGTCGCCGCCCTCGACGACGTCGCCTCCGTCATGCCCTCCGGTCACCTGCTGCGTCCGGTGACCCGCGCCCTGCTGTGGGGCGCCCCGTGGGCATCGGCATGGTCCCGGCTCGACGACTCGGCCAGGCAGGAGGACGTTGCGCAGCTGCGTGAACTCGGCCGACGGCTAAGACCCCTGCACGCGACCGGTGCCGCCGGCGCACAGAGCCTGGTCCAGGCGGCCCAGGCCCTGCGCCAGGAGCGTGCCCGTGCCGCCCAGCTCGCGGCCGAGCAGTTGGCGGTGCGCCTCGTCGTGCCGCTGGGGCTGTGCCACCTTCCGGCGTTCGTGTGCCTCGGGGTGCTGCCGATGCTGCTGGCCATGCTGCGGGGTCCGGCCTGAGCACCGCCTCCGGCCGCCTGCGGCGAGTCGACGGCGAGGAGGGCGCGGGGCAGGGTCGGCCGCTCACTGCTCCACAAGCGGCCGGCAGCGCTCACACGTCCACGTGCGCGGAAACGACGGCCCGCCGCAGGGGCGTGGCGCGGAAGAGTGCTGGTCAGCGGGGCCGGCCGGTTCCGCCGCTCCGTCAGACGGGGCGCCGCCGACGACCCGGTCCGTCTGGACGATGGACCGGACCGACACAACCGACACCGTGCGGGAGCCGACTCCCGCCGCTGACCTGGAGGGGTACACCACCATGACCACGAACGACACCATCACCGCCGACGAGCAGCAGATCTCGCCGGACGCCGCGGCGATCTCATCGGGCGACCGCAGCCCGAAACGCGCCGCACGAGTCGCCACGGCCCTGGCCGACGACCGCGGGGCGCAGACCGCAGAATATTCGGAAAGTGTGTCAAGTGACCCTGTCGATAGACTCGGCCCATGACCAATCCACGCGCCGGCATCTACGCCCGAATCAGCCGCGACATGCAGGGCGAACGCCTCGGCGTCGACCGGCAGCTCGAGGCGTGCCGAGACCTCGCACAGCGTATGGACCTGGAAGTCGTCGACGAGTACGTCGACAACGATCTGTCCGCCATGAAGTCACGCCGCCGCCCCGAGTACGACCGGCTAGTCCAGGACATTGAGGCCAGCGCCCTGGACGCCGTTATCGTCTGGGACCACGACCGCCTCCTACGGCAGACCAAGGAACTCGAACGGTTCATCGACGTGTGCGACCCGCGGGGCGTCCCCACGTACACGGTCACATCCGGGAAGCTAGACCTCTCCACCCCGACCGGCCGCGCCGTCGCCAAGACCCGCGGCGCGTGGGCACAGCATGAGTCCGAACACCGGGCCGAACGTATCCGCGCCCAGAAGGTCCAGGCCGCCCGCGCCGGGAAACACATCGGCGGGCCGGCCCCGTTCGGGTGGCGCCGCGTCGACCACGTCGTCCTCGAGAACGGGAAGCACAGCGGCGGCCGGTTCATCGTCGACGAGAAGAACGGGCGGATGATCCGTGAGGGTACGGAGATGATCCTCAAGGGCCACACGCTCGGCGACGTCGCCCGCCTGTGGGCCGCTGAGGGCATCCGCGGTCGTACCGGACGGACGTTGACCACCACGCAGGTGAAACAGCGGCTCTTACGGGCACGCAACGCCGGTCTACTCACGTTCCACGGTGAGACCGTGTCCGACGGATGGCCACCCATCGTGTCTCTCGAGGACTTCCGAGCCCTTGAGGCCATCCTCACCGCCCCGGAGCGCCGGCAGTCGTCGGAGGCGAAGTTCAAGTACCTGTTGAGCGGCATAGCGCACTGCCACTGTGGACGGGTCATGCACGGTCTGCACCGCAAGAGCCGTGGCCGTATCTACCGGTGCACCGTGTCATTCGAGCACGGGACGGACCGTGAGGGGCACACGACCCGGCGCATGGAACCGCTCGACGAACACGTCCTCGCGGCAGCAGCGGCGCACCTTTCCGACCCCGCGACCGTGGAGGCATGGCGGACGGTGGCACGTCCGGCAGGTGCCGAACCGGGGGTCGACGAAACCGCGGCGCTACTGGACCTCACGAACCGGCGAAACGCGCTCACTCGACTGTTCGCGCAGGGCGCCCTGTCGGAGACGCAGCTCGTGGAGGGAACGGCGGAACTCAACGCCCAGGTGGATCGCATACAGGCGGAGGTGCAGCGCCGGTCCCGGTCCCGCGCCCTGGCCTCCATGCTCGTGAAGGATGATCCAGCGGCCGCGTTCCTTGCCGCACCGGTCGTGACGCAGCGTGAGGCGCTGCGGGCGCTGTTGTGGGTCGAGGTGTTGCCGACGGTCAACCGGGGCGTGTTCGACCCCGACGCGGTCCGTCTCCACTGGCGAGGCGCCCCGGACTTTCAAGAACCCAACCGCAGCCCAGAACAGAAAATGAGACGGGTTACGGGAACCATGAACCCCGAGGCAGAGCGGGGCGACGACGCCTGAGTCGCGTTGCCAATAACTCAACATTTATGACAACGCCCCTGCCTCTTCGCAGCGGGGGCGTCGTCTATGGCACGGGCCACTCGCCGGGAGTTATCTAGGCGTTCCATTCGCTCTACGAGTTCTACGCGAACACCGCGTTCATAGAGCGCATCATCCGACCGCGGGTGCATGTTGATGTCGAGCCCTCGCTGGAGGTGCACCCCGAGCGGTCACCCGATGGATGAAGCGTCGTCTAGCGGCGCGGATTCGGGCCAGAGTGTCCATCCGAGGGGTAACGCTCTCACTCTATTTTCCAGGGAACGCCGTCCACGCTTTCGCCTGGCCGCGCCGATCGGCACGTCACTTTCCTGTTACATCACGTAACTAGTACGTATTGAAAGACCCGCGATTGGTGATTTTCGGGTTACTCGCAACGTCGAATGGGCCATGATGGTTTCACCACCCCCGCCCACCAAGCGGGACAAAAACGGAGGCCCCCCAGCACCTACCAAAGCAACAGGGGGACCTCCAAGCGGCAACCGGTACCACCCGGCCGCACCGTGCTCGTCCTAGACAGACAGGAACACAAGGTGAACCATAGCCATCACCCGGGCGTCCCGACACCCGAACACGTCAGCAACACGACCACCCTGGCGCGTGTCTGGCTCAACCGACAGGAAGCGGCCGACTACCTCGGCGTCCACCTCAACACCCTGGACCGACATGTGAAGGCCGGCCGCCTTCCCGCGCACCGACTCGGCACGACCGTACGGTTGCACCGTGCCGAACTCGACTCCGCGATGTTCGGTGATGCCGCGTGACCGACCTCGCCCAGCACTTCCCGCCCCATGTCCTCGAGTGGGCACGTCGTCAGGCTGAACACGCCCCGCCGCCGTCACCGGCTCAGCTCCGTCGTCTCGCCCAGCTACTCCGAGGCGGTGACGTTGCGTGACCCATCCCGGACATGAAGAACGCCGCCCCCACGGCACGGAGACGGCGTCTGCAAAGTCGTTGAACGGCGACACCACAAGTCTACCCGGTGCAGACGACCTCGTACGGGGCGTGTTCGTCCTCGTCGTCGAGGTCCCCAGCGACCCCGAACCCCGGCACCGGCGGCGTGTGTTCCTCCAGGCGCAGCCCGCGCAGCGTGCCGCGGACCGTGCAGTCGAGCGCGGTCACCGGGCCGACGTCGTCCTGTGCCGACTCGAGCCGGTCGAGACCCCGGGCGGGTGGTCCGAGTGAGTCAGTGCCCCACCTGTGGTGCCCCGGACATCGAGACGCAGATCGAGCACGACCGGACCCTGTACAACGCAGCCCACACCCGCGCCCGTGCGGAGGCCGTGAACGATCCCTACGTGCGGGATTCCGTCTCCCGCATCTTCACCGGGTGGGACGGCCCCGACGCGGCACACGCCCGGTCTGTTGCCCGGTTCCGCGCCTGGCACCAGCACGCCCACACGCAGGGCGGTGACACGGCCGCGTGACGACACCGCACGACCTCGAGAACCTGGACATGTCCGAGAGCGCGCCAGAACGCCCGGACTACTTCGACCCCTCGCTCTACCCGGACGAGTCGCTGCCCACCGGGCGGCACTACCTCGACGGCGGGGCCTTCATCTTCGACCAGCCCGAGACCATCCCCGCAGTCTGGGGAGCCGGCAACGATGTGTTGTGGGCCGAGGGCGAAGCACTGATCGTCTACGGCGGGTCCGGTGTCGGTAAGACCACCATCGCCGGGCAACTCGTCCGTGCCCTCGTCCTCGGAGACAGCGACGTACTCGGGCAACCCGTGGCCCCGGCCGCCGGGAACGTGCTCTATCTGGCGATGGACCGGCCGCGGCAGGCCGCACGCTCACTGTCGAGGCAGTTCCACCCGGCCCAACGTGACGCGGTCTCCCGCCGGTTGAAGGTGTGGCCCGGGCCGCCGCCCGAGGACATGGCCGACCGAACCGAGCTGCTGCGACAGATGTGCCGTGAGGCCCGCGCCTCACACGTCGTGGTCGACAGCCTCAAAGACGCCGCCATGGGTCTGTCCGACGACCGGGTGGGCGCCGGCTGGAACCGTGCCCGACAGGGCGCCCTCGTCGACGGCGTGCAGGTCCTCGAACTGCACCACCAGATCAAGGCCAGAGCCGACAGCCCCAAGGGCATTGACGCCGTGTACGGGTCGACCTGGATCACCACCGGCGCCGGGTCCGTGGTCCACCTCGACGGGGCACCCGGTGACGCAGTGGTGAAGTTCCGGCACCTCAAACAGCCCGCCGACGAGGTGGGGCCGTTCGACGTGCTGCACGACGCCCGCACCGGCCTATCAACAGTCGTGAACGACGCGGACCCGCTGACCATCGTCAGGGCGCGAGGACAGATCACCGTGAACGATCTGGCCGGCGTCATGTTCGCCACCGACGCCCCGAGCCGGAACGAGGTCGAGAAGGCACACCGGAAACTCGACGGTCTGGCCCGTTCCAAGCAACTCGAGAAGACCCCGCAAACCGCCCAGAGCGGAGCTGCCATGGCAACGGTCTACACGATCCCGGACAGCGGCTAGACCCCTCACGCACCCCTCACGCGGACCCGTTTTCGCGTGCCCCTCCCGCCAGGGTCACGCACCCCTCACGAGGGCCACGGAATCCGCATGAAACGGGGTCACGCACCCCCTCACGGGGGTCACGGACCCGAGGGGGTCACGTTCACCGGTCCCCCTGTAAGGGGGGACCGTGACGCCCCCCACCCCGACCAGCACTGAAACGAGGTCACCCGAAATGAAGCACCCGCACTACAACCACAGCACCATCGCCGAGTTCCTCGCCCTCACCCTCACCGCCGCCGACGGAACCCCCGAGCAGCCCCTGCCGACTGACACCCCGGAGGACAACGAATGAGCCGCCAGCGCCACAACCCCGACACCCGCAAACGCCGCGCCCGCGAAACCGCCGCCTACGACGCCGCCAACACCCCCACCCCCGAGGACTACGCCCGCGACCTCGTCCACCGCGGCCTCGCATCCCCCGACATCCTCGACCGCCGGCCGCGGCCCCGACCCCATAGAACGGAGGCATGATGACCGACCCCATGGAACACCGCTGCACGGCCAGGAACCGGGCCGGAGAACGGTGTGGCCGGCCACCGATGCGCGGGGCCACCGTGTGTGCCTCGCACGGAGGGAAGGCGCCCCAGGCCCGGGCCGCGGCTGAACGTCGCGTGCAGGCCCAGGCCCTCGAGGCGGATGCCCGGGCGGTGCTTGCGTTCGAGGCCGTGGAGCCTATCGACGACCCGGTCCTCGCGTTGGCGGAGCTGGCCGCAGAAGTCCGGGCAACGGTCCGGGCGTTGGGGCAGCGGGTGAACTCGTTGGAGGACGTCCGGTATCCGTCGCCGCTGGGCACGGAACAAGTTCGGGCGGAACTCGATCTGCTCGGCCAGTACCAGGACCGGTTAGGCCGGATGCTCACCGCGTTGGGGCGGCTCGGCCTCGACGAACGCCGGGTGCAGCTCTCCGAGGCACAGGCGGCTGTCCTGGTCGGTGTGGTGGATCGGCTGCTCGTGTTCCTCGCCCTGCCCCGCGATGAGGAAGCGGCGGCCCGTGATGAGTTGGCCCGGATTTTCCGGTCCCTGGACGCCGGGGAGGTGGCCGCATGAGCACCTATCAGCGGATGCCCGCCGGTCTGGTGTGTGCCTCAGTGCCGGCGCCGCTGGCCCTAGTGCTGGTCCGCACGGTCTCCTGGCCGGAGGTCGCACTGAAGTTCGCGCAGCACCCCGAGGGACTGGAAGCGGCCCGGTTCGGTTGGGCGCAGCTGAACAACGCGGCCGCCGAGTATCAGCACCACCTCCGGCAGACCGTCACCCCGCTACCCCCGGTCGAGGGCGCCGCGTCGAGGTGGATCACCACCGCGCAGGCGGCCGCGCAGATCGGCAAGAGCGCCGAGACGGTCCGGGCGTGGTGCCGTGCGGGTCTCGTGACCGCACGCAGCGAGGGAAACGCCTGGTACATCGAGCCGGAGAGCCTGGCGGACTACCTCGAGTCCCGGAACTACCGCGAGGCGGAGGCGCGGAACCTCGACGCGGCCTAACTCGACATGGTGGAGATGTACCGGCCTATTGGGTTGTCCTCCTATGTCGGGGCCGGTCGCCGACGGTTTCTCGTGATCTTCCTGTCGGCGGTGGGGGCGTTCGTTGGTGATCGGACGCCCCCGCACACTCCACCGTTTTCAACCCTGGGAGACCCGCCATGCAATACACGCAGCGCGACCTCGCTAACGCCCTCGACGGCAAGCCCACCGACGCCGCCGCCCGCGCCACCCGCCGCGTCGTCGACGCCCTCGACACGTCCAAGAGCGCACCGCAGGCGCAACCGCTCGACATGTCCAAGCACCTCGAACTGTTCCGTGAGGCCGCCGAGGCCCGCGTCGTCCACGCCGGCGACGTCCCGGACCGTCTGCGCCATCACGCCGCCGTGAACGCCGGTGTGAACGCCTACGCGGCCGCCGCCCGTCGGGCGCGCCCGAGCCTCACCGACGAGGATGCAGTCTGGGAGGCCCGGAACAAGCGTTCCGAGCTGATCGAGAAGCACCAGTTCTCGTCCCCCTACGTCGACGACGTTCTCGCCACCGTGGCCGAGGCCCTCCACGCTGAGGCCCGCACTATCGGCACCACGACCACGACGCCGGCGCGCACCACGACGACCGAGAACCGTGCCACCCGCAGCGTCGAGCGCATCCGCGATATCCGCGGCGGCACCATCACGCCCCTGGCTTGAATCCTGAACGGAGACACCTCTATGCCCCTCATGAAGCGAACCCCCGCCCACTACCTCGACGAAGCCCGCAAGGCCCAGGCATCCGCCGACGACCACCAGACCAAGGCGCAGGCGGCCCTCGACGAAGCCCGCAAGATCGACACGGACGCTGTCGACACCATCGTGAACGATCCCTCCCAGGCCGAGCGGGTCACCCGTGAGGTGTCCACCAAGGAACGCATCGCCGCCGCCCACACCAAGAAGGCCCAGGACGAGCAGGGCCGCCGCGACGGCCTGATCCGTGACGCCCTGGCCGCCGAGGCCGTCCGCCTCGACACCCGTGCCGAGAAGGCCGAGAAGGCCGGCGCCCGACACCAGGACGCCGTCGACGAGCTACTGTCCCGCCTCGAGGAACTGGACGGCGTCTCCTACCAGGTCGCCCCGGTGCAGGACCGTCACGGTGCAGGCTCGCACTACCCCGAGACTCGAGGCGAGGAAATCGTCAGCGAGGTGGAGGGCAACCGCGTGCAGGCGTCCCTGATTCGCTACTACCTCGAGCACGGGAACATCCCGGAGACAGCCAAGGGTCTGGACCGCGTGGACAACGTGAGCTGGTGGTCCGGGAAATACATCAACCAGGCCCGTGATTTCTTCATCGCCCCGATGCTTGCCGCCCAGCAGGCTGGCACGATTCTCGACTACACCCCGGAGGACTGACCCATGGCCACCAAGACCAAGACCCCCACCCCCGCCGAGGCGGCCGCGTTCATTCGCGTGATCCTCGACCACCACAAGCCGCGTATCGACACGGCCACGGGCCGGGGCGTGCGTTCATGGCTGCTCGAGGCCGCCGCATCCCTCGACGCCGTCCAGGACGGCCGGGCATGAGCGGCGGGCCGTTCTCCCTGGCCGCGGACATGTTCGAGGCCGGGGCCTACGCCGCCGCCCAGGCGTGCGAGGACGCCGGCCTCGATCCCATGATCGGTGTTGCCGGCGTCCTCGCCACGCTCAAGGGGCGGGACGCAGAATGAGGCCCATGACCGACGAGACACCAACCGCAGATGTGGGAGAGGTGGCCGAGCTGTGCGCCCGGCTGCTGGACGTCCTCCCGCCTGACGACTGCGCGCTCGACCGTGACATCCGGGCGCGGCTCGAGGCGTTCGTGGCCGGTGTTCGGGCGGTCTCCGCACCCCCTGAATAACAAAATGGGTCCCCTTTATGTATGCTGGACCCATGAACACCCCCTCAACCCCGCTCCGCGTCGTCGGCTATGTCCGCGTGTCCACGGACAAACAGGACATCGGACCCGACGTGCAGATCGCCGAGCTTGAGGCATACGCCCGGGTGAACGGGTGGGACCTCGACATCCGCCGTGAGGATGCCGCCTCGGCCGCATCCCTCAAGAACCGCCCGGTGCTCGCCCAGGCCCTCGAGGACCTGAAGGCCGGCCGCGCCGACGTGCTGGCCGTATCCAAGCTGGACCGCCTCTCCCGCTCGGTCGCTGATTTCGCCGGGCTGCTCGAGACGGCAGCGCGTCAGCGGTGGGCCGTCGTGAGCCTCGACCTGAACGTCGACACGACGACCATCACCGGCGCCGCTATGGCTCAGGTGACGATGACGTTTGCGGAGATGGAGCGGAAGCGCATCGGGGAGCGCACGAAATCAGCCATGGCCCGCATCAAGGCGGATACGGGCAAGCACATGGGGCGCCGGTCGGTGTTGCCGGCGGAGACGGTGGACCGAATCCGGGCAGACCGGGCAGCCGGCATGCCCATGGCCCGCATTGCAGCCACGTTGAACGATGAGGGCGTGCCGACGGCAACGGGGCGGACTTGGTACGCCTCGACCGTGCGGGCCGTACTCACCCGGGAGACGGACAAGGCCACCGCGTCGGTGTGAGGTGAGGGGTGCCCGCCCCGGCTAAGACGGGATGCGCCGGGGCGGGCAGGCCGGGACAACACACCGGCCGGCGGCCCATCGGAGGGGGGCTGAGGGGCCGCACGGGAAAGCATACCCACTAGGCGCATGTGTCAGAGCCAGTTGGGTGCTGCTGGACAGAGGTGCCAGGGTGCGATCTTGCTTGACAGGGTTGCCCATCATCGCGCTCGACGGATTCGTCGATCCGGCCTTCTCCAACCGCGCGCTGGCTCGCTTACCCGTTGGGCTTGGCCTCGGATTCATGGACGTCATTCTGGAGTAGCGCGATGATCTGCTTTGCGGTTTCACTCCGGTGGTCCTGTGAGATGGGCCTGCTTCCGATCAGGTCGTTGACCCAGAGCCCGTCAGCAGCGAGCAGGGCGAGCGAGGTCATCTGGTCGCGCTCAGCTTCGTCTCGTTCGCTACGTCCGGTCCATCGGTCGATGAGGTCTTCCCAGATCGCCATGTGCTGGGTGTGCTGGCTGTCGAGAATCATCTGGAACTCGGCGCGGGAGGCGGCTGTCGAACAAGTGAGTATGTAGGCGGTCAGGCGCTCCATCGGCGTTGCCTCAGCGGTCGGCTTTCCACAGGCGATCTCTAACTGCCGCTCCCAGCGATCAGCGAGTCTCTGGTGGATCGCAGCGATCAAGTCGTCTCGTGACGGGAAGTGGTAGATGATCCCGGCCCTGGTGATCCCTGCAGCGGCCGCGACAGAGTCAAACGTGACTGCTGTGATCCCGTCTTCCTCGATCACTTGGATCGCGGCGTCGAGGATCATGGTCTTCTTGCTCTCACGCACCATCATGCGCCCCTCCGATTGGTTCAGTGGTTTTCGGCGTACTCCATTGCCTCGCTGCCGCGCCCGTAAGCGCGGAGCAGCCGATTGGTCAGAGCGGCTCCACTAGCCAGCATGACAGCGAGGACGATCATCGTGACCAAATAGGCCGTGTCGTAGGCGGAGGTGGCGGCTGCGATCACGTCGAGATCTCCGTCGGCGATCCCGAGGGCATCGGCAATGCTCTCCCCCGCTGCGGCGGGAGTGCCATCCGGGAGTCGGACGACTGTGGCGTAGACGAAGGTCAGGAGGCTCCCGAGGAGTGCTACAGCCGAGAGGGAGCCCATCTCATAGGAGACTTCTTCGATCGAGGCCGCCATGCCGGCCTTTCGCGGAGGCGCGTTGCCCATAATGGCGGCGGAAGCGACGGCGAAGGTGCCGCCCAGGCCGAAGCCGGTCACGATGAAGCTGACGACCAGCAGGGGTAGTGATCCGTTCGCAGAGGCCAGCACGGCGAGAGCTAGTCCTAGGGCGGCGATGGCGAGGCTGCCGGAGATAATGATCCGCAGGCCCACGATGTGCAGGATCGCGGCCCCTAGGACACCTGAGGGCAGGGCGCCAAGCGCGATGGCTGCGACTAGCAGGCCTGCTTGCATGGGGGTGAAGCCCTCGACGAGCTGGAAGCGCTGTGTGGTCGCGAGCTGGGCGCCAGCGATGGTGAACATCGCGAAGAAGGCTGCCAGAGAGCCGCCAGCGAAGGCGCGGTTGCGGAAGATGGAGAACTCGATGAGTGGTTCTTCCAATCGGCCCTGGCGTCGCACGAAGAGGACGAACCCGATGACTGCTGACGCCAGCGCCCCTGCGATCAGAACCCAGTTCTGTGGAATATGGGCCAGTTCCTTGATGACGAGCACGGTGCCCACCAGCCCGACCATCGCATAGAGGGATGAGACGAGATCCCACTTCTTCGACGGATCGGGATGGTTGTGCGGCGCGATGATTGCGGTCGCCACAAGTGCGATGGCAACAACGGGGACATTGATGAGGAAAACAGATCCCCACCAGAACCGTTCGAGAAGGGCGCCGCCGAGAATGGGTCCGAGCGCTGCCCCCGCGATCGACAGGCTCCCCCAGATGGCGATGGCGATGTTGCGCTCACGAGGATCGTCGAACGCGAGGCGGATCAGAGCAAGCGTGGCGGGCATCATCGCTGCGGCCCCCACAGCGAGGAGTGCCCTGGCGCCGATCAGGAAGGCAGGGTTGGGCGAGAATGCCGCTGCCAGTGATGCGGCACCGAAGATCCACAGGCCGACGACGAACATTCGGCGATGGCCGATGCGATCGCCCAGTGTGCCTGCTCCCAAGAGGAGGCCAGCCATGACCAGGGGGTAGGCGTTGATGATCCACAGTGTCGAGGATCCGGACGCGCCGAGGTCTGCGGTCAACGTAGGCAAGGCGGTGTAGAGGATCGAATTGTCGAGGGTGATGAGTAGCAGGCCGGCCCCCACGGTCATGAGCAGCCACCACCGCCGCGGCGATGATCCAACGTCGTTCACTGTTGTACCCCTGTCCTCTGCCTGTAGTCGCATCAACGAAACTATACTAACAGGTTAGTAAAGTAAACGTCAACGCTCCGACAGAGGGATGCCTCACAATCCAGCTGGGTGTTCATTGCCCCATCCCGGCGTCAAGCCGGGTATAAGGGCCACACGGCATTCCGTGTGGCCCTTTCTACTGTGCCTGTGGATTACTCGGCTGCCGCCTCGATAGCGTCCGCGACGTTCAGGAAGTACGCCGCCATCATGCGGGCCTGAGCGAGATTCACGGAGAACCGCTGCTCACCCTCGAAATCGTCATCGGTGATCGTGACGTCCGCCCACGCCGACGAACGCGCCGTGTCCCCGGCAACAACGATCTTCCCGTCGGCCCTCAGCGTCGACAGGTCCGCGGTCATCTCAACCTGAACCATCGTCGTCACGTTGTGGAACTCGAACGGGGCCGGGTACTGCTGCGTCATGTTTCCTCCTACGGGTGGGGCCGGTGCTGGCCCTGGTGTGATTGGTGGTCTCTCAGGCAGGAAGCGGACACCCTACGGGTGGCCCTCGCTATGACCCCCTGCCCCAAAGTTCCCGCCGCCCCCGCCTCCACTCAGCGACGTTCGCCCACGACGACTAGACCCCCACCGTTCGGCGGGCGTCGTCCGTTGTGGCCCTGGCGCCGCGCCGACGTCTGGCGGGTGCTCCGTCCGGCAGTTCGGACGGTTCGGGGGAGGTGTTTCGACTGCGCCTGAGTTGATTAGCAGCTCGGCAGGCTTTCCACGCTGGGACCGGTACTAGAGGCCCTATGCCGCCCACTGGCGCACGAGTGCGACAGCGGACAGCACACGGCCCCACGCATTGCGCGTGAGGTACGTGCGCCGGCGGTTTAGGGCGGTGTAAGAGGGCGGGCCGTGTCGTCGTCCAGCAGGGCACGGCCGGCGGTCAGGTGTGCGGCCACGACGGCCTCGAGGCGGGCCACCATCTGCTCGGTCTGGCAGATCACGCAGACCCCGGCCCGGTACGTGGTGGAGTCCTCGGCGCGGGTGCACTCGAGGCAGACGGCATCGGTGGTCGTGTAGGCGGACATCTCAGACCCCCACGAATACGGAGGGCAGGTGAGCGAGCGTGAAAACGGCGACGACAGCAACGGTCGCGGCGGTCTGCTCGGCGATGGTCCGCCAGATGGGCGCGGGGGAATGGGTAGTAGAGTGGGGCACGTCATCACGTCCTAACCGTGGTGGCCAAGGCCCCGAGGTGTTCCACCACCGGCGGGGCCCTTTCATGTCTGCACCCGTTCAACAGGTGCTGTGACACATCATCCGAGTACGGCATCCTCACGCTCGCCGCCGTCGGCTTCGCCGGGCTGCTGGGCGTCGTGCTCTCCGGCGGTGACGTGCAGGGCCTGCTCACTGACCTGGTCACCGAGGCGCTGAACCGTGAGTGATCATCTCGATCACGGATCCCGGCCCGGGCGACACGTCGTCGCCCGGGCCGGGCGCCCACCCCGTCGTGTGTCCGTGCGCCGTGGCAGGCGCCCTGCGCACACCCGCTCGGATCACGGGGCCGTCACCGCCGAGTACGCCGTGCTGCTGCCGACAGTCGTGCTGGTGCTCGTCGCGCTCGTGGCGACCGCCGCGGTGGGCGTCCAGCAGGTCCGCAGCCAGGACGCCGCAGGGTCGGCCGCCAGGATCCTGGCCCGCGGCGACGGGGAGACGGCGGCGGCTGAGGCCGTTCGGCGGATGGCGGGAGAGTCAGCCCGTCTCGAGCACACGGAGGCCGACGGCTGGGTGAGCGTCTCGGTCACGCATGCAGGCCCCGGTCCGCTGGGGTGGTTCGACGGGGTCCGCCTCAGCGCAGAGGCGAGCGCCCCGCAGCAGTGGCCCGAGGACGCCTCCGATGAGGCGGGCGGCGCCGATGAGGCCTCAGCGCCGGGTGGAAACGGGGCCGGACCATGAGCGGCACCGTCACCGCTCTGGGCAGCGCACTGCTCGGGCTGACCGCGTGCGTGCTGGTGGGCGGGGTGTCCCAGGCCGCGACTGAGGACGCGCGGGCCTCCGCCGCGGCGGACCTGGCCGCGCTCGCCGCGGCCGACGCCCACCGCGGCGCCCCCGGCAACGGGGGACGGACTGGCGCGGTCGACCCGTGCCCCCTCGCGGCGTCGGTCGCCGCCCGCAACGGGACGCAGCTGGCCGAGTGCACCGTCGAGGACAGCGGCAGCGTGCGGGTCACCGTCACGAGCGAACGGCTGTTCGGCATCACCGCCCGCACCGAGTCCCGCGCCGGCCCGCCGGGAGACTCGGGGCTCCCGTCGAGCCCCGTTAGCCCAGGTCCGCCCCAGGACGCGGCTCCGGAGCCCTCGGCGGTGAGTCCGCGGGACTCGGAGCCGTCTGTGCCGGGGGACCGACCGGGGTGAGTGCGTCGAACCGCGCGGCGAGGAACTCAAGCACGGACACGGCGCCGGCCTTGTCCAAGGGAGAATTCCGGTTTCCGCACTTCGGGGACTGCACGCACGAGGGGCAGCCGCCCTCGCATTCGCAGGACCGCACGGCCTCGGCCGTCGCGGCCACCCAGCGCCGGGCCTGGCGGAAGCCGCGCTCGGCGAACCCGGCGCCCCCGGGGCGGCCGTCGTACACGAACACCGTGGGCACGCCCGTGTCCGGGTGCAGCACCATCGAGACCCCGCCGATGTCCCAGCGATCGTTCGAGGCCACCAGCGGCATCATGCCGATCATCGCGTGCTCGGCCGCGTGCAGCGCCCCGGGCAGCCGGTCGGTGGTCAGTCCGGTGCGCACGAGGGCCTCGGAGGGCGCCTCGAACCACACCGCCTGGGTGAACAGCTCGCGGGCGGGCAGCTCGAGCGGCTCCTCGCCGAGCACCTCGCCCGAGACGAGCGCCTTGCGCTGGAACGAGACCACCTGGGTGCGCACCCGCACCTCGCCCAGGTTCCACGCCAGGGTGCCGTCGTCGACGGTGACGCGTTCGACGACCTGCTCGATCTCCACCGCGGTGACGTCACGGGCCTGCGTCGTGAAGTCGGGCCAGGCCCGCTGCACGATCACGGCGTGGGCGTCCTCATCGAGTTCGAGCACCTCGAAGGTGCGGTCCTGATGCGTGTACACCGCGCCCGGGTGGGCCTGGTAGTGCGTCTGTGGCGAGTCCATCGTCCCCAACAGCGAGCCGGTCTCAACGTCGATGATGTCGACCGGCCCGCCGCCGTCATCGCGCAGCGAGACGAGGGCCGCGGCGTGCTCGGGGTGCGTCCAGAACCAGCCCGCGGGCCGACGGCGCAGCAGCCCCTGCTCGACCAGTCGGTCCACGAGCGTCCGCACCGACTCCGGGTCACCGAAGCGGTCCAGGTCCGCCGGGGTGAGCGGCATTTCGGCGGCTGCCGCGCACAGCTGCGCCCCGAGCAGGTGCGGGTTGGCCGGGTCGAGGACGGTGTCCTCGACCCCCGTGTCGAACACGGACTCCGGATGCTCGGCCAAGAACGCGTCGAGCGGGTCGTCCGAGGCGACGAAGAACGCCGTGGACTCGTCGCCGGCGCGTCCGGCTCGGCCGATCTGCTGGAAGAACGAGGCGCGTGTTCCCGGCCAGCCGGCCACCACGACCGCGTCGAGACCGGCCACGTCGATGCCCATCTCCAGAGCCGGGGTGGAAGCCAGGCCGAGCAGTCGTCCCGAGCGCAGGCGCTCCTCGAGCTCTCGGCGCTCTTCGGGCAGGTAGCCCGACCGGTAGGCGGCCACGCGCGTGCCCAGCCCCGCCTCGACCTCCTCGAGCTGACGTTTCGCCGTCGACGCGATCGCCTCCGCGCCTCGGCGGGAGCGGATGAACGCGAGTGTGCGCACCTGCTGCAGCGCCAGATCGGTCACCAGGTCCGCCGCCGCGGCCGTCGCCGAGCGGCGCAGCGGCGCCCCGTTCTCGCCGTGCCGGTCCGTCAGCTCGGGCTGCCAGAACGCCACCGTGACGGCCCCGTGCGGGGAGCCGTCTTCGGTCACGGCGGTCACCTGCTCCTCGTCCACACCCACCAACTGCGCCAGGTGTCGGCTCGGGGTGGCCGAGGTCGCCGAGGCGCCGAGGAACACCGTCTGCGGTGCGTCCCGACGATAGTGCGCCGCGATCCTGCGCAGCCGACGCAGCAGAATCGCCACCTGCGAGCCGAAGACGCCGCGATAGGTGTGCGCCTCGTCGATCACCACGAACGCCAGGTTCCGGAAGAACGAGGCCCACCGCTCGTGATGCGGCAGGATCCCGACGTGCAGCATGTCCGGATTGGTCAGCACGACCGTGGCGTGCTCGCGCGCCCAAACGCGGTCGGCTCGCTCGGTGTCGCCGTCGTAGAGCCCGGCCAGCAGGTCCGGCACCCCGGCGTCGGCCAGCGAGCGCCATCCGGCCAGCTGATCGGCCGCGAGCGCCTTCGTGGGGGCCAGGTACAGGGCCCGGGCCCGCGGGTCCTCGGCCCGCGCGATGCTCAAGGCGAGCTGATACGCCAGCGACTTGCCGGAGGCGGTGCCCGTGGCCAGGGCCGTGTGTCGCCCGGCGATCGCGGACTCGGCCGCTCGGACCTGGTGCGACCACGGACGCTTCACACCCAGACGATCGGCGGCGCGCACGAACGACTCCGGGGCGGCCGCAGGCCACGGCACCGGATCGGCCGGCCGAGCCGGCAGACGACGCACGTGCCGGACCTGCTCGGGCAGGCTGCGGCGGCCCAGGGCGGACAGCACCGCCTGCGTCGCCTCCGCCGAGGTTCCGCGGGAGGCGGTCACCGGCCCATCGTGCCGGTGTGCTCGGCCTGAGAGCCCTGCGCCTGACCGTCGAGGGCGTGGATCCGCACGGGGGCGACCTCACGCCAGCCCAGGTGCCCGTACAGCTTCTGACCGTCGGGGGAGGCGACGAGCAGGCCCTGGGAGAGCTGGGCGGTCATCGCCTCGCTGGTCAGATGCCGCATCACGAGCGAACCCAGGCCGCGCCGACGGTGCTGGGGCGCGGTCCAGATCCGGTCGTACACGGCGGTCTCGCCCTCGAAGGTCACCCAGCCCAGGGCGGCGAGCTCGTCCTCGCCCTCCGGGACGGTGCTCGCACCCTCACCCGAGGCCCAGATCCGCACGCGACGGCTGCCCTCGACCGGTTCGTCGAGCTCCGCCCGGAGCCCCTCGGGAGTCAGGGGCGGTTCGACATCCTGCACCTCGGGGTCCATCTCGACGGCCATCAGCAGCTCCGCGGGACAGGCCTCGCGCAGCCCGGCGGCCTCGAGATCGGCCCGGGCCTGACCGAACACGGTCAGCAGCTGTCCGGGCCGCTCCCGCAGTCGGTCCAGGGCGACGCTCAGGTCCTGGTCGTCGGGCTCGACCAGCACGTGCTCCCACGTCTCGGGCAGGTCGGCCTGGGCCTGTCGTGCGGCGGTCGCCTCGGCGGCGGACTCGTCGGTGCGCACGGCGCCGACCGGTCGAGAGGAGCGCAGGGCGGCCCGCCGTCCGTCCCGCCGGTCCGTCTGGTATCCGCGGGAGCGCGCCCAGGCGTCGAACCACGTGTCCACGAGGGCGGTGTCGAGTGTCTGTGTCATATCGGCACCCTACGCCGCGTGTGAGGGCGGGCACCATGGTCTGTCGAACTACCCTGGTCGACGATGAGCACCCCCACGCCGGCGGGCACCGTCTCCCGCATCGCCCTGTACTACCGCTTCGCCCCCGTCGCCGACCCGGAGGCCGTGCGCCTGTGGCAGCGCGTCCTGGCCTCGTCCCTGGGGCTGACCGGGAGGATCATCGTCTCCGCCCAGGGCATCAACGGCACGGTCGGCGGACCCGTCGACGCGGTCAAGCAGTACGTGAAGCAGACGCGCGAATACGGCCCGTTCCACGACCTCGAGGTGAAGTGGTCCGACGGCTCAGCCGCCGACTTCCCGAGACTGTCGGTCAAGGTCCGCCCCGAGTTGGTGGCGTTCGGCGCGCCCGAGCGCATCGAGGTGGATGAGCGCGGCGTCGTCGGCACCGGTGAGCATCTCAGCCCCGAGCGGGTCGACGCCCTCGTCGCCGAGCGGGCCAGTACAGCGAATCCCGTCGTCTTCCTCGACGGCCGCAACACCGTGGAGGCGCGCATCGGTCGGTTCGAGGGCGCCCACTCGCCGGGTCTGGACGACGATGGGTCGCCGATCGAGACCACCCGCGACTTCCTGACGGCGATCGACGGCGGCGCCTTCGACCACCTCAAGGACGCACCCGTGGTGACCTACTGCACCGGAGGGGTGCGCTGCGAGATCCTCTCCGCCCTGCTGCGCCAGCGCGGTTTTGCGGAGGTCTACCAGCTCGAGGGCGGCATCGTCCGCTACGGCGAGGCTCGCGGCGACGCCGGACTGTGGCGCGGCGAGCTCGCCGTGTTCGACGCCCGTCAGTCCCTGCGCTTCACGGACGAGGCGGAGACCATCGGCCGGTGCGAGCTGTGCGACGCCGCAACCTCCCGCACCGCCAACTGCGCCGATCCGGCCTGCACAACGCTGACGGTCCGCTGCTCGGACTGTGTGCGCGGCCGCCCGGACTGGCGCTGCCCCGCCTGCGCGCGGGACCGCGGGCGTGCTGACCGGCCGGGGCGGGAACCTGCGTCCGCGTCGCCGCCGCCGACGACGACCACCCTCACGCCCACGACGGGCCCCGCGCCCCGGCCGATCAGGAGCACCCCGTGACCGACAGTGCCCCCGCCCCGCGACTCACCCCGCAGACCGCGGCCGCCCTCGCAGCGGACTTGCGTCAGCTGCCCTTCACGCACGCGGCAATCGAGTCCCTGCTCGGGCCCGTAGCGGCCGCCGCCCTCGAACGTGAGCACGCCGAGGCCGCCCGCGCCGTCCTGGCTGACCGCCAACGCCGCGGCGACACCGGGCCGCTGGACGCCGCGGTCAGCGCGTGGCTGCTCGGCGACGACGTGTCGGCCGAGGCCCTGGAGCGCGCCCTGCCCCGGCTCGGGGTCGACGGCGCTCGGGCCGCCGGACTCGTCGCCGACGTCGGCGCGGGGGAGGGCCCCGAGCGGCGTGTGCGGGGTCTGGTGGACCTCTCGCCCTATGACACGGACGTTCCCGGTCACCTCTGGGTCGCCTCCGACCAGACCGCCCTGCAGCGTCGGGGCCCGTTGCCCGAGGACTACGTGCTCGGCGTCGGCCGGGCCTCCCTGACCCTCGCCGGAGCCGCCGACCGCACCCGCGCGGACACGGCCCTGGACCTGGGCACCGGCTGCGGCGTGCAGACTCTGCACCTGCTCGCGCACGTGCAGCACGTGACCGCGACCGATCTGTCCGAGCGGTGCCTCGCGTTCACCCGCTTCAACCTCATGCTCAACGCGGAGACGCTCGGCCTCGATCGGCAAGACCTGGGCGCGCGTGTCGAACTGCTCGCCGGCGACATGCTCGCCCCCGTCGCCGGGCGACGGTTCGATCGGATCGTCACGAACCCGCCGTTCGTCATCACACCCCGTCGCGACCCGCACGCCCCCGTGCTGACCTACCGCGACGGAGGCCGGGAGGGGGACCGTCTCGTCGCCGAACTGATGGCGGCGCTGCCCGAGCATCTCACCCCGGCAGGTCAGGCCGTGCTGCTGGCCAACTGGGAGATCCCGGAGGGGGCTGACGACCCGCTGGCCCGGCCGCTGGCCTGGATCCCCGAGACCGCCGACGCATGGCTGATCCAACGCGACCGCCAGGACCCGGCCGGCTACGCCGAGACGTGGCTGCAGGACTCCTCGCTCGAGCTGGACCCCGCGGCCTATCAGCGCGCCTACGCCGACTATGTGGCGGACTTCGCCGAGCGCGGTGTCGCGGGCGTGGGCTTCGGGTACGTCTGGATGCGCCGCCCCGCCCTCGAGGGGGCGCCCGCCGTCGCGAGCGGGCGGACCGCCCCGGAGCCATCCAGGCTGCGGGTGGCGGAGACGCTCACGCAGCAGGTCGACCCGGCGATCGGCGCGGACTGGACGGCCGCGGTCGCCCGGCAGGACCGGCTCGCGGCGTGCGACGCCGCGCAGGCGGCCGGAGAGGAGGGTTTCGCGGGCCTGGTGCTGCGTGTTCCCGGCCACGTGACCGAGGAGCGTCACGCCCGGTTCGGCGCCGAGCACCCCGAGGTGATCCTGGCCCGTCAGGGCGGAGGCCTGCGTCGCGTGGCCACGCTCGACACCGCGACGGCCGGACTGCTCTCCGCCGCGGACGGGCAGGTGCCGGTCGGCGCCCTGATCGGTGCGGTCTCGGGACTGCTCGAGCTCGACGACCAGTCCTCGGCCCGCTTCGTGCAGGCCGTGCGCGAGCTCTACTGCGATGGCTTCCTGGAGGAGGTCACGACGGCCGGATGACGGTCTGCCGCCGCCGCGCGGACCGCCGCGCACGGGGCGGAGGACGAAGAGAGGGGCACCCGGACCGAACGGTTAGTGTGGGGCACTGGTTCTCACGCCGTGGCTACATCGCCGCGGTCCGAGCGCCCACCTGAGACGAGTTGGAGGAAACGACGTGTCCCGAACCACCACCGCCGTGTCGAGCGTGCCCGAGGGCACCAAGCTCGTCATCGTGGAGTCCCCGGCCAAGAGCAAGTCGATCGCGAAGTACCTCGGCGCGCTCGGCGAGGGCTGGGTGGTCGACTCGTCGGTGGGCCACATCCGGGACCTGCCCAAACCCTCGGACCTGCCCGCGGAGATGAAGAAGGGCCCGTTCGGCAAGTTCGCCGTGGACGTGGAGAACGGCTTCGAGCCCTACTACGTCGTGCACCCGGACAAGAAGAAGAAGGTCACCGAGCTCAAACGGGCCCTCAAAGACGCTGCGGCTCTCTACCTCGCGACCGATGCCGACCGCGAGGGCGAGGCCATCGCCTGGCACCTGCTGCAGACCCTCAAGCCGACGGTTCCCGTCTACCGCATGACCTTCGGCGAGATCACCAAGGAGGGGGTGGCCCGCGGCCTCGAGAACGTCCGCGAGCTGGACACCCACCTGGTCGACGCGCAGGAGACCCGGCGTATCCTCGACCGCCTCTTCGGCTACGAGCTCTCCCCGGTGCTGTGGCGCAAGGTCGCCCGCGGTCTGTCCGCCGGCCGCGTGCAGTCGGTGGCCACCCGCCTCGTCGTGGAGCGCGAGCGCGAGCGCATGGCGTTCGTCGCCGCCCGCTACTGGGGTGTGGAAGGCACGTTCACCGTCGATCAGGGCGCCGCCGTCTCGGAGGCCGTCGGCCAGAGCTTCACCGCGCGCCTGTCCACGGTCGACGGGAAGCGGGTGGCCACCGGCCGCGACTTCACCGACGCGGGCGAGCTGAAGCAGTCCGCGACATCGGTGGCGCACCTCGACGAGCAGGCGGCCAGCTCCCTCGCCGCGGGCCTGGCCGGGGCGCGGTTCACCGTCGACTCGGTCGAGGACAAGCCCTACACCCGCCGCCCGGCCGCCCCGTTCACCACGTCGACGATGCAGCAGGAGGCCGCGCGCAAGCTGCGCATGTCCTCGCGAGTGTCGATGCAGGTCGCCCAGCGCCTGTACGAGAACGGCTACATCACCTACATGCGAACCGACTCGGTGAACCTCTCCCAGGAGGCCGTGCAGGCCTCCCGGCGGCAGGCCACCGAGCTGTACGGGCCGAGCGCGGTGCCGGAGAAGCCCCGGACCTACGCCAAGCGCAGCGAGAACGCCCAGGAGGCGCACGAGGCGATCCGTCCGGCCGGCGACTCCTTCCGCACCCCGGCTCAGGTCAAGGACGAGCTGCGGGCCGATGAGTTCCGTCTGTACGAACTGATCTGGAAGCGCACCGTCGCCTCCCAGATGGCCGACGCCAAGGGGTACACGGCCACGCTGCGGTTCTCGGCGGACGCCGCCGACGGACGACACGCCCAGTTCAGCGCGTCGGGCACGATCATCACGTTCAAGGGTTTCCTCGACGCCTACGAGGAGGGCAAGGACCCGGACGCCCGGCAGGATCCGGCCGAGTCGAACCAGAGCCGTCGCCTGCCGCAGGTCGCGCAGGGGGAGACCCTCACGGGTCAGCCCGTGGAGCCGACCGGGCACGAAACCTCCCCGCCGCCGCGGTACACGGAAGCCTCGATCGTCGCCGAGCTGGAACGCCGAGAGATCGGCCGCCCGTCCACGTTCGCGCCGACGATCTCCACGATCATGGACCGCGGCTATGTCACCAAGCGCGGCACCGCGCTCGTGCCCAGCTGGACGGCGTTCTCCGTCATCGGCCTGCTCGAGGACTTCTTCGGCAAGTACGTGGACTACGACTTCACCGCCCGCATGGAGGATGATCTCGACCGCATCGCGGCCGGCGAGCTGGCCCGTGAGGCCTGGCTGCAGACCTTCTACTTCGGCGCCGAGCCGGGGCAGGAGGGCGCGCAGGCGGCCGAGGGGCTGCGCCAGGTGGTCGACAACCTGGGCGAGATCGACGCGCGCGCCGTCAACTCCCTGCCGGTGACCGAGGAGATCACGCTGCGCGTGGGCCAGTACGGTCCGTATCTGGAGAAGCGGCTGCCCGCCGACGCCGAGCCGGGGACGACCCCCGAGCGCGCCAATGTGCCCGAGGACATGGCTCCCGACGAGCTGACCGCGGCCAAGGCCGAGGAGCTGTTCGCCGCCGCGGGGCCGGGTGAGCGCGAGCTCGGCACCGACCCGCAGACCGGGCGAGGCATCGTCGCCAAGGACGGTCGGTACGGCCCGTACGTCACCGAGGTCATCGAGGAGATGACCGAGGAGCAGCTGCAGGCCTGGCTCGACGCGCAGCCCACCGAGTACTACAAGAACGGCAAGCCCAAGCCGAAGAAGAAGCCGCCCAAGCAGAAGCCTCGCACGGCCAGCCTGTTCACCTCCATGTCCGTGGACACCGTCACTCTCGAGCAGGCGCTCCAGCTGTTGAGCCTGCCGCGCGTGGTCGGTCAGGACGCCGAGGGCGTGGACATCACGGCACAGAACGGCCGGTTCGGCCCGTATCTGAAGAAGGGCACGGACTCCCGTTCGCTCGAGTCCGAGGAGCAGATCTTCACGATCACCCTCGACCAGGCGCTCGAGATCTATTCCCGGCCCAAGCAGCGCGGCCGTGGCGCCGCGAAGCCCCCGCTGGCCGAGTTCGGCGCGGATCCGGTCTCCGGGCGCGCGGTCACGGTCAAGGACGGTCGGTTCGGCCCCTACGTCACCGACGGTCAGACCAACGTCACCGTGCCGCGGGCCATGAACCCCGAGGACCTGACGGCCGAGGACGCCTACCGGCTGCTGGCCGAGAAGCGGGCCAAGGGCCCCGCGAAGAAGCCGGCCGCCAAGAAGACCCCCGCCAAGAAGGCGTCGGGGACGAAGGGCGCCGCCAAGTCCACCACGCGGAAGAAGGCCTGACTCGTGCGCCTGGGCGTCCTGGACATCGGCTCCAATACGGTCCACCTGCTCCTGGTCGACGCCCAGCCGGGCGCCCGGCCTGTCCCGTATGCGGACCACAAGCGCTCCCTGCCGCTGATCCAGTTCCTCGACGCCGAGGGCGCGATCACCGAGCAGGGGCAGGCCGAGCTGGTGGCGTTCATCTCGGAGGCGGTGCGGGTCGCCGAGGACGCCCAGGCCCAGGACATGATCGCGTTCTGCACCTCGGCGATCCGGGAGGCCGTCAACGGCGAACAGGTGCTCGCCCGGGTGCAGGCGGAGACGAAGGTCCGGCTCGAGGAGCTCACCGGCGAGCAGGAGGCCGCGATGACGTATTTCGCGGTGCGGCGCTGGCACGGGTGGCGCGTCGGCTCGATCCTGAACTTCGACATCGGCGGAGGCTCGTGCGAGATCGCCTACGGCCAGGACGAGCTGCCCGTCCACGCCGTCTCCCTGCCGCTGGGCGCCGGCCGGCTCACCCGGGACTGGTTCGACGACGACCCGCCGCACCCGAAGGCGGTCAAGCGGCTGCGCAAGTACATCGAGGGCCAGCTCGAGGCGGCGTTCCCGTCGTTTCCGGCGCTGACCGCGCCCGTCGAGGTGACCGCCACGTCCAAGACGTTCCGTTCGCTGGCGCGGATCACCGGCGCCGCGCCGTCGGCGGCCGGGCCGCACGTGCAGCGCACCCTGCGCGCCGACGACCTGCACCTGTGGGTCAACCGGCTGGCCGCGATGTCGTCGACGGACCGGGCGGAGCTGCCCGGAGTTTCACAGGTGCGCGCCGAACAGGTGCTCGCCGGGGCGATGGTCGCTCTGGCGGCCATGCGGGTCTTCGGCGTGGCCGAGCTGCAGATCTGCCCGTGGGCGCTGCGTGAGGGCCTGATCCTCAACCGCATCGACGCTCTCATGCTCACCGGGCACCTCAGCTCGGACGGTCGCAGCGGCGTCGGCCACGTGAACCTGAACCCGGACTCCCTGTTGCCGGGGCTGGTGAGAGAGGAACACTGAGCCCATGACCGAGAACGCCGACCGCACGACCGAGCCGACCCACCCGTCCCTGACCGAGGACGGCCAGACACCCGTCTCCGCCGCCTCGATCCCCGCGCCGCCGGCCCGTCACGGCGCCGACATCCCCGTGACCCTGTCCTCGTCTTCGGTGTTCCCGCTCGGCACGCAGGACGTGTTCGCCACCGCTCAGGACCTCGGCTACGACGGGGTCGAGGTGATGGTCACCCACAACGCGTTCAGCCGGGACGCCGCCGAGCTGGTGAAGCTCTCCGAACGCCACGACATGCCGATCGACTCGATCCACGCGCCGACCCTGCTGTTCACCCAGCAGGTGTGGGGCACCGCCTGGACGAAGATCCGCAAGGCCGTCGACCTGGCGCGGGCCGTCGGCGCCCGCACGGTCGTCGCGCACCCGCCCTTCCGCTGGCAGGGCAGCTACGCGACGGACTTCGCGCGCGGTATCGCCGAGCTCATGGAGCAGACCGGCGTGTTCATCGCGGTGGAGAACATGTACCCGTGGCGGGCCTACGGTCGTGAGCTCACGATGTACCTGCCGCACTGGGACCCGGTACCGCGCGTGTACGACCACATCTGCTGGGACTTCTCCCACGCCGCGATCTCCCGCGCGGACTCGCTTGAGGCGATCCGACAGCTCGGCTCCCGGCTGCGCCACGTGCACCTCACCGACGGCAACGACAGCCCGAAGGACGACCATCTGCTCCCGGGGGAGGGCACCCAGAACGTCGCCGCCTGCCTGCGCCACCTGGGGCGCGTCGGACTGGCCGGCACGGTGTGCGTCGAGGTGGGCACGCGCGGGGTGAGCTACGCGGGCGAGCGGGAGGAGCGCCTGGCGGCCTCGCTGGCCTTCGCCCGTGAGCATCTGCAAGCCTGAGCACGACTGAGACCGCGACCCGAAGGAGACCGACGAGATGAGTTCCACCGACACGCTCGCCACCACCCGCCTTGCCGTCCTCGGCCTGGGAAACATGAACGGTGCGATCCTCACCGGGATGCTGGCGGCCGGCCTCCCGGCCGACAACGTCGTGGCGACGACCCGCTCGGCCGACTCCGCCGCCGCCAAGGCCGACAAGTACGGGGTCCGCGTGATCTCGAACGAGCAGGACCCGCAGGCCAACCGCACCGCGGTCGCCGAGGCCGATGTCGTGCTCGTGGGCGTCAAACCCAAGGACATCGTTGCCGCGCTGCGCGAGCTGTCCGACGCCCTGCCGGCGGACGCCGTCGTGGTGTCGGTCGCCGCGGGCGTCACCGCGAAGACCCTGGGGTCGGTGCTGCGGGCCGGGCAGCCCCTGGTGCGCACCATGCCGAACACGCCGCTGACGGTCGGATCGGGCGTGGTGGGCATGGCCCCCGGCGAGCACGTGAGCACCGAGCAGGCGGACCTGATCGAGCAGCTGTTCTCCGGCTCGGGCCTCGTCGTCCGCGTCGAGGAGTCGCTGCTGCCGGCGGTGGTGGCGACCGCGGGCTCCGCCCCGGCCTACCTGTTCCTGTTCGCCGAGGCGATCGCGAAGCACGCCGAACAGCTCGGGCTGCCGCGGGCCGACGCCGAACGCATGGCCGCGGCCACCGTGAAGGGCGCGGGGCTGATGCTTGAGCAGGGCGATCAGACCGCCGAGCAGCTGCGCACGAACGTCATGAGCCCGGGCGGCACGACGGCCAAGGCGATCGAATCGTTCCAGGCCGACGGACTCGAGGACATCGTCGCTCGGGCGATGGACGCCGCCGCCGCGCGCGACCGCGAGATGGGCGAGGAGTTCACCGCCTGAGCGACGGCCGCCGTGCCGTGCCGGTTCGGCTGCGTCCGGGATCGGGCGGGGCCGAGCGGGCGGCCCCGCCTCAGGGCCGCGCGGCGAAGCGCTCGATCAGGTCGGTGTGCCCCGAGACGATCAGCGTGTCGCGCGGGCCGACCTTGGTGTCCTTCTGCGCGTAGGTGAAGTCCTCGCCCGGGGTCTTCACACCGACGACCGTCACGCCGTACTTCGCGCGCACGTCCGATTCGGTGAGGGTGAAGCCCACGACCTCCGTCGGCGGGTGCATCTTCACGATCGCGAAGTCGTCGTCAAACTCGATGAAGTCCAGCATGCGCCCGTTCACCAGGTGGGCGGCACGCACACCCGCGTCATGCTCGGGGAAGATGATGTGGTTCGCACCGATGCGTCGCAGGATCTTTCCGTGCGGGGCCGTGATCGCCTTGACCCAGATGTGCGGCACCTCGAGGTCCACGAGGTTCACGGTGATCAGCACCGAGGACTCGATCGAGGTGCCCACACCGACGACGGCCGCCGAGAAGTCCTGCGCGCCGAGCTGACGCAGCGCCTCCGGGTCGGTCGCATCGGCCTCGACGACGTGCGTGACGAGTGAGGACCACTTCTGCACCAGCGTCGGGTCCTTCTCGATCGCGAGGACCTCGCGTCCCTGCATGGTGAGTTCTTCCGCGGTGGCCGCGCCGAAGCGCCCCAGGCCGATCACCAGGACGGGGGCGTGCGGGTCGGTGCGGCGCTTATCAGCCAAGGATGGGCCTCTCGACGGGGTAGCGGTACAGCACGCGGCGCTGGCGCAGGGCCAGCGCGGCGGCGAACGTGATCGTACCAACGCGCCCGGCGAACATCATGGCCGTGAGCAGGTACTGGCCGGCCGGCGGCGCCTCGCCCGAGACGCCCACGGACAGGCCGCACGTGCCGAACGCGGAGAGCACTTCGAACAGCGGCCGCTGCAGCGACTCACCGGTGATCGCGACCAGGGCCATGGTCGCCGCGAGGACGAGGGTCGAGCCGAGCGCGAGCACGGCGATGGCCACGCGCAGCGTCTCCGGAGCGATAGTGCGACCGTGTGCCGTGACCTCCTTGTCGCCGCGGGCCTCCGCGACGATCGCCAGCAGCATGACGGCGAACGTCGTGACCTTGATGCCGCCGGCGGTCGAGGCCGCGCCGCCGCCGACGAACATCAGCGCGTCCATCAGCAGCAACGAGGCCGGGGTGTAGGCGTTCGTGTCGTCGATGTTGAACCCGCCCGAGCGGGTCATCACCGAGGAGAACAGTGCGTGTCCGATCTGGTCGAGCAGGCCCATGCCGCCGCGGGTCGCCTCGTTGTTCATCTCGAAGACGAACAGGCCCACCGTGCCCAGCACCAGCAGGGCGAGGGTGATCTCGACGGTCAGCTTGGTGTGCAGGTTCCATGCGCGCACGCGCAGATGCTTCTCCTTCAGGACCATCACGACCGGGAAGCCCAGGGCCCCGGCGAAGACGCCGGCACAGATCGCCGTGAGGATCACCGGGTCGTGCGCCACGTCCACCAGCCCGCCGGGATGCAGCGAGAACCCGGCGTTGTTGAAGGCGCTGACGGAGTAGAAGACGCCGAACCACAGGCCTTCGAGCCAGGAGTCCCGCTCGAGCATGAACCGGGGGACCAGCACGAGCGCCATGAGCGCCTCGCACACCAGGACGTAGGAGACGACGACCCGCAACAGCGTGGAGATCTCGCCGACATGCCCCGTCGTCATGCCGCTTTGCTGGGTGAGCAGCTTCGAACGCAGTCCGAGGTGCCGGGAGACGGCCATCGTCAGCAGGGAGGCCATCGAGAGGATGCCCAGGCCGCCGATCTGAATGGCCACCAGGATGACGACGTGTCCGACCGTCGACCAGTGCTGCTCGGTGTTCACGGCCGTCAGACCGGTGACCGAGACCGCCGAAACCGCGGTGAACATCGACTCGTGCAGCGGCGTGACCTTCCCCGACGCCGAGGAGATCGGCAGGGAGAGCAGAGTGGTGAAGAACAGACTCACCAGCAGGAACGCGAGCAGGGCCGTGCGGGCTGGGGAGCCGCCGGCGGCGGCGCCGACCTCATCGCGGGCCCGCCGGTACAGGCGCCGGATGCCCGAGGCGTGCTCGAGCGAGGAGGCGCCGAGCGGCCGCGTGGAGCGGGTGCGGGGCCGAGCGATGCGGTCTGCACGCGGTCGGGGCAGGGTTCGCCAGGGTGGGACGGGTCGAGCCACGACGCGCACCTTCCTTCCACGGCGGGCGGACTCGGGCAGGACCGCTCGGCCCGCGGTCACGAAGAGTCCAGCACGTAGCGTACTCGGCCCCACGTCGTAGGCTGGCCGGTGATGAACGGCACATCTGAGACCCAGGGCAGTGCGCCGACGGCGATCGTCTGGCACCCCGACCTGCTGCAGTACCGGTTCAGCGACCGGCACCCCATGGCGCCGCTGCGTCTGGACCTGACTCATCGGCTGGTCGAGGCGTTCGGTCTGCTCCGGGCCGAGCATGTGCGCGTGATCGAGCCTCCGGTGGCGACCGATCAGCAGCTCGCCGGCGTGCACGAGCCCGCCTATGTGGCCGCGGTGCGTGCCGCCGCCGAGCGCGGTGTCGCCGACGAGCCGCGTGGGCTCGGGACCGAGGACTGCCCGATCTTCCCGGACCTGCACGAATCCGCCGCCCGCCTGGCCGGGGGCACGCTCGCGGCGGCCCGGGCGGTCTGGTCGGGGCAGGTTCGGCGCGCCGTGAACTTCGCCGGCGGCATGCACCACGCGGCCGCCGCGAAGGCCTCGGGCTTCTGCATCTACAACGACTGCGCCCTGGGCATCCGTCACCTGTTGGACGCCGGGGCCGAGCGTGTCGTGTACCTCGACGTCGACGCCCATCACGGCGACGGCACGCAGTCGATCTTCTACGACGACCCGCGCGTGCTCACGATCTCCGTGCATGAGACCGGTTTCTCCCTCTTCCCCGGCACCGGCTTCGCGAACGAGGTCGGCGGGCCGGAGGCGCTCGGCACCGCCGTGAACGTGGCGGTGCCTGCCCGCACGGGGGACGCGGGCTTCCTGCGTGCGGTGAACGCCGTCGTCCCGCAGCTGCTGCGCGCCTTCCGGCCGCAGGTGATCGTCAGCCAGCACGGCTGCGACGCCCACGCCGACGATCCGCTGGCAGACCTGCGGCTGAGCGTGGACGGGCAACGGCGGCTGGCGCTCGACGTCGCCGACTGGGCCGAGCAGTTCGCCGAGGGCCGGTGGATCGCCACGGGCGGCGGCGGATACAACCCGCTCAAGGTGGTCCCGCGGGTGTGGACGCATCTGGTGGCCGCGGCCGTCGGCGCGCCGATCCCCGTGGACGCGCCCGTCCCGGACGAGTGGATCGAGCACGTTCGCGGGCTCGGGCCGGATCAGGTCGAGTGCGACATGTCCCTGACCGGCGAGGGCGAGGACGCCGCGCGGATCCCGCGCACGATGGGGGAGGGGGCCGACGTGTGGTGGCGGTCCTGGGAGGTCGGCTACGACCCGGCCGATCCGGTGGACCAGGCGATCATGGCCACCCGCAAGGAGGTCTTCCCGTATCACGGGCTTGACCCCTGGTTCGACTGAGGCGAACTGCGTGAACACGGGTCGAATGGGGCGATTCGCGCCGGGGTCGGCCTGGCCGGTATTGTGGCCGAGAACGTTTTCCGAGCGTTCCACACCCGGTGGAATGCGGGTCGGCGCCCGCTGACGGCCCGGAGCCCGAGCAGGGCCCGAGCGTGACGGCGTGGAGTCGGACGGCCTGGGCCGAGAGGGCTCAGCGTCACCGGCAGGCCACGGTCCGCCGACCTACACCCCGATGCAAGGAGCCCCCATGGGATCTGTGATCAAGAAGCGCCGCAAGCGCATGTCGAAGAAGAAGCACCGCAAGCAGCTTCGCAAGACTCGCCACCAGCGCCGCAACAAGAAGTGACCTGCTCCCTGTGAGCGTCCACGAGGCCGTCTCCGGTTCGCCGGAGGCGGCCTCGTCTGCGTCCGGCCCTAGCATGGGGGCATGACCGCCACCGACTCCTCCGCTCGTTCGGCCCCTCGCGTCGCGCTGCTCGTCAAGGACGGCTGCCACCTGTGTGAGCAGGCCGTGGAGACGGTCCGGCAGGTGTGCTCCCGACTCGACGAGCCGTGGGAGACGGTCGACGGCGCTGAGCGCCCCGACCTGCTGGAGCGCCACCTCGAGGAGGTTCCGGTGCTGTTCGTCGACGGGGTCCAGCGCGACTTCTGGCGCGTGGACCCCGCGCGGCTCGAGCGTCTGCTGCGCGGCTGAGCCTCAGCCCTGCGGCCCGGACGACGGTCCCGTTGGCGGGACGGCCCCCATCGCGGCCTGTCGACGATGGAACTTCTGCCAGGCCTTCTGGCGCATGTACTCGGTCGCCTCCGGGCGGAACGCCATGACGACGCCGGCGACGCCGAGGGCGACCCAGAGCAGGTCCAGCGGCGAGATCTGGCCCAGCAGCAGTGAGCCGAGGATCACCAGGACGCTCAGCGCGCTGAACACCGCTGCGGTGACGCGGGCCGCGCGGGCGCCGCGGCGCACGCCGAACGCGACGAGCAGGAACACCGCGAGCATCATCAGCCCCATCACGATGGTGCCCACGCCCATCAGCGGGACCATAGCGTCGAGGTACTGCTCCTGCTGGGCGGCGGTGAGTCCGCCGCCAGTGCTCTCCAGGCCCGCGCGGGCCTGTTCACGGACCATGCGTTCGCCCTCAGGGGTCTGCGAGAGCACACCGCTCAGCACCGTCGTCAGCGTCATCACCAGGCCGGAGGCCACGATCAGCCAGAACGCGAGGGTGATCGACCGGGGTCGAGACGGTTCGGGGACGGTCCAGCCATCCGTCCCGTGCGGCGGCTGGCCCGGCCCGTGCTGGGCGGTCGGCCCCGCGGCGCTCTGCCACGGGCCGCCGGCCGGGCCGGTTCCGGGCGCGGGAGCGTGCGGCGACGCGCCCGGCGCTGGGTGCTCTGCTGCACCGTGGGGGCGATCCTGTGGGGGACGGCCGTAGGGGGCCTGGTCCTCGGGGGTGGGCACGCGCGGCACGGGGCCGCCGCCGTAGGGGTTGGAGTGGGAAGCCATGGACGGGCCTGCTTTCGTGACGAGTCGGACCGGTGTGCTGCTCGTGCCCCACGGTATCGCCCGCATACGGCGGCCGGTGCCGCGGCCGGGGCGCATCGGGGGCATGGCACACTGGCCGCATGAGCGTTCTGGCCACGGTGCACCTGGTTCGTCACGGCGAAGTCCACAACCCTGACAAGGTCCTCTACGGGCGGCTGCCCGGCTTCGGGCTCTCCGATCTCGGCCACCAGATGGCCGAGTCCGTCGCGGAGTGGTTCATGCACCGGGCCAATCAGCTGCAGCGCCAGCCGGCGATCGTCGCCGCGTCCCCGTTGCTTCGGGCCCAGCAGACCGCGGCGCCGATCGCTGCGGTCTTCGGCAACAAGCTCGAGACCGAGCCGGGCCTGATCGAGGCGGAGAACGATTTCGAAGGCATGTCGCAGGTGGCTGCCACCCTCAAGCGCAGCCCGCGTCTGTGGCCCAAGCTGCGCAACCCCGCGCGGCCGTCATGGGGGGAGCCCTACACGCAGCAGGTGGCCCGCATGGTCGAGGTCGTCCAGCGCTCGCGGGAGGTCGCCGTCGACACCCTCGGCCCGGGCGCCGAGGCGATCCTCGTCTCCCACCAGCTGCCGATCTGGGTCACCCGCCTGGCCACCGAGGGGCGTCCGCTCGCCCATGACCCGCGCCAGCGTGAGTGCACCCTGACCTCGGTCACCTCGCTCGTCTTCGAGCAGGGCGCCTCGGTGCCGCGCGTCGAGTATCACGAGCCGAACCAGGAGCTGCTCGCCCACGCCGCGAATCTGCCCGGCGCCTGAGCCGCTCGCCCCGCCCGGGAGGCAGGCGTCGAGCTGGCCGCGCGGGGCGTCGGCTCCGATCGATCCTCAGCGCTCAGGATTCCATCAGGGTCGGGGGTGGGGCGTACCATTGATAGACCCCCTCGTCGTGCCCCCGACCCGTCTGGGAGTGAGTGTCCTCCATGCCTGCTCAGCCTCGTCCGCACCGCGGTGCGCCTCTGCGTTCCGCCGTTGTCCCGGCTCGTCGTCGCGTGCTCGCCGGGCTCGGCCTGGCCGCTGCGGCGCCGCTGCTCGCGGCGTGCTCGGGGAACGAGGACGACGACCTGGCAGCCCAGGCTGGCAACGCGGACGGCAAGAACTACATCGCCGGTGACGGCTCCGTCGCGGAGTACGCCCCGGACAAGCGCTCGGAGCCCGTCGAGTTCGAGGCGACGCTCTTCGACGGCGAGACGATCACCGGCGAGTCCCTGCGCGGGGCTCCCGCGCTGCTGAACTTCTGGTACGCCGCGTGCGCGCCGTGCCGCGTCGAAGCGCCCCACCTGGTCGCGCTCCACGACCAGTTCGAGCCCAAGGGTGTGCAGTTCGTCGGGGTCAACGTGCGTGACACCGCCACCACCGCGCAGGCGTTCGAGCGTCGCTTCGAGATCCCGTACCCGTCCATCGAGGACGTGCGCGGCGAGGTGCTGCTGGCCATGACCGACTATGTGCCGCCGCAGGCGGTGCCCTCGACCCTCGTGCTCGATGCCCAGGGACGGGTCGCCGCCCGCGTGCTCGGTGCGGCGGAGGAGTCCACGCTCAAGGCGCTGCTGACGAGCGTCGTCGACGAGTCGGAGCAGTGACGCCCCAGCCATGCAGAACAACCCCTTCGCCGAGCTGGTCAACGACGGGTCGCTGCTCGTGGCGGCCCCCATCGCGCTGCTGGCCGGCCTGATCTCATTCCTCTCGCCGTGTGTGCTGCCGCTCGTGCCCGGCTACCTGGGGTATATGACGGGCATGTCCGGCACCGCGCTCGAGCAGCGTCGCCGCAGCCGCATGGTGCTCGCCGCCGTGCTGTTCGTCCTCGGTTTCGCCGTCGTGTTCGTGGTGTTCAGCATCCTGTTCACGCAGGCCATGCTCTGGTTCCGGCGCAACGGAGACTGGGTCACCCCCGTGCTCGGCGCCGTCGTGATCCTGATGGGCGTGGTGTTCATGGGCGGGCTCGACCGCTTCCAGACCGAGCGTCGCATCCACGCCAAGCCGGCGGCGGGCCTGCTCGGCGCGCCCTTCCTCGGCATGACGTTCGGACTGGGCTGGGCCCCCTGCATCGGCCCGACGATGTCCGCGGTGCTCGCGATGTCCACGGCGGCCTCGGGGACGGTCGAACGCGGGGCCCTGCTGGCCTTTGTCTACTGTCTGGGCCTGGGCATCCCGTTCGTGTTGATCGCGTTCGGCATCGAGCGCGGCCAGAAGGCCATGACGTTCTTCCGCCGCCACCGGGTCGCCGTGGTGCGCGTGGGCGGGGTCCTGCTGATCGTGCTGGGCCTGCTCATGGTCACGGGCCTGTGGAACGCATGGATGATTCAGCTGCAGACCTGGTTCCAGAACGAAGTGAGGCTGCCCCTGTGAGCTCGCGAGCCGCGCACCGCACCGACGTCGCCCAGCCCCGTCTCGGGGCCGTGGGGATGGCCCGCTGGGCCTGGCGGCAGCTGACCAGCATGAGCACCGCGCTGATGCTCCTGCTGCTGCTGGCGGTGGCCGCCGTGCCGGGCTCCCTCGTGCCGCAGCGGCGGGCCGGTCCCGAGGTCGTCGACCAGTGGATCGAGGACAACCCGTTCTGGGGGCCGGTGCTGGACGCCCTGCAGTTCTTCGACGTGTACACCTCGGTGTGGTTCTCGGCGATCTACCTGCTGCTGTTCGTCTCGCTCGTCGGCTGCGTGCTGCCCCGCGCGCTGCACCACGTCCGGGCGATGCGGAACCCACCTCCGGCGACCCCGAAGCGCCTGGACCGGTTCGCCGAATCCGGCGTCGTCGTGCTCGAACAGGACGGGCCGGACCCCGATGAGGCCGTCGCCCAGGCCCGGGCGTGGCTGTCGCGCCGCCGGTACCGCACGCGCGTCGTGGACGGGCCCGGCGGTCGCTCTGTGGCGGCCGAGCGCGGCTACCTGCGCGAGGTCGGCAACATCCTGTTCCATTTCTCGCTGATCGGCGTGCTGGTGTTCATGGCCTACGGCGGCATGACGAAGTACTCGGGCCAGAAGATCATCGTCGAGGGGGAGGGGTTCGCGAACAATCTCGTCGCCTATGACTCCTTCACCCCCGGCACGAGGTTCGACGCGGAGCAGCTGCAGCCGTTCTCGCTCTCCCTCGAATCGTTCGAAGTCGAGTTCGACCGGCAGTCCGAATCGCATTACGGCCAGCCGCTGGACTACACCGCGACGATGAAGGTCCGCGAGGCCCCCGGCGAGCCCGCCCGGACCGAGCAGCTCAAGGTGAACTACCCGCTGAGTATCCACGGGGTGCGCGTGTACCTGGTCGGCAACGGCTATGCGCCCGTCGTGACGGTCCGCGACGGCAACGGCGACGTCGCCTATCAGGGCCCGGTCGTCACGCGGGTGCAGGATCAGGTGTTCACCTCGACGGCCGTCATCAAGGTTCCCGACGCTGCCCCGGACCAGCTCGGCTTCGTCGGGCTGTTCCTGCCCGCAGCCGTCGACGGCGGCGACGGAGTGGCGGTGTCCGCGGACCCCGAGCTGCTGAATCCGCAGCTGATCCTGAACTCGTATCACGGCGACCTCGGCCTCGACGACGGCCGTCCGCAGAACGTGTACGTGCTGGACACGGAGAACATGACCGAGCTGAACAGCCGCAAGAACGAGAACGGCGGCATCACGCTGTCCCCGGGGGAGACCTACGAGCTGCCCGAGGGGAAGGGGTCGATCAGCTTCGACGGCGTGCGCCGCTATGTCGGCCTCGACATCCACCATGACCCGGGCAAGTGGGGCGTGGGCGTGTTCGCCGGCCTGGCGCTGCTGGGACTGGGCATCAGCCTGTTCGTGCGCCGCCGCCGGGTGTGGGTGCGCGCCGACCGTGACGAGCACGGCCGCACCCGCGTCGACTACGCCCTGTTGGCCCGGGGTGAAGAGTCTGGGCTGCGCGCGGAGAACGTCGCCCTGCGCGCCGCGATGGAGAAGATGTGGCCCGTGCGGGCGCCGGACGCCGAGGACCGGACCCGCCCCGCCGCGACGACCGATGCTCCCACGACCCCCGCCCCCGAAGGATCTGGTGACTGACCATGTTCAACCCGACGGCCCCCGTCAACGAGCAGCTGGCGTCGTACTCCGACCTGTTCATGCTCATCGCCGCCCTGGTCTACGCGGGCGCGTTCATCCTGTTCGCCATCGACATGGCGGTCTCCTCCTCGACGATCGCCCGGCTCGAACGGGAGCTCGCCGATGAACGCGAGGCCTCAGGCCTGCCGGCACGCGGGGCGGACGAGGCGCAGGCTGAGCTCGTCGACGACGACATGGAGTACACGGGCACCGGCCGGCGTCCGCTGGCGAACGTCGCGGTGGCCGTGACGGGCGTCGGTTGGGCGCTGCACGCGTTCGCCGTGATCGCTCGAGGCATCGCCGCCAGCCGCGTGCCCTGGGGCAACCTCTACGAGTTCATGACCACCGGTGCGGTGCTGGTGATCACCGTGTACCTGGCGTTCCTGTTCCGCAAGGACCTGCGCTTCGTCGGCACGTTCGTCTTGGGACTGGTGGTGGCCATGATGTGCGCCGCGACGATGGGCTTCCCGACGCCCGTGGGCCACCTGCAGCCGCCGCTGCAGTCCCCGTGGCTTGTCATTCACGTCTCGATCGCTGTGCTCGCGACCGCTCTGTTCACCCTGACCACGGCGATGGCGATCCTGCAGCTGCTGCAGCACAACGCCGCGCGGCGGGCTGCCGAGGGCCGGCGGACGTGGTCGTTCCTGCGGCTGGTGCCCAGCGCCGGCGCCCTCGAGAACTGGTCCTACCGCATCAACGCGGTGGGTTTCGTGATGTGGACCTTCACGGTGATCGCCGGCGCCATCTGGGCCGAGGCTTCGTGGGGCCGCTATTGGAACTGGGACACCAAGGAGGTCTGGTCGTTCGTGATCTGGGTGGTCTACGCCGCCTACATGCACGCACGCGCCACCCGCGGCTGGACGGGTGTGCGCTCGGCCTGGCTGTCGATCATCGGCTTCTCCTGCATCGTGTTCAACTACACGATCGTCAACACGTACTTCCCGGGACTGCACTCGTACGCGGGGCTGCCGAGCTGACGCACTGGGCGGCCGGCTTGCGTCTGCCGTCGCGTCAACCGGCATCGTGGCGCGCATGACTGAGAACACCATGCTGGAGATCGATCGCTCCGTGTACCTCATGCCCATGTTCGTGACCTACACGGTGCGGGATCTCGACGCCGCCGAGGGCCTGTACGCCGCGGCAGGATTCGCCGTGCTGGCGACGGTCCCGGGCCCGGACGGCGTTCCGGCCGTCGTCCATCTGCGTCGTCAGCGGCACCAGGACGTGCTGCTGGCATCGGGCGAGCCCGTCACCGGGACGACGAGCGCGTCCTTCGCCGCGGGGGACGTCGACCTTGCCGCGGTGGCGGAGCAGCTGCGTCAGGCGGGAGCAGAGGTGACCGGTCCCGTCGACACCCCGTGGTTCTCGACCGACCTCACGTTCACCGACCGGGACGGCAACACCACGACGCTGACCGCCCCGCGACAGGCCGACGCTGATGCCGCGCAGGAGTGGGCGGCCCAGCAGATTGTCGGCGTCTTCGATCGTCCGACCCGGTCCCGGGATCTGAGTCAGGGCCACGCCGATGCCTGACCGGTCCGGGCGTCCTCGCGGGCCGGGGGAGTGGTCCATCACGGATGTCGCCCGGGCAAGCGGGCTGACGAGCCGGGCCCTGCGCCACTACGAACAGATCGGGCTGCTGCAGCCTTCGAGTCTCGGCTCGAACGGTCACCGCCGCTACAGCGAGGCTGAGCTGTCGCGCCTGTACCGCATCCTGTCCCTGCGCGACCTCGACCTTCCTCTGGAGAGCATCCGGCTGATGCTTGATGAGGGGCTGTCGCTGGAAGACACGATGGGTGCCCATCTGGTGGAGCTGCAGCGCCGTCGCGCACGCACGGACGCGCAGATCATCCGCGTGCAGCATGCGCTGGAGAGCTTCAGGAAGGGGACGGGCATGGACATCGACGACGTCTTTGCGGGGGCCGACCCGACCCGCTTCGAGACCGAGGTGCGGCGGCGCTGGGGCGACGACGCGTGGGAGCGCGGCGCACGCCGGCACGGAGGCATGACCGCGGAGCGGCGACGCTCCGAGGAGGAACGCACCCGCGATCTCACGGCCGCGTTGCGTGACGCCGCGACGCAAGGGGAGGACCCGGCAGGGGTGCGTCTCCAGGCCCTGATCGCCGTGCATCACCGGTGGGTCGCCGACTGGTGGGGCGGGCGCGTGCCCGACGCCGACGCCTACCGGGGCCTGGCGGACCTCTATGTCGCGGACGAGAGATTCTCCGTGGTCTACGGCGGCAGGGAGAACGCAGAGGTCATCAGGGCGGCGATGAACCTCTGGGCGCGAGAGCACCTCGAGGTGCGGGGCTGACCGCGTCTCAACGCTCGGTGCCGTCCGCCGGGCCGTCCTCGCGGCGCTCCCGACGCCTCTGCTCGCGCAGCCCACGCAGGAACTCCTCGTCGTCGTCGGGGGCGCTCGAACGCGTCCCGGGCCGATCGACGTGACGCTGCGCCCGGCCGAGCGTGAGCCACAGCAGCGGCCCCACGAGAGGCACGACGAGCACGACGAGCACCCACGCCCACTTCGGCAGGGCGCGCACGCGGTGGGCGGGCGTCAGCAGCGACTCGAACAGAGCGTAGAGCGTCAGGGCGACGAGCACGATCGCGGCGGGGACGAGGAAGCGGACCATCGACCCAGTCTAGGAGGCGGTCCCGGCCCGCGGGGCCGGGCCGGGACCGCCTAAACTGACACGGTGCGCATTCTTCTCTACGGACTCGTCCGGCTCGCGATCTTCGCCGCCGTGTGGGGCCTGTGCCTGTGGCTGGGCACCGGCTTCCTTGTCGCCGTGATCGTGGCGACCGTGCTGACCTTCGCGATCAGCTATCTGTTCCTCGACCGGCTGCGCCGCTCCGCCACGAGCCAGCTGAACGAGGCGTGGGCCGGCCGCCCTGGCCGCCGGGGCCGCACCGAGCAGGCGGACGCCGACGCCGAGGACGCCTACACTCAGGGCCGCTACCGCGAGTGAGCCCGGCGTGTCCGTGAGCCCGGCGCCTCGCCGTGCCGCTCAGCGGTGCAGCAGCACGGCCACGAGGAACAGCAGGGTGAAGGCCATGCCGACCGTCGAGGTCGCCTTGAGCACCGGGATCAGCTGGCGCGGGTGGCGCGCGGTGAGCACCTTCCGGCACGGGATCCACGCCAGGGCCGCCGAGAGCAGCGTCAGCGCGAACCAGCCCGTCTCACCGAGCAGCAGCAGGGGCAGCACCGTGGCGACCGCCATCATCGCGACGTAGGACCACCGTGCGGGCGTCTCACCCAGCCGGGCCGCGAGGGTCATCTTGCCGACCTGCCGGTCCGTCGGGATGTCCCGGATGTTGTTGGCCATCAGCAGCGCCGTGGAGAACAGGCCGCAGGAAACGGCCCCAACCCACGCCGCCGGATGCAACTCGAGCGCCTGTGTGTAGGTGGTGCCGAGGGTCGCGACGAGCCCGAAGAACACGAACACGAACACCTCGCCCAGGCCCATGTACCCGTATGGCTTCTTGCCGCCGGTGTAGTACCAGGCCGCGGCGACCGAGGCGGCCCCGAGCAGGAGCATCCACCACGTTCCGGCCAGGGCGACGAGCACGAGCCCGGCGAGCATCGCGAGGCCGAAGCACGTGAAGGCGGCATGCTTGACGTTCTTCGCGTCCGTCGCACCGGAGGCGGTCAGCCGGAAGGGGCCGACGCGGTCGTCGTCGGTGCCGCGGACGCCATCCGAGTAGTCGTTCGCGTAGTTCACACCGATCTGCAGGGCCAGCGCGACGATCAGGGCGAGCAGCGCCCGGCCCGGGTGGAACGCGTCGAGCAGCGCGGCCGCCGCCGAGCCGACGACGACCGGCGCGACCGCCATGGGCAGGGTGCGCAGGCGGGCGGCGGCGATCCACTGGTGCATGGTGGCCATGGGGTGCGGGACTCCTTCACGAGCTGATGACGACGGACCCGAGCACGGCGGGCCGTGGCCATTGTCCCACGCGGGTGCTCACCGTTCGGCGTCCGTGCCGGACGCGCGCTCGGCCAGCAGCTCGGCCACCCGACGGCGGTCCGTCTTGCCCGTGCTCAGCCGGGGCAGCTGCGGCAGTGCGAGCCAGGTCTTGGGGACGGCGGCCGCGCCGAGCCGTTCGCGCACGAGTGCCCCGGCCCGCTCGGTCAGCCGGGCGAGCTCGGGGCCCTCGTCGTCCGGGACGTCGCCGGCGGGAACGAATGCCGCGCTGACCCGCTGGCCCCAGTGCTCGTCGGGCACCCCGGCCACGTGCGCCTGTGCGACGCCAGGATCCGACTCGAGCACGGCCTGCACGGCGGCCGCCGAGACCTTCACGCCTCCGGTGATGAGCACGTCGTCGAGCCGGCCGGTGACCTCGAGGACCGGTGCCCCGGAGTCGTCACTCGCGTCCGGCCAGACGAGCCGGCCCGTGTCCTCGGTCAGGAACGTGGGCACCCCGTCGGACACGCCGAAATGCGCGACCGTGCGGGTCAGGTCGTCGAGGTACCCGGCGGCGACCATGGGCCCGGCCAGGCGCACGCGCTCGAGGGCGGGCGCACCCGGGGCCGCGGCGTCGGGCCGGGGCTGATCGCTTCGGGGCACGCCGGGCAGGGCGGAGCCCCGGCGGATCGGGACGGTCTCCACTCGCACTCCGGGTAGCGGCACGCCGTCGTAGACGCAGCCGCCGCACGTCTCGGCCATCCCGTAGGTCGCGGTGACGCGCACGCCGGCGTCCTCGGCGCGGCGGCGCAGGCCCGGGTCGAGGCGTGCCCCGCCGACCAGCACCCGGTCGAAGCCGCGCAGGGCGTCGGAGCCTGCCGGGTCGGCGCCATCGGCCAGCAGCCGGGCCAGCTGGGTGGGCACGAGCGAGACGTAGCGGGGGCCGTGCGCGGGCAGGCGATCGGCGGCATCGGCGAAGGCTTCGACGGTGAACGGCCCCGGACGCATCGCGACCGGCTGCGTGCCCGCGACGATCGACCGGGAGAGGACAGCGAGCCCGGCCACGTAGTGGACACCCACGGCCAGCAGCCATGTCCCCGCCCCGCCGAGCCGCTCGGCTGTGGCCGCCGCCGAGGCCTGCAGCGCGGCGCGGGTCAGCACGATCTGTTTCGGCGTCCCCGTCGACCCTGAGGTCCGCACGACGGCGGCCGCGTCCGGATGACCGCCCCGGCGCGGATGGCGGGCCTCGGGGCGGGGGAGCGCCTCACCGGACTCGGTCAGCTCGACGGGGTCGCCGGAGCCGTCGACGGCGGCGGCCAGGGCGCGGTGCACCGTGCGCAGCTCGGAGGGGGACAAAGTCATGCCTCGAGTCTAGTGAGGGGTCGCTCGAGTGGCCGGTCCCGGCGACGCCGGGGTCACAACAGGAACGGGACCACCACGATCTTGACGACCATGATCAGCGCGAACAGCTGGGCGTAGCCCTCGGTCACGCGGGGGTCGTTGGTGCGTGAGAGCGCGAAGTCGAGGATCGCGGGCTGCCCGGTGATGCCCGCCATCGCGCCGTAGGTGCGTTCGACGGACTGCCCGAGCAGGCGCGCGGCGAGAATCAGCAGGCAGGCGGTGAGCGCAGTGATCAGTGCGGCCATGCCGATCGAGCGCAGCCCGACGGGGGTCACGACGGTCTCCACGAAGGCCGGGCCGGAGGCCAGGCCCACGGCTCCGAGGAACAGCATGAGGCCGAACTGTCGCAGCGTCAGGTTGATCTCGGTGGACAGCTCCCAGACGGTCTGTCCCGTGCGGCCGACGGCGCCCAGGACCAGGCCGGTTACGAGCGTCCCCGCCGCCGAGCCCAATGCGAACGACGCCCCGCCGGGCAGGGGCAGCGTGATCATGCCGACCAGATAGCCGATGCTCATGCCCACCCCGAGTGACACCCAGTCGAGGTCGGAGAGGCCGCGCATCGAGTTGCCGAAGAAGTCGCGCACCGCCTCCATGCGACGGTACGGGGCGACCACCAGCACGCGGTCGCCGACCTTCAGCTCGGTCTCCGGGGCGGCCAGGGACTCCACGTCGCTGCGGCGCAGCCGGGCCACCTGGGCGCCGAAGCGCTCCCGCAGGGCCAGATGCCCGAGCCGCCGATCCGCGAGCTCGCGTGCCGTCACAATGATCATGGCCACGTGCACGGTCTGCATGATCGCCCCGGGGGTCTCCTTGGTCAGGCTCCCGAAGGCCTCAACGGCGGTGGAGACACTGTCCGAGGTGCCGTCGAGCACGACTCGGTCGCCGGGGCGGATGAGCTCCGCGGCGGAGAGCAGCCGGACGCGGCCGCGTCGGTTGACCGCCACGACGCGCACGCGCCGCTCGGCGACACCGGGGATGTCCTGGACGGCGATCTCCTCGTGGGCCGTGGCGGCCCGGAACTTCAGCTTGCCGTCGGAGGTGGAGGCGGGGTCGCGGGGGGCTGAGGACCAGGGACGGGACGCCAAGGCCATGATCATCAGGATCGTGCCGATCACGCCCACCAGATAGGACAGGCCGTAGCCCACCGCCGGATCGGGGCTGTCGGTGAGGTCACCGGCCAGGGCCATGGCGGGCGTCGCGGTGAGTGAACCGGCCCACACGCCGATCGCGGTGGGCAGGTCGAGGTCGAGCACGGCGGCCAGCGGACGCACCGTCACCGCCGTCACGGCGATCACCGCGATGGAGGCGAGCATCAGGGGAGCGTTGCGGCGCAGGTCACGGAAGAACACCTTGCCGGCCCCCAGACCGATCACGTAGGCGAACAGGGCGAGGCCGAAGTTCTGGAACAGGCCCAGCTGCGGTCCGACCTCGGGCAGCAGCGCACCGACGAGCAGACCGACGAACAGGGCGCCCGCCGCGCCGAAGCGCAGCGGACCCACGGGGATCGCGCCGACGGCGGCACCGGCGGCGATGGTGGCCAGGAGGACCAGCAGCGGCTGCTGCTGCAGCAGGTCGAGCATCGGGGGAGCCTTCCGGAGGTCACGTCGGCCAGCGGGCCCGGCCGGTCGCGTCCGAGGATAGCCGTGGCCTGACCACCATGGTGCCCCGCTGTGCGCCGGGTCTCAGAAGTAATAGGGGAACGCCGACCAGTCCGGGTCACGCTTCTGCAGGAACGCGTCCCGGCCCTCGACGGCCTCGTCCGTCATGTAGGCCATGCGGGTGGCCTCGCCGGCGAACACCTGCTGGCCGTTCATGCCGTCGTCGGGCAGGTTGAACGCGAACTTGAGCATGCGCAGCGCCTGCGGGGACTGTGCGTTGATGTCCGCCGCGTACTCGAGCGCGACCTCCTCGAGCCGCTCGTGGTCCACCGCCTCGTTCACGGCGCCCATGGCGACCATGTCCTCCGCCGAATACTCGCGGGCGGTGAAGAAGATCTCCCGGGCCCGCTTCTGGCCCACCTGACGGGCCAGCAGCGCCGAGCCGTAGCCGGCGTCAAAGGAGCCGACCGTGGCGTCGGTCTGCTTGAATCGGCCGTGCTCGCGGGAGGCGAGCGTCAGGTCCGCGACGACGTGGAGTGAGTGGCCGCCGCCGGCCGCCCAGCCGTTGACGACGGCGATCACGGCCTTCGGGGCGGTGCGCATGAGCCGCTGCACCTCAAGGATGTGCAGGCGGCCGGCGCGGGCCGGGTCGATCGTCTCGGCCGTGTCGCCCTCGGCGTAGCGGTAGCCGTCGCGTCCGCGGATGCGCTGGTCGCCGCCGGAACAGAACGCGTGGCCGCCGTCCTTGGGGGAGGGGCCGTTGCCGGTGAGCAGGATCGTGCCGACGTCAGGGGTCATGCGGGCGTGGTCGAGGGCGCGGTAGAGCTCGTCGACGGCGCCCGGGCGGAACGCGTTGCGGACCTCGGGACGGTCGAAGGCGATGCGCACGGTGGGCAGGTCACGCACCCAGCGGCCCTCGGCGTCGCGCTCGACCTGACGGTGGTAGGTCATGTCCTCGAAGTCGAAGCCCTCGACGACGCGCCAGCGCTGCGGGTCGAAGACGTCGGAGACCTTCTCGGGGACGGGGAAGCGGTCGGCGTCGGTCTGCGGGGTGCTCATGCGGCCGAGTCTAGGCCGTCGCCTCGGCCTCGGGGGCGCTGCCGGGCCGGCGCCGGGCCGGGACATCCCCGGGCACGGGGGTGGGAGATGCACGGGGAGCCGGTGTTCGTCATCCCTAGTCGGTGGCCGGGGCGGGGAAATCTTCCGGGTCGGAGAAACGATCATGCGGGACCGTCGGGTCGTATCTCGGGTCGTTGGCGCGGTCGTCGTGATGCTGGAGCACCGTGGGATGGGCCGAGCACGGGGTCTGGATCGAGAACCGGGTGATCTCCGTGGAGGCGTCGAAGGTCACGGAGGGCAGACCGGCACCCGTGAAGTGGATGAACACGCTGCCGCTCTCGTCACTGCCACCACCGGGACCGGTGTTGGCTTCTTGCCAGCCGTTGGCTCGAGCCCAGGCGCGGGCCTGGTCCAGCGCCTCGTCCGGGTCATCCACCCCAGGACCCTCGAGTGCATAGCGGAAACGGTAACCCTTCGAGCCGGGTTCGTCATGGACGTCGGCGCAGGTCACGGCAGGGTGCTCGAGGAATGTCTGCGGATCCAGCCGCGGGCCGGGGTAGTCGGTGCCGTCCAACTGGTCCCACGGGCCGGCCACGTTCTGCGTGAACGCCGCAGTGGTCCGTTCGAGCAGGGTGAGCAGCTCATCACGGGTCGGCTCCTGACCCAATGGCTCCAACCCGGGCGAGGGCCGCATGCTGGGGGTGTTCATCGTCTCTGTTGCCTCAGAGGTGCTCTCACCGGTCGAGCCTGACGGGCTGCTCTGCCCGGCCTCGGGTCCTGTTCCCACGCATCCGGTCAGGGCCAGGGCCAGCAGAACACCCGTGGCCAGTCGATGCGGGATGCGGTGTCCTCGCGTCGCGGCATGTCTGGTCATCTGGTCATCGTCCCCTCATCGGTTCGAGCACTCATGTCGTTGACATCTTCCTCGCATCATTTAGTGTGGCAGCGTTCGACGAGAACACTGAGACGATGGGGCCTTACGTGCAAACGATCCACGACGAGCGGATGCACGATCGTGAAGATCGTCAACGGTCACAGCGAGCACGTCACCCAGGTGGAACAGAGTTTCTGGGATGAGTCGGCGTGACCGGCTGGAGGCACTGGACCCGACGCGCTCTAAACCCGAGGTGGATGCATGGCAGAGAGAGCGCCGCGCCCAGGCCGAGGCGGCGCTGACCGGCCGTCACGCCTTCCTGGACTCATATCAGGCAGGCCTCGTCCCTACCGACCAGCGTCACCTCATGATCGACGGCATACAGGTGTTGGATGAGCAGGTCGTGCAATCCCGGCTGTGGGTGGAGGAGCACGTTGTCGATGGCACTCAGGAGCTTCTCCGCACACCGAAGGACCTGTTCGAGGCGGGACTCCATAGGTCCAACGAGACACTCAAGAAGCTGGACGAGGGCGTCGACGTCACGGAGATGGCGCCCGGCTGGATGAGGGGACGATGACCAGATGACCAGACATGCCACGACGCGAGGACACCGCATCCCGCCCCGACTGGCCACGGGTGTTCTGCTGGCCCTGGCCCTGACCGGATGCGCGGGAACGGAGTCCGGGGCCGGGCAGAGCAGCCCGTCAGGCTCGACCGGTGAGAGCACCTCTGAGGCAGGAGAGACGATGAACACCCCCAGCATGCGGCCCTCGCCCGGGTTGGAGCCGTTGGGTCAGGAGCCGACCCGTGATGAGCTGCTCACCCTGCTCGAACGGACCACCGCGGCGTTCGCGCAGAACGTGGCCGGCCCGTGGGACAAACCCAATGGTGAGCCTTATGAGGGTGCGGATCTGAGCGAATCCCGCTTTATGGGCCATCCCGCGCGGACGTGCGCCAGTGTCCATGACGAGCCCGAGGACAAGCCCGACAAGGGGTACAACTTCGGGTATCGGCTCGAGGGTCCTGGGGTGGATGACCCGGACGAGGCTCTGGACCAGGCCCGTGCCTGGGCTCGAGCCAACGGCTGGCACGAAGCCAACACCGGTCCCGGTGGTGGCAGTGACGAGAGCGGCAGCGTGTTCATCCACTTCACGGGTGCCGGTCTGCCCTCCGTGACCTTCGATGCCTCCACGGAGATCACTCGGTTCTCGATCCAGACCCCGTGCTCGGCCCATCCCACGGTGATCCAGCATCACGACGACCGCGCCAACGACCCGAGATACGAGTACAAGGTCCCGAACGACCCCTACGCCGACCCGACGGTCCCGCATGATCGTTTCTCCGACCCGGAAGATTTCCCCGCCCCGGCCAGCAGCACTACCGGCTGATCCGTCCTCACGCGCTCCCTTCCTCGAACGGCTCCCTCAGCCGGTCGCGCCCAGAGCCGTCAGCAGGAACGCGTACTCCCACGCGGTGTCTTCCCAGCCGCGGTACCGGCCGGACGCGCCGCCGTGGCCGCCCTCCATCTCGGTGCGCAGCAGCACCGGGGCTCCGCCCTCGGCCAGCGGCGTCGTCTGGTCGCTCGTCACCGTGCGGCGCAGCTGCGCCACCCACTTGGCCGGCTCCACGTACAGCACGCGGGTGTCGTGCAGGCTCGTCACCGCGGCGATCGCCGGGTAGTCCGCAGCGCGCACGTTCTCGTACGGGGTGTACGCCTTCATGTACTCGTACACGTCCCGGCTCTCGATCGGGTTGCCCCACTCCTCCCACTCCAGGGCCGACAGCGGCAGCTCCGGGTCGAGGATCGAGGTCAACGCGTCCACGAACGGGACCACCGCCAGGCACGCCCGGTACAGCTCGGGTGCCAGATTCAGCACCGCGCCGACGAGCAGGCCGCCGGCCGAACCGCCATGGCAGGCCACCCGCGCCGGGTCGGCCCAGCCGGCGTCGACCAGGAAGCGGGTCGCGTCCACGAAGTCCGTGAAGGAGTTCGTCTTCGCGAGCTTCTTGCCGTCCTCGTACCAGCCACGGCCCAGCTCGCCGCCGCCGCGCACATGCGCCACCGCGTAGACCACGCCGCGGTCCAGCAACGACAGCCGGGCCACGCCCAGCACCGGGTCCATCGACATCTCGTAGGAGCCGTACCCGTACACGACGCACGGGTTCGACCCGTCCGGCTGCACATCGCGGCGGCGGATCACGCTCAGCGGCACCCGCACCGGCTGGCCGTCGGAGCCCGGGGCGCTCGCCGGCGCCCACATCCGCTCGACGACGTAGTCGTCGCGGTCATAGCCGGGCACCTCGACCTCTCGGCGCAGCAGCACCTGGCCCGTCTGCGTGACGACGTCGAGCACCCGGCCCGGTGTGATCCACGAGGTGTAGGCCACCCGCATCAGCGGCGCCTCGAGTGAGGCCCAGGTCAGATGGCAGGCGTAGAGCTCTTCGTCGAAGGCCGGTTCGAACCAGTCCGGCCCGGAAGCCGAGACCAGGGCGTCGAGCGAGGCGAACTGCACTCGCGGCGTCGTCTCCCGTCGCACTTCGAGCGCCACGTGGGTCGCGTTGAGCAGCAGGCCGTCGACCTTGACGTCCTCGCGGTGCGGCACGACGGTCCGCCACGCGGACCGGTCTTCGATGCGCTGCTGCGGGACCAGGGAGAGCATCCCGTTCGGCGCCGGCCGGCCGTCAGCGGTGCGGTCGTGCACGATCAGCACGTGCCGGACCCCGTCGATGTCGAGCGGCTCGCAGTCGGCGAGCATGCCGGCCGAGCGCGGCACGAGCAGACGGGGCTCCTCGAGCGCAACGGCCGGGTCGTCAGGCAGCTCGAGCGCCCACGTCTCTGAGACCTCGGAGTTGCCGACGACGATCAGCAGCTGCTCGCGGTCGGCCGAGGCCTCGAAGCCCGTCCACATGCCGGGATCGGACTCCTCGAACAGCAGGGTGTCCTCGGACTGGTCGGTGCCGAGCACGTGCGCCATCACCCGGTACGGGCGCCACGTCTGGTCCCACAGTGTGTAGAACACCCGCGTGCCGGTGCGGTCGAAGCGCACGCCGTGCGCGATGTTCTCGACCCGGTCCGGCAGATCGTCGCTGGTGCGCAGGTCGCGCACGCGCAGCTCGAACCGTTCATCGCCGGTCAGGTCCACGGCGTAGGCCAGGCGTGTTCCGTCCTCGCTGACGTGCATGCCCCCGAGAGCGAAGAACCCGTGGCCGGCGGCCTCCGCGTTGCAGTCGAGGATCACCTGCTCGCCGGGAAGGCGCTGGCCGGGATGCACCTGCGGGGGAGTCCAGTCCTGACTCGTCTCGCCTGTGCTTTTAGCGGGCACCCGGCAGTGCTCGGGGTACTGCTCCCCTTCGATCGTGCGCACGAAATACCACCAGGCACCGCGCCGGGCCGGCACGGACTGGTCGGTCTCCACGGTGTGCGCCTTGATCTCCTCGAAGATCGCCCGACGCAACGGCTCCTGGTCAGCCGTGACGGCGTCGGTGTAGGCGTTCTCGGCATGCAGGTGCTCGAGGACGCGGGCCTGGTCCTTGTGGCGCAGCCAGGCGTAGTCGTCGGCGAACGTGTCGCCGTGGACGGCGCGCTCCTCCGTCTCGACGGCGGCCTGCGGCGGGGTCGCCGCGGCGTCGAACGTGTCGTCGGAGCGGTCGGAGGGAGCGGATCCGGTGGTGTCGGTCATGCCCATATCCAATCATTGACGCCGTGTGCTGAGGTGTGGGACAGCATCGTCTGGCATGTGCCTGGAGGGCGCCGTCCGGGCGTGAAGGGCGGGCACCGGCATGTCGTCGCGCCAGAGTCACGGTCGCTCAGCCGTGGCACAGGCTCGCCTGAGCCTGCTCCTGCCTCGTGAGGAGTCCGTGATCAGTCTGCGGTCAGATCGCCATGAGGCGGGCCGTGCACAGTCGGGGCATCGTCGCTCGGGCCGCCCGATTGCTCGGGGCCCGAGCGACTGCGTGTGCACGGCCCCTGTGCCGAGCACCGCCCACCCGAACGACACGACAGCACAGTCACCAGTGTGAGGAGAACACGACCGATGCAGCACAGCACGAACAGTACGTCCCGCTTCGGCCTGGCCCGTCTGACCTCCGCCGCCGCGCTCACCGTGGCCGGCGCCGCTGCCGCGATCGGGGCGGCTGCCCCGGCCCACGCCGCCGACACCGGCATCCCGGTGCTTGAGGAGATCAAGCAGTGTGAGTCCGGCGGCGACTACCAGGCCCAGAACCCGACTTCGTCCGCCTCGGGCGCCTATCAGTTCATGGACTTCACCTGGGAGTACCTCTCGGCCGGCGACGGCTACGCCACGCCGGCGGACGCCCCGGAGCATGTGCAGGACGCGGCCGCGGTCGAGCTGTACAACGAGCTCGGCGTCGCGCCCTGGATCCCCTCGGCGCACTGCTGGGTCGGCTGACGCGAACCCGCCGCCCGGACGGGGCCGCCGCGGCCGGCAGGTGCACGCACCGGCGCGCCGCTCAGCGCGGCGCCATGCGGACGGCTCCGTCCAGGCGGATCGTCTCCCCGTTGAGCATCCGGTTCTCCACGATGTGCGCGACGAGGCTCGCGTACTCCTCGGGTCGGCCCATGCGGTTGGGGAACGGCACCTGCCCGCCGAGGGACTGGACCGCCTTCTCCGGCAGCCCGGCCATCATCGGCGTCCAGAAGATACCCGGGGCGATCGTCATGACGCGGATGCCGTGGCGGGCGAACTCCCGGGCCAGCGGCAGGGTCATTGCCGCGACGCCGCCCTTCGATGCGGCGTAGGCGGGCTGGCCGATCTGACCGTCGAACGCGGCCACGGACGCGGTGTTCACGATGACGCCGCGCTCACCGTCCTCGCCCGGTGCGTTGGCCGAGATGGCGTCGGCCGCCAGCCGCACGACGTTGAAAGTGCCGATCAGATTGATCTCGACCGCCCGGGTGAAGTTCTCCAGGGGCAGCGCGCCGTCGCGGCCCAGCGTCTTCTCCGCCGGCGCGATGCCGGCACAGTTCACGACGCCGGACAACGGGGCGCCCTGCTGGCCGGCGACCTCGACGGCGTGGGCGACCTGCTGCTCGTCGGTGACGTCGGTGGGGACCATGACGGCACCCGGGGGTGCCTCGCCCTTCAGATCCGCGACGACGACCTGCGCGCCGTGGGACAGGAGCCGCTTCGTGGTCGCGGCGCCCAGTCCGGACGCGCCGCCGGTGACCAGGAACGTGCGGTCGGTGAACTGCATGGTGCTCCTTCTGTGGCGGTACGGACCGCCTCACTCTGTGAACGGGATCACGGTCACCCTATGCCGAGCAGGCCTCGGAATACACCCATGCCGAAGTAGAAGACGAACGCCGCGGCGACGGCCCACAGCAGGGGGTGCACCTCGCGGGCGCGGCCCTGCCCGACGCGGATCAGCACATAGGAGACCATGCCCGCGCCGATGCCGTTGACGATCGAGTAGGTGAACGGCATCAGGATGAACGTCAGGAACGCGGGGAACGCGGCCCCGGCGTCGGTCCAGTCGATGTGCACGACGTGCTGGCACATCATGAACCCGACGACGACGAGGGCGGGGGCCACCGCCTCGAACGGCACGAGGTGGATCAGCGGGGTCAGGAACATGGCCACCAGGAACAGCACGCCGGTCACGACGGAGGCCAGTCCCGTGCGGGCGCCTTCGCCGATGCCCGTGCCGGACTCGACGAAGATCTGGTTCGCCGACCCCGAGGCGCCGCCGCCGACCGTGACGGCGAGGGCGTCGACCGCCAGGGCGCGGTTCAGGTCCGGGATCGATCCGTCCTCGTTCACATTGCCGGCCTCCTGGGCCAGGCCGACGGAGACGCCCATCGCGTCGAAGAACACCGACAGCAGGATCGCGAACACCAGCAGCGTGGCGAGCAGGCCGCCCACGGAGGAGAACGCGCCGAACGGGTCGACGGCGCCGAGCAGGGACAGGTCCGGTGCGGCGAAGTCGGGAGCGGAGGGGGTCACCAGCGACCAGCCGGTGGGGTTCGGCGAGCCGTCCTCGTGCACGCTCGGGCCGATGTCGAACAGGGCTTCCAGGAGGTTGGCCAGGGCGGTGGCGACGATGATCCCGACCAGGATGGCCCCGCGGACCTTGCGGATGACGAGCACCGCGGTGACGATCAGGCCCACCACGAACACCAGCACCGGCCATCCCTCGAGGTCGCCGCCGGTGCCCAGGCCGACGGGGACGGTCGTCTGGGCTGCGTCGGGCAGGCGGCGCACGAACCCGGCGTTGACCAGGCCGATCAGCGCGATGAACAGGCCGATGCCCACGACGATGCCCGTCTTGAGCGCGGCCGGGACGGCGTCGAACACCGCGCGCCGGAAACCGGTGACGACCAGCAGCAGCATGATGAGCCCGGCGAGCATCACCAGGCCCATGATCTGCGGCCACGTCAGGCCCGGGGTGGTGGCGACGGTGATCGCCACGAACGCGTTGACGCCCAAGCCGGCGGCGAGCGCGAACGGGTGCCGGGCGTACAGGCCCATCACGATCGTCATGACGCCGGCGACGAGCGCGGTGACGGCGGCGACGCGGGGGATGCCGAGCACATCGCCGTTCGTGTCGGCCCCGGAGAGGACCAGGGGGTTGAGCACCACGATGTAGCTCATGGCCAGGAACGTGGCGAGCCCGCCGCGCAGCTCCTGACTGATCGAGGAGCCGCGTTCGGTGATGCGGAAGTAACGGTCGATCCCGGAGGCCCGGGCAGGGGCGGTGCGCGTGGCTGACATGCCCCCGATTCTAATGAGGCCGCGGGCCCGGGAGCGCCCGGGTTAGTCCCTGTCCGCCCCGTCCTGCTGGAGGTAGGCGTCGGAGGAGTGGTCCTCGAAGATCATGTAGGTCTGGGTGTCCACAACGCCGGGCAGGCCCTGCAGTTGCTCGAACACCACGCGGCGCAGGTCGGCGATGTCGCGGGCGCGGACCATCATCATCACGTCCATGTTCCCTCCGATCAGCGAGACCTGGCTGATCTCCGGGATCGAGAGCAGGCGGGCTCGCAGCTCGCGCCAGTTGTGCTGGCGCAGTTTGAGGGCCACGTGGGCGGAGGCGCCGAAGCCGGCGCGCACCGGGTCCACGGTCACGGTGAAGCCGGTGATGACGCCGGCGTCCTGAAGTCGGTTCAGGCGCGAGTAGCAGTGCGCGCGGGAGACGTGGATGCGCTCGGCCAGGGCGGCGATCGAGACACGCCCGTCCCGGCTGAGCTCGGTGACGATCGCGCGGTCGGTGGCGTCGAGTTCCATGATCGAGAGGACTCCTTGGCGTGCTCCAGGGTGATGCCGGACATTCCGTTCAGTGTGATACGCCACATTATCACATTGTCTTCATAGCGGCATGTGATCGGCGGAACTGTATCCAACGGATGCGAAGGGCGGCGACGAATTGTGACCGAGGATGCAGAATGGGGCGACATTGGAAAGGAGTGCCCATGCGCGAGAACGCTGCTGACGGCGCCGTCGCCGACGATCAGGTCGGCCCCGCCGCGGAACCCCACACGAGCTTCGGCATCACCCTCGAGGAGTACCTGCTGCCGGCCACGCGCCGCATTCAGCTCGTCTCCGAGGACGGCCGAGAGCTCTCACCCGAGGAGCAGGACGTCGAGTCCGGCCACGAGTATCCGATGCCCTCCGATGACGAGCTGCTCGCGGCCTACCGCCACCTCGTCGTGGGCCGCCGCGTGAACGACCAGGCCTATGCGCTCGTGCGTCAGGGGCGCATGGCGGTCTACCCCTCCTCGCACGGTCAGGAGGCCTCCGAGGTCGCGGCCGCCGTGTGCCTGGGCAAGGACGACTGGCTGTTCCCGACCTATCGCGACACCGTCGCCGTGATGTCCCGCGGCGTTCCTGCGACCGAGGTGATGGTCGCCTTCCAGGGCTCCTGGCACCAGGGCTACAACCCGTCGGACTACAACACGTCGGTGCAGTCGACCCCGCTGACCACGCAGATGCTGCATGCGGTCGGCCTGGCCCAGGCCAAGCGCCTCAAGGGCGAGGACGCCGTCGTGCTCGCGATGGTCGGCGACGGCGGCTCCTCCGAGGGTGACTTCCACGAGGCGCTCAACTTCGCCGCCGTGTTCAAGCTGCCGGTGATCTTCTTCGTCCAGAACAACAAGTACGCGATCTCGGTGCCCCTGGCCCGCCAGTCCGCGGCGCCCACGCTCGCCCACAAGGCCGTCGGCTACGGCCTGGCCGGTGAGCGCGTCGACGGCAACGACCTGGCCGCGCTGCTGGCCGTGCTCGGTCGTGCGGTGGACCTCTGCCGTGCCGGCGGCGGCCCGTTCCTGGTCGAGGCGGACACCTACCGCATGCAGGCCCACACCAACACGGACGACCCGACGCGCTACCGCGACGACGCCGAGGTGACGGAGTGGGAGGCCCGCGATCCGCTGCGCCGCATGACCGCGTTTCTCACCGAGCGTGGTGTGCTCACCGAGGAGGTCTCCGCCGAGATCCAGCAGGAGGCCGAGAGCGTGGCCGGTGAGCTGCGTGAGGCGATGAACGCCGAGCCCGAGGTCGATCCGCTCGAGCTGTTCGACCACGTCTACACCGTGCAGACCCCGCAGCTGGCCGAGCAGCGAGAGCAGCTGGCCGAGGAGCTGTCCCGCACCGAGAACAAGGAGGCCTGAGCATGGCGAACCTGACCTTTGCGGCCGCGCTCAACGCGGCCCTGGCCGACGAGATGGCCGCCGACGACCTGGTTGTCGTGTTCGGCGAGGACGTGGGCACCCTCGGCGGCGTCTTCCGCATCACGGACGGACTGACCAAGCGTTTCGGCGACCACCGCTGCTTCGACACCCCGCTGGCCGAATCCGGCATCGCCGGCACCGCCGTGGGCATGGCCCTCGGCGGCGCCCGCCCGGTCATCGAGATGCAGTTCGACGCGTTCGCCTACCCGGCGTTCGAGCAGGTGGCCAGCCACATCGCCAAGATGCGCAATCGCACCAAGGGCGGCGCGCCCATGCCGATCACCATCCGCATCCCGTACGGCGGCGGCATCGGCGGTGTCGAGCACCACTGCGACTCCTCCGAGTCGTACTACGCGCACACCCCGGGCCTGAAGGTCTTCACCCCGGCGACGGTGGCCGACGCCTACCTGATGCTGCGCCAGGCGATCCGCCTCGACGACCCGGTCGTCTTCATGGAGCCGAAGAAGCTGTACTGGTCGAAGGCCGACCTGGACCTCGATGAGCTGCGCGCCGAGTTCGACCGCCGCTGGGCCGCCGAGAAGAAGGCCGCGGCCTCCGGCGTGCCGGCCGCGGCGGCCGCGGTCGCGCACCCGGGCACCGACGTCACGCTCGTCTCCTACGGCCCGTCGGTCCCCACATGCGTCGCCGCCGCCAAGGCCGCCGCAGAGGAGGGCTACTCAGTGGAGGTCGTTGACCTGCGCACGATCACCCCGCTCGACGAGGACACGATCGCGGCCTCCGTCGAGAAGACCGGCCGTGCGGTCGTCGTCGCGGAGCCCCAGGGCTTCGCCTCAGTGGCCTCGGAGCTGGTGGCCCGCATCCAACAGCGCTGCTTCCATTCGCTGGCCGCCCCGGTGCTGCGCGTGACCGGCTGGGACATCCCGTTCCCGGCGCCGAAGCTGGAGGAGTACCACCTGCCGAACATCGACCGCATCCTGGACGCGATCGACGATCTGAACTGGGACCTGGACGCCGAGGAGGCCCGCTCGTGAGCAACACCTTCAATCTGCCGGACCTGGGCGAGGGCCTCACCGAGGCCGATCTGGTGCGCTGGCTCGTCGCCGAGGGCGACGAGGTGGCCGTCGACCAGCCGATCGCCGAGGTCGAGACCGCCAAGGCCCTCGTGGAGGTTCCCTGCCCGTTCGCCGGCACCGTGCTGACGCTGCACGGCTGCGAGGGCGAGACGATGGACGTCGGCGCCCCCTTCATCACCGTCGGCACCGCAGGCGAGCCCGGCTCGGACGAGAAGGCCGGGGCCCTGTCCTACCGGGAGGAGGAGCGCGCCGGCGTCATGCAGCCGGGCGCGGACCAGCCGGCCCCGGACAAGGCCCGCGGCGGCGACGGCGACGTGGACGGCTCCGACGAGGAGGCCTCCGGGGCCGTGCTGATCGGCTACGGCACCTCGGGCAAGACCTCGACGAGTCGCACCCGTCCCTCGAAGCGGCGTCGGGGCGGCACCCGGTCGGCCTCGTCGACCGCGGCACCGGCTGCTGCGTCGGGGTCGGGCCGGGCGCCGCGGGTGGTCTCGCCGATCGTGCGCAAGCTCGCTCGTGAGAACGGCGTCGACGTCGCGACCGTGACCGGCACCGGGCCGGACGGGCTGATCACCCGCGCGGACGTGACCGCGGCGATCTCGGCGGGCCGGACTCCGCAGCAGCCGACGTCGACCCAGGACGCGGTCACCGCGGCGGTCGTCGGGGGCGTGGGCGAGGACGACGCGCGCTCCGGGCTGCGCGTGGCCGCCCGCACCCCGATCACCGGTGTGCGCAAGGCGATCGCGGACCAGCTCTCCCGCTCGCGCCGCGAGGTCCCCGAGGTCACCGCGTGGCTCGATGTGGACGTCACGGCTCTGCTCGAGCTGCGCGCCGCGCTCAAGGCGAAGGACCCGGAGACCGCGCCGAGTCTGCTCGGGCTGATCGCCCGGTTCACCGTCGCGGGGCTGCGGAAGTATCCGGTGATGAACGCCCGCATCGAGACCGGCGCGGGCGGCAAGGAGGAGATCGTCGAGGTCGAGGGCGTGAACCTCGGCCTGGCCGTCCAGACCGAGCGCGGACTGATGGTCCCGTCGATCGAGCACGCCGAGCGCCTCTCGGCCGCCGAACTCAACGCGGCGATCGGCGAGACCGTGGGCCGGGCCCGCGACGGCAAGGCCTCCCCGGCCGAGCTGATGCGCGGCACCTTCACGCTGAACAACTACGGGCCGCTGGGCACCGACGGCGCGACCCCGATCCTGAACATCCCCGAGGTGGGCATGCTCGGCATCGGCCGGATCATCGACCGTCCCTGGGTCATCGACGGCGAGATCCAGGTCCGCAAGGTCACCGAGATGACGGTGACCTTCGACCACCGCGTCACCGACGGCGCCACCGCCTCGGCATTCCTGACGTTCGTGGCCGGCTGCCTGAACGACCCGCAGGCGGCGCTCGCGCAGATCTGAGCCGTCCCGCCGCGCCCGGGGACGGGCCCGCGCGCTTGACCGTCGAGGTCGAGCACGCGGGCCCGTCCGCGTCCGATCAGCCGCGACGGCGCGGGCGGTCGCGGCGCAGCCCCGAGGCGAGCAGAGCCCAGTGCAGCGGTACGGGACCGGCCGAGAGGCCGACCCCCGCGGCCAGCGCCAGCGTCCCGGGCTCGGCGCCCGAGTCCGCGACGGCGACGGTCGCCGCGAGCAGGCCCACCGCGGCCGCGGTGCCGAGCAGGCCGAAAGTCCACAGCAGGGCGCCCCAGAGGCTCGGACGCAGCGAGGCGCGCAGGTGCTCGTCGGTGCCCACCACGTCGTGCTGGACGAGCGGGGCCACCAGCAGGCCCCAGGCGAGCGTCGTCAGGCACGCGGCCATCATGTCCGAGGGGCGGTGCCACGCCTCGAGGTACGCGGCGGCGCCGATCACGGCGGTGAACACCGCGCCGGCGAACGCCACGACGCCTCGCCACCGCGGGGCCGCGAGCAGCACGAGCGCGACGGCCGCCGAGGCCGCGAGCGTCGTGTGGCCCGAGGGCAGTGAGTTCCCGGCCAGGTAGGGCACGCCGTTGGGGAAATCTGGCCGTTCGAGCAGCGCTTTCAGCAGCTGCGTCGTGACGTTCGCGCCCACCAGGGCCACGACGACGCCCGTCGCGGCGCGCCAGCGCCGGCGCACGGCCAGTGCGTGCAGGACTGCGAGTCCGGCCACCAGCTCCACCGCGATCGGCGCAATCGTCAGCAGCTGCTGCGCGGTCCCGCCCGGGCCGGCGTTCTGGCGCTGCTCGACCAGGTGGAAGGCCCGGTATTCGATCAGCTGTCCCGTCGGCGAGAACACGAAGAACCGGATGACCGCCGCGAGCGCGGCGACCGTCAGCAGGGCCGCGAACAGCCACGGCCACCAGCGGGTGCCGCCTGCCGGGGGCCTCCGGCCGCCCGGACCGAGATCCCGCCACGGGTCGTCGTGGCGGAACCGGTCAGCCGGGGTGTGCCCGTCCGGGGGCAGGGGGGAGGTGTGCCGGGTGATCAGATCCACGGCACCCATCATGCCGTCGCGCGCGCCGAGCCGCACAGCGCGGCCCGCGTCGTCGAAGCCCGCCCCGGCCTCGCCGCCGTCACACAGGATTCACGCGGCCGTCATGGTCCGGTCGTCTGCGCGTCGGTCCGGTCCGGGCGCGTGCGGCCTACCGTGGGGCCATGCAGCGCGACTCCTCTCCGCACCGCACTGACAGCACCATCGTCTCTCCCGAAGCCGTGGGCGCCGCCGCACCGCCCCGACCGACCAGCGCCCGGGTCCCTGATCCCGCCGAGTACGCCGCATGTCGGTCGGCGCTGGCGGTGTTCGGCCCCGTCGGCCGTCAGGAGCCGATCGAGTGGGCCGCCGAGGAGCCCCTGGCGCCCGAACTCGCGGCCTTCTACCGTCACGTCGGCCCGGGCTGGATCGAGATCGACACCCTCGGCCTGCCCCTGATGTTCTTCCCGCTGGATCGACTCTGGGACGAGCAGGCCGGTTATCGCTGGAGTCGGCGCACCGGCGCCCGCCTGGTCGACTGGAACGACGACTGGACCGTGGTGGCGAAGCAGGGTGCTGAACCGTTCATTCACGAGGCCTCGACCGGCCGGGTGCTCATGGCTCCGGGCGATGACGGCTGGGAGGACCGCCAGGCCGAACCGGAACCGGTGTTCCAGGACGTGCTCGAGATGACGCGCGCGCTCGCCGCGGTGGGGGCCGCCTGGGCCCGGTTCGACGACCCGTTCACCCCCGACTGGTCGCTGACGCACGAGGTGCTCGCCGGGGTCGTGGCGGGGATTGAGGCGGAACTCGGCGATCACGCGCGGGCCGTCTCGCTCGCCCGCGCACTCGGATACGTGCGCGCGGTCTGAGCCGCCGCGCCCGGCGAGCTCGTCCTGGGGCGCTCCTACACTGACGGGCATGGCCACGCTCCCGTCTCTGCCCGGTGCCCCCGACGGCCCGCCCCTGCCCAGCGTCGACGAGCTGCTCGCGGGGGCGGTGGCCGTCGAGCTGCCGATGCGCGTGCGGTTCCGCGGCACGCAGCTGCGGCGTGCGCTGCTGTTGCGCGGCCCGCATGGCTGGGCGGAGTTCTCACCGTTCCCCGAGTACGGTCCCGACGAGGCCTCCCGCTGGCTGGCCGCCGCCATCGAGGCTGGGTGGCAGGGCTGGCCGGAGCCGGTGCGCGACACCGTGCCGGTCAACGCCACGGTCCCCGCCGTCGCGGCCGCGGACGTCCCCGCCGTCCTCGCCCGGTATGGCGAGGTGTCGGCCGTGAAGGTGAAGGTGGCCGAGCCCGGGCAGAGCGTCGAGGACGACCTCGCCCGTGTGGCGGCGGTGCGGGCGGCGCTGCCGGAGGCGGCGCTGCGCGTCGACGCCAACGCCGGGTGGGACGTGCCGACCGCGACGACCGCTCTGGCCCGGCTCGCCGAGCACGGCCTGGAGTACGCGGAGCAGCCGGTGCCGGGCATCGCACCGATGGCGCGTCTGCGCGGGGCGCTCGCCGCTGCGGACATTCCGGTGCGCCTGGCCGCGGACGAGGCGGTGCGCAAGGAGACGGACCCGCTGGCCGTGGCCGCCTCCGGGGCCGCCGATCTGATCGTGGTGAAGGTCCAGCCGTTGGGCGGGGTGCGCCGGGCGGCCGCGATCGTGCTCGAGTCCGGCCTGGACGCGGTGGTCTCCTCGGCCCTGGACACCTCCGTCGGGATCGCCGGCGGCGCCGCCCTGGCCGCGCATCTTCCCGCGCTGCCGCACGCGTGCGGACTGGGCACCGCCGCCCTGTTCGAGGCGGACGTGTGCGATCCGTCATGGCGGCCGCACCACGGCGTGCTGCCCGCCCCGGGGAGGCGCGCGCCCGCACCGGAGCCGACCCGGCTGGACCGCGTGCGAGCCGACGAGGCGCAGGCACGGTGGTGGGCCCAGCGGGTGAGCGCGGCACGCGCCGTGCTCGCCGGGGGCTGACGGGCCGGACCGGAGCCAATTACCGCACGTCAGGATGCCGAAAATTGGGGGACGGGAGACGTTCACGCGGAGGACACCTCGACGACGCCCGTTGGCGACTCGAGGGCACCACAGTGGCTGGCGGTGCGGCGTCGCCGGTCGCGAGGGTCGCGGACCCCGGGCGGGGACGTCGGCGCACTGACACTGTCTGCATCCTCACTCGCGGTCTCGCCCTGGGCGGGGCCGTCGTCTGACTCGAAGGGACACCTGATGTTCAAGCGACTGCTTCCCATGGCTGGCCACACGCGCGGCAACCGCTCCGCCGTCACCTGCGAGCTCAAGTGCGCGAACGCGTGCTCGAAGCCGATTCCGAACACCTCGGGCAACGAGCACTTCCGTGACATCGCCGAGTCGGCGATCTCGCGCCGTATGGCCCTCGGCGGCGGCCTGGCCGCCGCGGTCGTCGTCGGCACCACCGTGTCGCAGGCCGGGCAGGCCGAGGCTCTCGCCGCGGCTCCCGCTCAGGGCGCCGAGGGCGGCGGCACCCTGCCGTACACCGCCATCAACCCGGTTCCGCGCACCAAGGACGTCGTCACCGTTCCGAAGGGCTACGCCCAGGACGTCATCATCCGCTGGGGCGACCCGCTGTTCGCGCAGTCCCCGGAGTTCGAGATCGAGAACCAGACCGCGGCCGCCCAGGAGCTGCAGTTCGGCTACAACTGCGACTTCCTCGCGGTGCAGGCCGACGACGAGACCGGCCTGACCGGCGTGCTCGTGTCGAACCACGAGTACACCAACGAGAACATCATGTTCTCCCCGGAGTTCATGGAGCAGAACCCGGAGGAGGTCGCCAACATCGGCCTGGCCGCGCACGGCCTGTCGGTCGTCGAGCTCAAGCGCAAGGCCAAGGGCGCCAAGTGGGAGTACGTCCGTGGCGGCGCTCGCAACCGCCGCATCACCGGCATGACCGAGTTCACCGTCGACGGCCCGGCCGCCGGCCACGAGATGATGAAGACCGTCGAGGACCCGACCGGCACCAAGATCCTGGGCACCCTCGGCAACTGCGCCGGCGGCTTCACCCCGTGGGGCACCGTCCTCTCGGGCGAGGAGAACTTCGACGGCTACTTCAACGGCCCCGTGGAGAACGATGAGGCGCAGGAGCGCATCGGCTTCGCGAACGAGCCGACCTCCCGCGGCTGGGAGAAGTACCACCCGCGCTTCGACCTGCGCAACGAGGGCTACGAGAACGAGGGCAACCGCTTCGGCTGGATCGTCGAGATCGACCCGGAGGACCCGACCTCGACCCCGGTGAAGCACACCATGCTGGGCCGCTTCAAGCACGAGGCCGGCACCGCCGTCGTCGCCGACAACGGCAAGGTCGTCGTGTACTCCGGTGACGATCAGCGCCACGACTACCTGTACAAGTTCGTCTCCGAGGGCACCTACATCGAGGGCGACAAGAAGCACAACATGTCGCTGCTGTCGAAGGGCACCCTCTACGTCGCCAAGTTCCACGGCGATTCGCCGGCCGGCCAGATCGACGGCAAGGGCACCCTGCCGGCCGACGGCCGCTTCGACGGCTGGGGCGAGTGGCTGCCGGTCACCTCGGACAAGAAGTCCTTCGTGCCGGGCTTCTCGGTCGCCGAGGCGCTCATCAACCCGCGCCTGGCCGCCGACAAGATCGGCGCCACCAAGCTGGACCGCCCCGAGGACGTCGAGACCAACCCGGTCAACGGCCGTGTCTACATGGCCCTGACGAACAACAAGGAGCGCGTCGAGGTCGACGAGGTCAACCCGGTCGTGGGCAACCGCGACGGGCACGTCGTCGAGATGGAGGAGTGGGACAACGACCACACCGCCGAGAAGTTCATCTGGAACATCCTGATCATGGCGGGCGATCCCAAGAAGTCCTCCTCGGTGTACTTCCAGGGCTACCCGGCCGCCAAGGTCTCCCCGATCTCCTGCCCGGACAACCTGGCGTTCGACTCGATGGGCAACCTGTGGGTCTCCACCGACGGCGCCCCCGGCACCATCGGCTACGGCGACGCCCTCCACAAGGTCATCCTGCAGGGCCCGGACCGTGGTCGCGTGGCCCAGTTCCTGTCCGTGCCGCGTGACGCGGAGTGCTGCGGCCCGGTCATCCACGACCAGGACAACACCGTGTTCGTCAACGTCCAGCACCCGGGCGAGGACGGCGAGTGGGGTGCGCAGACCTCGCTGTGGCCGGACCACCTGCCCGCCTCGGGCGCCGTCCAGGTCGGCGACAAGGTTGCCGCGCCGCGTCCGTCGGTCGTCCAGGCCTGGCTCACCAAGAACCAGGAGGCCTGGGAGCGCCGTTCGGGCATGCACAAGGGCACCCCGTACTCGGACCCGCGCCAGTTCACCAAGGCCGACGTCAACTTCGGCTGATGCGGCCGGCCGGCCGGCGGCGTGAGCCGCGACCGGCGGTGTGATCCGTGGCCCCGGTGGCCGTCCCCTGTGGGACGGCCACCGGGGCCACGGGCGTGTCGGGCCCGGCCTAGACTGGAGGGCACCATGACTTCTGAGGGCACGCAGACTCCGGCCGACTCGCTCGCGACGGCGCAGGTCGTTGCGCACGCCCTCGTCGACGGGGGGATGCGCGACGTCGTGATCTGCCCGGGCTCGCGTTCGGCCCCGCTCGTCTACGCCCTCGCCGCGTGCGAACGCGCGGGCGCGGTGCGGCTGCACGTGCGGATCGACGAGCGCTCGGCAGCGTTCCTCGCCCACGGCCTGTCCCTGGGCTCGGGTCGTCCCGTCGGCGTGCTCACCACCTCGGGCTCGGCGGTCGGGAACCTCACCCCGGCGCTGATGGAGTCCTTCCACGCCGGCACCCGGGTCGTCGCCCTCACCGCGGACCGGCCGGCAGCGCTGCACGGCACCGGGGCGAACCAGACCACCCAGCAGATCGGCATGTTCGGTCCCCACGTCCGGGCCGCGGTGTCCGTCGCGGCCGTGCATGACGGCGACGCGGCGGCCCACCTGCGCACGGTGCGCTCGCGCATCGGGCAGGCGATGCTCGCGACGGAGGGGTTTAGCTGCGACGAGGAGCCGGACGCGGTGCGGGTCGAGCCCGGGCCGCCCGGGCCCGTGCACGTGAACCTCGAGTTCGACGTCCCGCTCGTCCCGGACGCCGAGGACCTGCCGCGTCTGGCCCGGCAGTGCGCGTGTGTGCCGGGGGCCTGCCCGCCGCAGACCGGGCCGCCGGCAGGTCTCGACGCCCGCCCGACCACGGGTGCGCTGCCGGACCTGTCCGCGCACGGGGCCGCCGCGGTGCGCGCGGCCACCGTGCCGGTGTGGCGCCCGGCCGGCGCCGACCTGTCTGGCTTCCCGGAGCTTGAGGTGACCGCGGCGGACCCGGCCCGCACGGTCGTGCTCGCCGGTCATGACGCGGGCCCCGTCGCGGCCGCCTTCGCCCTCGCGCTCGGGCTGCCGCTGCTGGCCGAGCCCAGCTCGAACGCGCGGTTCAGCGTGAACGCGATCGCCGCCTATCCGCTGCTGCTGGGCCCCTCCGGGGGGCTCGACGGGGACGGGCATCCGCTCTCGACGCGCATCGAGCGGGTCGTGCTCTTCGGCCGTCCGACGCTCACCCGGCCCGTGCAGGCGCTGCTCGCCCGGCCCGATGTGCAGACCGCGCTCTACGCCCCGGAGCCGGCCCCCTGGCACGAGCCGGGCGCTCGCCGGGAACGTGAGGTCGGCACCCTCGCCGAGCTCGCCCAGTTCGCCGGGCACGGCGACCATGGCTGGCTGAGCGACTGGCAACAGGCGTCCCTGCGCGCCCAGAACGCGGTCGAGGACGTCGTGGTGACGCGCGAGACCGACTCGCATCTGACTCCGCACACGGTCGCGCTCGCGCTCGCCTCGACCGTGCGCGGGCCCCTCGTGCTGGGCTCCTCGTCGGTCATCCGGGATGTGGACCTGACCTGGCGGCCGCCGGGCGCGCCGCAGACGCACGTGTACGCCAACCGCGGACTCGCGGGCATCGACGGGACGATCTCGACCGCTGCCGGCGTCGCCTTGGCGACCCAGCGCCGCACCGTGGCGCTCATGGGGGACCTGACGGCCCTGCATGATGCCGGCGGGCTGCTCGTCGGGGAGGGCGAGCCGGAGCCGGACGTCGATGTGGTCGTGGTGAACGACGCCGGCGGGGCGATCTTCGCGGGGCTCGAGCACGGCGAGGTGGCCCGGGAACCCCATCTGGCGCCGATCGTCGAACGCTTCTTCGGCACCCCGCACGAGGCGGACCTCGAGGCGCTCGCGGCCGCCTATGCAGTGCCCTACCAACGGCTGAGGAGCGCGACGGATCTGCACAATCACCTGAGCCGGCCGGCGCGGGGCAGACGGCTGTTCGAAGTGCGCTGCGACCGCGCGGACCGGCCTGCCGTGACCGCCCGTCTGGCCGCGGCGGTCCGCTCGACCTTCCCGGCCGGCAACGAGGACGAGAGGACGGTAGGCGTATGAGCGGGCAGACCGCTGTGACGGAGTCGATCCGCGCGGACGTGGCGATCGCCGGTGGAGGCCCGGCGGGCGCGACCGCGGCGGCGCACCTGGCCCGGGCCGGGGCGCGCGTCGTGGTGCTGGAGAAGACGGCGCATCCGCGCGAGAAAGTCTGCGGCGACGGCCTGACCCCGCAGGCGGTGCGCGAGCTGCAGCTGCTGGACGTGCCTCATCGCGGCGAACCCGGCGACGACGGCGGCTGGCAGCTCATCCGCGGGCTGCGTCTGCGCGCGGGGGAGCGGTCCGTCGACGTTCCGTGGCCCCAGGCGGGCCCGTGGCCGGACTACGCGCTCACCCGCACGCGACAGGATTTCGACGCCCTACTCGTCGCCCAGGCCCGCGCGGCCGGGGCCGATGTGCTCGAGCGGCGCTCCGTGACCGGGGTGCGGCGCGACGACACGGGACGCGTGCGTGGTCTGGTGGCCGCCGTCCTCGACGACCGCGGCCGCCGCACCGGTGAGACGCTGCACGTCGAGGCGCCGATCGTGCTCGCCTGCGACGGAAACGCGACGCGGGCCGCGGTCTCCGCCGGCATCCATCGCCGTCAGGACCGGCCGATGGGCGTCGCCGTCCGCGCCTATTACGGTGTCGAGGCCGCCGACGAGCGCTCGGGTCCGAGCGGGGACCGGTCCGCATGGATGGAATCGTGGCTGCGTCTGCCCGACGCCGACGGCAACCCGCTGCCCGGTTACGGCTGGCTGTTCCCGCTGGCCGACGGCACCGTCAACGTGGGCCTGGGCATCCTCGACACCTCCCCGCAGTTCGGCCAGCTCGACTATCGCGGGCTGCTGCGGCAGTGGACCGGCGCCCTCGAGGAGGACTGGGGGCTGGGCGAACACACGCGCGCCTCGCGAATCCTCGGCGCCGCCCTGCCGATGGCGTTCAACCGCACGCCGCAGCACGTGCCGGGCATGCTGCTGGTCGGCGACGCCGCCGGCATGGTGAGCCCGTTCAACGGTGAGGGCATCGGATTCGCGATGGAGGCCGCCCGTCATGCCGCCGAGCTGACCCTCCAGGCGCTCGCGGTCGGCACCGACCGCGGCGCCGATGCGGTGCTCAGCCGGTACCCGCTGCTGACCCAGCATCTGTGGGGCCGGCACTTCCGGCTCGGCGCGCAGTTCGCCCGGCTGATCGGCCACCCGGCGGTGATGCGGGCCTCGCTCGCGGCCGGGATGAGCGCTCCGGCGTTGCTGCGACCCCTCGTGCGGGTCATGGGCAACCTGGTCGAGCCGCGCGGGCGGGCGGGAGCGACCCCAGACGGCGTGGACCGTCTCGTGTGGGCCCTCGAGGGGCTCACTCCCGCGCTGACCACCGCTGACGTGCCGGCGGTTCGGTAGGCTGACACGGTGATCACCTCCACCGACGGCTTCTCCCTGCCCCCCGGCTTCGACGCGATGGCCGAGCACGGGCGTGTGCTCGACGTCGTGACGACGGCCCTGGAGCGAGTTGAGGAGCAGCTGCACGAGGCGCTGGCCCATGAGGACGACTTCGCCGAGACCGCCGCGCGCCACCTGCTCACCGCCGGCGGTAAACGCATCCGCCCCGTGTTGACGGTGCTCGCCTCGCTGCTGGCGGACCCGGAGCTGGCCTCGGGTGAGGTCGCTGACGTGAGCGCCGAGGTGCGCCAGGCGGCGGTGGTCATGGAGCTGACGCATCTGGCGACGCTGTACCACGACGACGTGATGGACGAAGCCCCGGTGCGCCGCGGCGCGCAGTCGGCCCACCGGCTGTGGGGAAACTCCGCCGCGATCCTGGCCGGCGACCTGATCTTCGCGCGCGCCTCGCAGCTGATGTCGCAGCTGGGGGCACGCGCGGTGCGGGTGCAGGCGGACACCTTCGAACGCCTCGTCATGGGCCAGCTGGGGGAGACCCGCGGCGCACAGCCGGGAGAGGACCTGCTCGAGCACTACCTGCAGGTGCTCGGCGGCAAAACCGGCTCGCTCATCGCCGCAGCCGGACTGCTCGGCGCCCACCTGGGCGGGGCCGAGGAGTCGGTCGTCGAGATCTTGGCCGAGTACGGCGAACAGGTGGGGCTGGCGTTCCAGCTCGCCGACGACCTGATCGACCTGACCTCCACGCAGGAGCAGCTGGGCAAGACGCCGGGCACCGATCTGCGGGAGGGGGTGCCCACCCTGACGACCTTGCTGCTGCAGCGCCGTGCCGAGGCGGGAGACGAGGCGGCGGCGCGGGCCGTGGCGCTCGTGGCGGGCCCGCTCGACTCTGACGAGCAGCTCGCGACGGCGGTCGCGGCCGTGACGGCGCATCCGGTGATGGACGAGGCCTGGGCCATGACGCGCGAGCGCGCCGAGCGGGCCAAGCAGGTGCTCGAGCCCCTGCCGGAGTCGGTGGTCAAGCAGGCGCTGGCCGGTTTCGCCGACTACGTGGTGGACCGCGCCGCCTGACCGACCTGCCGGTCAGGCCGCCGTCTCAGAGACGGGTCGGGGCCGCGTCGAGGGCGGCGGCCAGCTCCCGGGCCTTCGTCGCCCGCACGTGTGGCTCGACGCCGTGGCGCCGCTGCCGGTAGAGCATGTCCCCGTCATAACGGGGGAACACGTGCAGGTGGTAGTGCCATACGTGCTGGTTTCCGGCGGGCTCGTTGTGCTGACGGGTGGAGATCCCATCCGGCGACCACGCCGCCTTCATCGCCAGCGCCACTTGTCGGGCCATCAGCGCGATGCGCTGCAGGACGCGGTCAGGCAGTTCGTAGAGGTTCTCGTAGTGCTCCGACGGGCAGACCATGGCGTGCCCCTCGTGGTCGCCGAACCCGTCGCACGCGATCAGGACGATCAGGTCCTCGTCCTGATAGACGGTGTCGCCGACCTCGCACCGGTTGCCCGGGTCCGAGCAGTCGCCGGCCACGAGCCCGCAGAACGGACACGCGTACCCCTCGGGCGCGTGGCTCACCCGGGCCGCGGCGCCCGTGCCGACAGCGGCGTCGTCTGCGCCGTTCAACCGCCGCTCCGCTCGTCGTCCTCGGCGGGGTCCTCGAAGGTCCAGGCCAGCAGGTCGGAGACAAACTCGCTGAACGTGCCACCCTCGTCCGACCACTGCCCGTCCTCGGCGTCGGCGCCGGTACTGCGCCGCCAGACGATCGGATCGGGCAGCGGGAGGTTGTCGACCGGCAGACCCCACACGACGGACTCCTCGGCGTCCTCGAGGAACATGAGGAACCCGTCGCGCACTTCCAGGTCGTCGGGGTCCCAGAAGTAATGGTCGGTCTCGAGCAGGTCCCCGCAGTTGCCCAGCGCCAGGTAGAACTCCCGCAGCGCGACCGGCAGGGTCGGCCGCTGCCCGAGCTGCTCGGCGGCGGGGGAGTCGTCCAGCAGCCGGTCGATCTGCTCGGCGTCCAGGCCGTCGTCGGCGGCCCAGGGCTCGCCGAGCAGAGCGGGCACGAGCTGCTGGAAACCGGGCAGGTACACAGGGGCGGCAGGCTTGGCGGGCATGGCGCCAGTCTACGACCGTCGCGACCCGACGGCCCGGCCGGGCCGCCTGCGGACGGGACGAGTGCTCGTGAGTCGCCGCTGCGCGCGGGCGTGCGCCAGATGATCGGTGGTGAACACGATCAGGGCCAGCCACACCAGGCCGAAGCCGATCCAGCGTGCCGAAGGCATGTGTTCGCCGAACACCAGCACGGCGAGCAGGAACTGCCCGACCGGGGCGATGTACTGCAGGATTCCGAGCACCGAGAGCGGCACGGTCTGTGCGGCGGCGCCGAAGAGGATCAGCGGCACGGCGGTGACGACCCCCGAGGCCGCCATGATCGCCAGGTGCCCGGCGCCGTGCTGGCCGGTGGTCAGCATGCCCACGGAGGCCAGCCACGCGGTGCCGCCGACGAACAGGGGCAGCAGGACGATCGTCTCGGCCGTCAGCGCCGTGACCGGGTGGACGGCCGCGGTGCGCTTCTTCAGGAGCCCGTAGACACCGAACGAGCAGGCCAGGCCCAGGCCGATCCACGGCACCTGGCCGGCCTCGACGGTGATCACGGCGACGGCCGCCGCCGCGACGCCGACCGCGATCCACTGGGCGCGGCGCAGTCGCTCCCCGAGCAGGGCGACGCCGAGGGTCACGTTCACCAGCGGGTTCATGAAATAGCCCAGCGACGCCTGCAGGATGTTCCCGGAGGTCACCGAGAACGCGTACAGCAGCCAGTTCACCGCGATGGTCACGGCGGCCAGTGCGACGATCCCGACGCGTCGCCGGGTGCCCAGAGCCCGACGCAGCTCGGGCAGGCGGCGCAGCAGCGCCAGCAGCACGAGGCAGAACAGCAGAGAGAACCCGATGCGCATGATGACGATCTCCACGGCGGTCGCCGGCGCCGTGACCGCCATGTACAGCGGAAGCGCACCCCAGATCGCGTAGGCGCCGGCGCCGAGGGCCAGCCCCCGGTGGCTCTGTTCGGGCGCGGCGTCTGCGTGCGTCGTGGCGTCCGGCGGCGGTGCGGAGGAGGGGGAAGTCTGCGTCACGGCGCCACCATAGCGCTGTAGTGGTGAGACGCCTCACCACCGCGCACCGTGGCGTGATCGGTAGACTTGAGCGCTGATCCCGAACCCCTCTGGAAGGACTACATCGCCGTGACCGCACGCCCCGACCGTCCGTTGCGCATCGCCATCGTCGGAGCAGGCCCCGCCGGCGTCTACACGGCCGACATCCTCACCAAACAGGAGCGCGACTTCCCGGTCTCGATCGACCTGTTCGACCGCTACCCGGCGCCGTTCGGCCTCATCCGCTACGGCGTCGCGCCGGATCACCCGCGCATCAAGGGCATCGTCACCGCCCTGCACAAGGTGATGGACCGCGGCGACATCCGCTACCTCGGCAACGTGGACTACGGCACGGACATCCACCTCGAGGACCTGCGCCGACACTACGACGCGATCGTCTTCGCCACCGGCGCCGTCAAGGACGCCGCCCTCGACGTGCCGGGAGTCGAGCTCGAGGGCTCCTTCGGGGGCGCGGACTTCGCTTCCTGGTACGACGGTCACCCGGACGTCCCGCGTGACTGGAGTCTCGACGCCGAGCAGATCGCCGTGATCGGCAACGGCAACGTTGCGCTCGACGTCGCCCGCATCCTCTCCAAGCACGCCGACGACCTGCTCACCACCGAGATCCCGGACAATGTCTACCGGGCGCTCAAGGCCTCGCCTGTGACGGACGTGCACGTCTTCGGGCGCCGTGGACCCGCCCAGGTGAAGTTCACCCCGCTCGAGCTGCGCGAGCTCGCGCACTCCCGTGACGTGGACATCGTCCTGTACGAAGAGGACTTCGACTTCGACGCCGCCTCCGAGGCCGCGATCGAGTCGAACAACCAGACCCGCACGATGGTCAACACGCTCACCAACTGGCTCATGGAGCAGGAGGACCGCACACAGCAGGCCTCCCGTCGCCTGCACCTGCACTTCCTCCAGGCGCCCGAGCAGTTCCTCGACGTCGACGGCGACGGTCGCCTCGACGGGCTGCGGATGCGCCGCATGGAGCTCGATGGCGAAGGCGGCATTCGCCCGACCGACGAGACCGTCGACTACCCGGTGCAGGCCGTGTACCGGGCTGTCGGCTACTTCGGCTCCCCGGTGGAGGGCGTCGAGTTCGACGAGCGCCGCGGCGTCATCCCCAACGCGGAGGGCCGTGTGCTCGACGCCGACGGGAACCCGGTGCCCGGCCTCTACGCCTCGGGCTGGATCAAGCGCGGTCCCGTGGGCCTGATCGGACACACGAAGGGCTGCGCCCTTGAGACCATCACCCACCTCATCGAGGACGTCGACTCGCTGTACACCGCGCAGCAGCCCTCGGAGGAGTCGGTGCTCGAGCTGCTCGCCGAGCGCGACGTGCCCGTCACGACCTGGGCCGGCTGGCACGCCCTCGATGCACACGAGAAGTCCCTGGGCCTCGCCGCGACCGAGGCCGGTCCCGTGGAGCGCGAACGCGTCAAGGTCGTCGACCGCGACGAGATGACCCGCATCATGCGCGAGGCCGATCAGTCCTGAGCCCGTGTTCCGAGGCGAAGGGCCCGCGCTGTGCGATATGCACGGCGCGGGCCCTTCTCGCGTGGTCGCGGTGCCGGTGGGTCGGCGGGACGGTCAGGCCTGCTCGGCGTGCAGTTCCTGGGACACGGTGACCGGCAGGACGCCGTCGAGGCGGTCCCAGTGGTCGACGAGGTCCCGGCGCACCGGGGCGTTGACGATTTCGCGGGCCTTCTTCTCCGCGGAGGACTGGCGGTCGGCGAGCGAGGAGCGGCCGGCCTCGTGGACGCGACGGCGCTCACGCAGACGCGTCGAGCGGTCCTCGGTGTCCCGGCCGACGTGCTCGAGCCGCTCGGAGAGCTCGTCCTGGTTTCGCAGCGAGGCGTCCAGGCGGGCGGGGGCGAGCGCGTGGTCGACGAATCCGGAGTCCAGCATCAGGCCGTGCGGCACGGCCAGGCCGTGACGCAGGGCGAGGTCCAGGTAGTCCTCATAGCTCAAGCGCATCTGGGCCGTCGTCCAGCGCTGGTCGTCGAGCTGCGCGCCGTCGACGCGGGCCCGGGCCCGGGCGGCCCCCAGGGTGGTGTCGGCGGACCAGACGGCGCCGCGCGGATCGATCAGGTACAGCATCGGTGTCTCCTCAGCAGGGGCGGACAGGGCGTCGCGGGTCAGCGGAAGTTGATGAACTGCAGGTCGGCGTCCTCGAAGTCCTTGAGCATCGCGATGGTCGCCTGCAGGTCGTCGCGGGACTTCGAGGACACGCGCAGCTCGTCGCCCTGGATGGTGGCCTTCACGGACTTGGGGCCCTCGTCGCGGATCAGCTTCGTGATCTTCTTCGCGGTGGGCTGGTCGATGCCCTCCTTGATGGCGGCCTCGAGACGGTACTCCTTGCCGGAGGCGTAGGGTTCGCCGGCGTCGAGGGACTTCAGCGAGATGCCGCGTTTAATGAGCTTCGACTCGAACACGTCCTTCACCGCCTTGACGCGTTCCTCGGAGGCGGCCTGCATGAGGATCTTCTCGCCGGAGAAGTCGATCTGCGCGCCGACGCCCTTGAAGTCGTAGCGCTGGGCGATCTCCTTCTGTGCCTGGTTCAGAGCGTTGGAGACCTCCTGACGGTCGACCTTGCTGACGACGTCGAATGTGGAATCGCTGGCCACGTGCGTGCTCCTTCTCGTGGACGGGCTCGGATCTGAGTTCACCCTACCGGCCGGGTGCGGTTTGGACCCATGCGGGATGTGCGGTAGGCTCTTCTCTCGTCTGTTGATCCGGTGCGCGAGCGCCGATCGACCGTCGCGCGGCAGATTACCCGAGCGGCCAAAGGGGGCTGACTGTAAATCAGCTGGCATTGCCTACGGGGGTTCGAATCCCTCATCTGCCACCGTCCGTCATGAGCCGGGCCATCGTTTCCACGATGGCCCGGCTCATGGTTTTTCTGGGGTGATCGACGCGCCCCGCCATCCGGGGGTGGTGACGGACCTCGCGCCGAGATGTAACGTGAGCCAGAACACAGTGTTCCCGCTCACATGGCCGCCGTGTATCGGCCGCCTCGACTTCGGCCCGTGCCTGGGCGCATCGGGCCGCCCGGCATCCAGGAGAGTCCCCGCATGACGATGACCGAGACCGCCGCCCCGTCGTGCACGGCAGGTCCCACCGACCTGCCGCTGCTGCGCCAGACCCTGTCCCAGAACCTCGATGAGACGGCCGCCCGGCATCCAGAAGCCCCGGCCGTGATCGAGTGTGGCCCCGATGGCACCCCCGAGGGCGGCCGCACCTGGACCTTCGCCCAGCTGCGGGCCGAATCCGTGCGGGTCGCCAAGGCCCTGATCGCCGCGGGCTACGCCCCGGGGGACCGGCTGGGCATGTGGAGTCCCAACGTCGCCGAGTGGACCACCCTGCTCTACGGCGCCGCCAGGGCGGGGGTGATCCTGGTGAACCTGAACCCGGTCTATCGCAGTCACGAGCTGACCTACGTCGTGGAGCAGTGCGACATGGCCGGCCTCGTGGTCGCCTGTCCCGACGAGCGGATGGACCCGCCGACCACCGCGCGCCGCGTCGCACAGGAGGGCGCCCCCGCGTTGCGTCAGCTGATCATGCTGCCCACGCCAGGCCGGATCGGTGCCGACTCGTATCCGCACGCCCGGCCGGACACCGTACCGGGCAAGGCCGCCGAAGCGCAGGTCCAGGAGCTCACCTGGAGCACCCTGCTGGCCGGCGCCGATCAGGTGAGCGATGCCCAGCTGGCCGAGCGTGAGGCGCAGGTGCACCATGACGACCCGGTGAACCTGCAGTACACCTCCGGGACCACGGGCTTTCCGAAGGGCGTGACGCTCTCGCACGTGAACATCCTGAACAACGGCTTCCACATCGGTGAGCTGCTCGGCTACACCGCCGACGATGTGCTCGTGATCCCGGTGCCGTTCTTCCACTGCTTCGGCATGGTCATCGGCACGATGGCCGCGGTCTCCCACGGCACCGCCCAGGTGCTGCCGTCCCGCGGGTTCGATCCGGCGAAGACGCTCGCCGCCGCCGCGGCGACGCGGGCCACGAGCCTGTACGGCGTGCCGACCATGTTCATCTCCATGCTCGCCCGCGAGGAGGCCCGCACGCTGGACCTGTCTCGGCTGCGCACCGGGGTGATGGCCGGCTCGACGTGCCCCGTCGAGGTGATGAAGCAGGTGATCGACGAGCTGAATATGACTGAGGTCGCGATCTGCTACGGCATGACGGAGACCGCGCCGGTGTCCACCATGACTCGCCGCGACGACTCCCTGGCTCGCCGCACCGAGACGGTCGGTCGGAGCATGCCCCACGTCGAGACGAAGATCGTGGACCCCTCGACCGGGGAGGTCGTGCCCCGCGGTGCGACCGGAGAGCTGTGCACCCGCGGCTACTGCGTCATGAGCGGCTACTGGGACGACGAGCAGCGCACCGCCGCCGTGCTGGACGAGCACGGCTGGATGCACTCCGGTGACCTCGCCTCGATGGACGAGGACGGGTACGTGCGGATCGAGGGGCGGATCAAGGACCTGATCATCCGCGGCGGCGAGAACATCTCGCCGCGCGAGGTCGAGGAGTTCCTCTACACGCATCCGGACATCCAGGACGTTCAGGTCGTCGGGGTGCCCGACGACAAGTACGGCGAACAGCTGCTGGCCTGCGTGATCCTGCGCGAGGGGGCCGAGCCGCTCACGGCGGAGGACATCAAGGAGTTCTCGACCGGTCGGATCGCCCACTTCAAGGTCCCGGCCTATGTGCAGGTCCGCGACGCCTTCCCCATGACGGTGTCCGGGAAGGTGCGCAAGGTCGAACTGCGCGAGCAGGGCCGGGACTACGTCGCCGCGCTCGGCTGAGTCGGGCCGCCGGGCGGCACGGCTCGACGCCGCGACCGTCCGCACCGCCCCGTCTGTGTGAGCTCAGTCCGCGGCGGCCGACAGCGGGTAGACGTCCCAGATCGTGCACAGCGTCTGCGGGTGTGCGCCCTGCACGGCCCGGTAGTACGCCCAGGCCCACGCGGAGGCCCCGTTGCTGTCCGGCGGAGTGGCGGGGCAGTCTCCGCGGTGCCACCACTGCTGCTCGGCGGCGATGAAGTCCAGGAACTCGGCGGGGCCCTCGTCCGCGGGCGGACGAAGCCCTTCCTGCAGCTGCTCGGCCGCGGCCACGGCGTAGAGGCTCGTCGCCGTGGAGTCGAGCACGATCGGGCAGTCGCGTTCGAAAGCGCCGATCCGGCCCATGGCCTCCCGCATGGCCTCCTCCGGGTCCGGCGTTCCTGAGACCACGAGCACCGAGGCCCGCTCGCCCGGCACCAGGGTGCCCGGGCTGCTCGGGCCGCGGAACCGATCTTGGTGTGTCCACGCCTCGTTCTCGTCGTACAGGTTCTCCTCGTGCAGACCCAGCATGGCGGTCATCCCTCCTGCTCCCTGAGCCGATCGTGGCGCCGGACCGGCGCTCATGCCCGGTCCGGTGCGCTCGCCGCGGTCGCGGCGACGTCCTCCACGCTAGGAAGGCCGGCCGCCTGTGCCGTGGCCGCGCGATGCGGCTGTGGATCGTCGGGGCGCAGCCCGGTGCCTGTGCAGGAGCGGACCGGCCGCGCGCCGATGCCGCCGGAGGTCAGCGGCGGCGGTGATCGGCCGGGGCCAGCCGGGGACCGAAGGACCGTCGGCGCTCGCCGGTCAGGCCCAGCAGCCGCACCAGCCGCTGCCGGTGACCGGCAAACGGGGCGAGCAGCTCGAGCATTCCGGCATCGTCCACACGTCGTCCGGTGAGCACCTGCCCCACGAAATGCGCCAGGTGGTAATCGCCGACCGAGACCAGGTCCGCCGCCCCGTGACTGCGCTGCAACGCCTCCGCCGTCGACCACGGCCCGATGCCCGGCAGCGAGCACAGCCGCCGGTTCAGTCCCTCGGCCGCTGAGGGATCCCAAGGCGGGCACGCTGCGGCCACCCGCTCGATCGAGGCGGACCGCCGTGCGGCCTGGACGAGGGTGCGGGACTGCGCCGGTTGGACCCATCCGGTGTGCCACCGCCACGAGGGGATCAGCGCGACCTGCTCCGGTCGGGGCGGCAGGAGCATCCCCGCGGGGACCGGGCCGGGCGGCGTGCCCCCGCCTGAGGAGCCGCGGGCGGCCTCCCGTACGAGGCTGCGCCAGCCGTGCCGGGCCTGGTCATGCGTCACCTTCTGCTCCAGCACGACCGTCAGCAGTCCGACCGACAACGCGCCGGCCGCGGGCAGACGCAGCCCCGGGTGCCGACGTCGCGCCTCGAGCACCGAGGCCGGCAGCCGACGCCGGTGCTCGGCCAGCAGTTCGTCGAACGCGCTCCAGCCCTGATCGCCCAGCCCGAGCAGGGCGGGCACCTGTTCGACCGCCTCCTGCGCGCCGGGGCCCCAGGCGCGTGCCCGCACCGAACCGGGGAGGAACGGGGACGCCGGGCCCTCGACCAGCAGCGCCGCGGCCCCGGACCGTGTGCGTCGCGTGAGCCAGGCCCGGCGTCCCGTCACCCGCACGCAGGGATCCGCGGCGCCGCGCTGCAGCGGCCGCAGCGTGAGCCCCACATCCACGGGGACCTCGGCCGGGAACGACCGAGTCGCGTCGGCGTCGGGCAGGGGATCATGGGGCAGCTCGTCCTGGGGCACGGGCTGATCGTAACGGCGGCTGTTGCTCCGCATGTCGGCCGCGCTGCCACGCGGCGTCCGGCCCGGGTAGCGTGGCCGCCGTGACTGACACGACCGCTTCCCCCGACACCCCGCACCAGGGCGACGCCCAGACCGAGAGCCAGATGCGCTACGCGCACACCGTCCTCGACCTGATCGGCGACACGCCCCTGGTCCGGCTCAACAACGTGACCGAGGGCATCGACGCCACCGTCCTGGTGAAGGTCGAATACCTGAACCCCGGCGGCTCGGTGAAGGACCGCATCGCGCTGAAGATGATCGAGCGCGCTGAGGCCGAGGGCCGTCTGGGGCCCGGCGGCACCGTCGTCGAGCCCACCTCCGGCAACACCGGCGTGGGCCTGGCGATCGTGGCCCAGCAGAAGGGATACCGCACCGTCTTCGTGACCCCGGAGAAGGTCGGCCAGGAGAAGCGCGACGTGCTCGCCTCCTACGGCGCGGAGCTCGTGGTGACCCCCGCCTCCGTCGCCCCGGATTCCGACGAGTCCTATTACGGCGTGGCCAATCGGCTCGAGGCGGAGATCGAGGGCGCCTATCAGCCCAACCAGTTCTTCAACCCCGCTGCACCGGATTCGCACTTCGAGTCCACCGGACCCGAGATCTGGCGTGACACCGCGGGGAAGGTCACGCACGTCGTCATGGGCGCCGGCACCGGCGGCACCATCACGGGCACGGGCCGGTACCTCAAGCAGGTCTCCGCGGATCGTGACTCGGGCCCGGTGTGCGTGATCGGCGCTGACCCCGAGGGCTCGGTGTACTCCGGCGGCACGGGCCGTCCGTACTTCGTCGAGGGCGTCGGCGAGGACATGTGGCCGGACAACTATGACCCGTCGGTGCCGGACGAGGTCATCGCCGTCGACGACGACGAAGCATTCGCGATGACCCGGCGCCTCGCCGCGGAAGAGGGCCTGCTCGTCGGCGGCTCCTCCGGCATGGCGGTCGTCGCCGGTCTGCGGGCCGCGCGTCAGCTCGGTCCGGAGGACGTCATGGTGATCGTCTTGCCGGACTCCGGCCGCGGCTACCTCGCCAAGATCTTCAACGACCCGTGGATGGACGCCCACGGCTTCTCCTACGAGGCACGGCCGACCGTGCTGCCCGCCTGGGCACAGGGACGCTCCCGTTCCGCCGTCCCGGACGGATCCGGCGACGCCGCACCCGCAGTGGAGGCCGCGGCCGCCGCGCCGACCGGCCGATGGGATGCGTCCGTCGGCGATCTCATGGCGGACAAGGAGGACCTGTTCCCCGGCTCCGTGCCGATGCTGGTGACCGCCTCGCCCGAGACCACCGTCGCCGACGCCGCGGCCACGATGAACCGCTACGGTGTGGACGCCCTGCCGGTCGTGGCCGAGCCGGTCCACGACCTGCGCGTCGGCGAGGTCCGGGGGACCATCGCCGTCGCGGCTCTGGCCGCCGCGCTCGCCGACGGCCGGGCCCGTACCGATGATCCCGTCGCCGAGCACATGGAGGCGCCGCTGCCCATGATCGGCGCCCGCACGAGCCTGCGCGAGGCCCTCGCCCGCCTGAGCGAGGAGCCGACGCTGCTCGTCGCGCGCGGCGGTCAGGTCGCCGGAATCCTGACCCTGCATGACCTGCTGGCCTACACCACGGCCTGAACCGAGTTCCGGAGAGGGCGGCGCGCCGTCCGCCGCCCCGGCCCGAGCCAGCCTGAACCGCCTGACCGAAAGGACCGTCAGATGACCGAGCAGAACACCACCGACACCGGCCAGGGTTTCGGCACCCGCGCCGTCCATGCCGGGCAGGACCTCGACGAGGTCTTCGGCGCCGTCGTCCCGCCGATCCACCTCTCCAGCACCTACGCTCCGACCCGTGTCGGCGAGCTGCGTCGTGGTTATGACTATGGCCGCGGCACGAACCCGACCCGCGACGCACTCCAGGCGCAGCTGGCCGCGCTCGAGGCCGGCGTCGATGAGAACGGCGCCCCGAAGGCCACCGCGCTGACCTTCGCCTCCGGCCTGGCCGCTGAGACGGCGCTGATCATGGGCGCGGCGGAACCGGGCGTCACGATCGTCATGGGAAACGATGTGTACGGCGGCTCCTACCGCCTGATCTCGACGGTCCTGGCCAAGTGGGGAGTCAAGCACGCGGTCGTGGACATGGGCGATGAGCAGCAAGTCGCCGACGCGGTGGCCGCCGCCCAGGCGCAGGGCCCGGTGCTCGTGTGGCTCGAGACGCCGTCGAACCCGATGATGACGGTCTCGGACATCGCCGCGATCGCGCGCGTGGCCCACGACGCCGGCTGCCTGCTGGTCGTCGACAACACCTTCGCGACGCCCTACCTGCAGACCCCGTTCGACTTCGGCGCCGATGTGATCGTCCACTCGACGACCAAGTACATCGGCGGGCACTCCGACGTCATCGGCGGCGCGGTCGTCATCAAGGACCCCGCGGTGGCCGAGGCCGTGAAGTTCCAGCAGTTCGCCGCCGGCGCCGTCAACGGCCCGTGGGACGCGTACCTGACCACGCGCGGGCTCAAGACCCTCGGCGTGCGCATGGACCGGCACCAGGCCAATGCCGGCGAGATTGTCCGCTGGCTGCAGGAGCAGCCGGGCGTTGACCGCGTGCTGTACCCGGGTCTGCCGGACCACCCCGGCCACGAGCTCGCGGCCGCCCAGATGCGCGGCTTCGGCGGGATGGTCTCGGTGCAGCTGGCCGGTGGCGCCGCGCAGGCCCGCCGCGTCGCCGAGTCCACGCGCCTGTTCCAGCTCGCCGAGTCCCTGGGTGGCATCGAGTCGCTCATGAACTACCCGGCCGAGATGACGCACGCCTCGGTCGCCGGCACTGAGCTCGCCGTGCCGGACAATCTGCTGCGCCTCTCGGTGGGCATCGAGGACGTCGAGGACCTGAAGGCGGACCTCGACGCCGCGCTGCGGGCGCGCTGAGCCGGGCTGACCGGCACGCCGCGTCCGGACCCGGGCCGGCGCCCAGGCACCTGAGGCCTGCGGCGTCGGCCCGCTACTGTGAGGTGCATGACTTCATGCGCCTTCGTCAACGCCCATATCGTCCCGATCGAGGCCGAGCCCTTCGACGGCACCCTCGTCGTCGAGGACGGACGGATCGTCGCGCTCGGCCCGGACGTGCAGGCCCCGGCGACGGCCCGCCGCATCGACTGCGAGGGGCGGTGGCTGCTGCCCGGTCTCGTCGACGCGCACGTGCACCTCGGCATGGACCCGGAGGGGGAGCTCGGCTCCACCGTCGACGTCAACGAGATGACCGACCCCGTGATGGCCGGCGTCCGGGCGATCGACGCGGTCGACCCGGCCGATCCGGGCTTCGCCGACGCCCTGGCCGGCGGGGTGACCACCGTCAACGTGAATCCGGGCTCGGGCAACCCGATCGGCGGGCAGGCGGTCGCGATGCACACACACGGCCGGACGATCGAGGAGATGGTGCTGCGCAGCCCCTCGGGCCTGAAGTCCGCGCTCGGCGAGAACCCGAAGCGCGTGTACGGGGAGAAGGGCCGCACGCCGTCGACCCGGCTCGGCACGGCCCTGGTGATTCGCGAGGCGTTCATGGCGGCGCAGGGTTATGCAGCCCGTCGGGCCAAGGCCGAGGCGGACGGGGAGCCGTTCACACGAGACCCGCATCTGGAGGCCCTCGCGCTCGTGCTCGAGCGGCGCATCCCGTGGCGTCAGCACTGCCACCGGACGGACGACGTCGCCACGGCCCTGCGGCTGGCCGACGAGTTCGGATACGAGCTCGTCCTCGACCACGGCACCGAGGCGCATCCGCTCGCCGACCAGCTCGCCGAGCGCGGCGTGCCGGTGCTGATCGGACCGCTGTTCACGACGAAGTCCAAGCCGGAGCTGCGGGGTCGCTCGCTGCGCAACCCGGGCCGACTCGCCCGTGCCGGCGTCGAGGTCTCGATCATCACCGACCACCCGGTGATTCCGATCGACTTCCTGGTCTACCAGGCGGCGCTGTCGGTGAAGGAGGGGCTCGACCGGGACACGGCGCTGCGCGCGATCACGATCAATCCCGCGCGGGTGCTCGGTCTGGGGGAGCGGATCGGTTCGCTCGAGCCCGGCAAGGACGCGGACCTGGTGCTGTGGTCCGGGGACCCGCTCGACGTGATGAACCGGGCGCTGGCGGTCTACATCGGGGGTGAACAGGTCATGGAGTACGACGCGCGGGCGGCCTGCCCGGTGGTCGCGGATCCGCGCCCGGAACTCGACTGAACACTGGACCGACGCTCACGGCGTCGGTCTCGAGGGCGGCCAGGCCGTCGTGTGCGGGCTGGGCCGCCGGCGTCAGCTCAGCGGCGTACGCGCGAGCGCACCGGCGGCAGCCACACCAGCACGGAGCCGATGACCAGCAGAGCCGCCAGCACGATCAGCAGGGCGTTGCCGCGCAGCAGCGACGGCACCGCGACGATCACCGTGAGCGTGGTCAGGGTGCTCACCGCCGAGCGGCGGCGCCGGAACAGCCCGATCACGCCCCAGAGCGTGATCAGCATGATCAGGCCGAGCACGCCGGCCATCGTGAACTGACCGGTCGCACCGCCGAGCGGACCGACCGACTTCATTCCCGTCAGCGGGTCGAGGACCTCGCCGCTGCCGGCCCGCACACCGTTGTAGACGAAGGCCGCGGCCAGCCCGGCCAACACAGCTGTGACGAACATCCACCAGCGACGAGCGAGCTTCAGCAGGGGGTGGACGCGCCCGGACTCGGCAGCGTCTCGCGCATCGAGCGCCCGCTCCTTGTCCGCGCGCCGTTCTTCGAGTCGGCGTTCGTCCTCGGTGCGCAGCTGCTCGCGGCGCTCCCGCAGACGTTCCTCGTCGGCGGCCTGGTTCTGCTTGAACGAGCGGGCCGCGCGGCCTGCCGCGCGGGCAAGTCGGTGTTCGTTGCTGTTCTGTGCCACGGGGTCAGAGCCTACTCGTCGGGGCGGTCGGACGGGTGCGGGTGGACGTCAGTAGGTGATGCGGGACAGGTCGGCGTCCTCGTAGCGCACCGGACGGGATTTGGTGACGAGCTTGTGGCCGAGCCACACCGCCAGGAACAGCGGCAGTCCGATGTACGCCGTGACGATCGAGAGCAGGTCCGCGGTGCCCGCGGCGAACGCCTCGAAGTTCTGGCCGAGCACGACCACCGCGCACATCAGCAGCGCCACGATCGGGCCCAGCGGGAACAGGGCGGCCTTGTAGGGCAGGTCCGCCAGGTCGCGCCCCTGGGCGAGGTAGGCACGCCGGAACCGGTAGTGGCTCCAGGCGATGCCCATCCACACGATGAACCCGGCCAGGCCGGAGGCCGAGACGAGCCACACGTAGGCGGCCCCGTCGCCGATCAGCGTCGTCAGGAAGCACAGGGCGCCGACGAGGGTCGTCACCAGCAATGCGTTCATGGGGACGCCTCGCCGGTTGACCTTGGCCAGGAACCGCGGGGCCTTGCCGGAGTCGGCCAGGGCCCAGAGCATGCGCGTCGACGCGTAGAGCCCGGAGTTGCCGGCCGAGAGGATCGCGGTGAGGATCACCGCGTTCATCACGGTGGCCGCCGCCAGGACACCGGCGTTCTCGAACACCAGGGTGAACGGGGAGATCGAGATGTCCTCGACGTCGCTGCCGAGCAGGTTGGGACTGGTGTAGGGGATCAGGAAGCCGATGATCGTGATCGCGCCGACGTAGAACAGCAGAATGCGGAAGAACACGGTGCGGATCGCCGTGGGCACGTTCTTCTCGGGGTCTTCGGCCTCGCCGGCCGCGACGCCGACGAGCTCGGTGCCCTGGAAGGAGAACCCGGCGACCAGGAAGATCGCCATCAGTCCGAAGCCGCCGCCCACGAACGGGGCCTCGCCGGTGGTCCAGTTCTCGAAGCCGGGGGCCTCGCCGCCCATGATGCCCAGGATCATGAGAACGCCCAGCACCAGGAAGATCACGACGGTGGCCACCTTGATCAGGGAGAACCAGAACTCGCTCTCTCCGTAGCTGCGGGTGGACAGGGCGTTCAGGCCGAACAGGATCGCCAGGAACAGCGCCGACCAGATCCACGAGGGCACATCCGGCAGCCAGTAGCGCATCACCAGGGCCGCGGCGACGAGCTCGGCCGCCACCGTGATCGCCCAGTTGTACCAGTAGTTCCAGCCGATCGCGAAGCCGAAGGAGGGGCTGACGAACCGGGTGGCGTACTCCTCGAAGGCACCCGAGACGGGCAGGTACGAGGCCATCTCGCCGAGGGACTGCATCAGCAGGAACACCATGAAGCCGATCAGCACGTAGGCGAGCAGGGCGCCGCCCGGGCCGGCCGTGGCGATGGAGTTGCCCGAGGCGACGAACAGGCCGGTGCCGATGGCCCCGCCCATGGCGATCATCGTCAGATGCCGCGTCTTGAGCGTGCGGCGCAGGCCGGAGGACTGGTCGGCCTCGGCGGGGTCCGTAGCGGAAGACCCTCCGGGCGGGGCGGTCTGGGGTTCGGGGGAGCTCACTCGATGTCCCTTCTCGAGGGGAGGTTCGGACGGTGGTGGCCTCAGGCGGCGCCCTGCGCCCGGGCGGTCGCATCGTCCCGGCGTCGGGGACGGGCCTGTGAACACGGGTCAGCGGACAACTTTACGCCCGGCGCGCTGGGTCTGCCCCGAATCGGCGGACGCCGTGGCCAGTGACACAGGTCCGACTCTGCGCTGCGGCGGGGCCGGTGGCCTAGACTGGCCGGACCGGGTCCGGTTTTCCCCCTGATGAGCAGCGCGCGGTCGCGTGAATCCGCGCTGAGTGTGCCAGAGGTGTATGTGGACGGCGAACGTCGTCGTCGCGGGGGTCGCGCCGAGAGCGCCGGTCGAGTCAATTCCCACCCCCAGCAGAGCCGTCGACGCCGGTCGATCCGCGCATGAGCGGCACGGCGTGCCCTGTGATGACCTCCAGTGAGGCACCCGCATGAACGAGAACGAACAGACCCCCCAGAACGAGTCGGCCGCCGACGCCGCCGCCTTCGCCTCCCTCGGCCTCGACGGCCGCGTGCTCGCGGCCGTGGCGGACCTGGGCTACACCGCTCCCTCGCCCATCCAGGAGCAAACGATTCCACTGCTGCTCGAGGGTCGTGACGTCGTCGGCCTGGCCCAGACCGGCACCGGCAAGACCGGCGCGTTCGCGCTGCCGGCGCTCTCGCGCCTGGCAGAGTCCGCGGACGTCAACGGCCGCTCCACGTCCCCGCAGATCCTGGCCCTCGCCCCGACCCGCGAGCTCGCGCTGCAGGTGGCTGACGCGTTCACCAGCTATGCCGCGCATCTGCCCGAGGTCGAGGTCCTCGCGATCTACGGCGGCTCGCCGTACGGCCCGCAGCTGTCGGCTCTGCGTCGCGGGGCGCAGGTCGTCGTGGGCACCCCGGGGCGCGTGATCGACCATCTCGAGCGCGGCAGCCTCGATCTGTCCCAGCTGCAGACGCTCGTGCTCGACGAGGCCGACGAGATGCTGCGCATGGGCTTCGCAGAGGAGGTCGATCGCATTCTCGCCTCGACTCCCGAGTCGAAGCAGACGGCTCTGTTCTCCGCGACCATGCCCCCGGCCATCCGCCGCATCTCCGCGAAGTACCTGAACGCGCCCGAGGAGATCGCGGTCGCGCGTCAGTCGACGACCTCGTCGACCATTCGCCAGCGGTACCTGCAGGTCGCGCACCAGTTCAAGATCGAGGCCATGACGCGCATCCTCGAGACCGAGGACCATGACGGCGTCATCGCGTTCGTTCGGACCCGCGCCGGCACGGAGGAGCTCACTCGCCGCCTCTCGGAACGCGGCTACCGCGCCGTCGCCATCTCCGGGGACATCGCTCAGAAGCAGCGTGAGAAGACGGTGGACGATCTCAAGGCCGGGCGCGTCGACATCCTCGTGGCCACGGACGTCGCCGCTCGCGGTCTCGACGTCGAGCGCATCTCGCTCGTGGTGAATTACGACATCCCGCACGACGCGGAGTCCTATGTGCATCGCATCGGCCGCACCGGCCGCGCCGGTCGCACCGGAGACGCCGTGCTGTTCATGACTCCGCGGGAGCGCTACCTGCTCAGGTCGATCGAGAAGACCACGCGCATGCCCGTCGAGCAGATGCAGGTGCCGACCGTGGCGGAGGTGAACGCCGCCCGCAAGGCCAAGTTCACGGCGCGCATCGCCGAGACCCTCGCGAATGCCGACGACCGCGAGCTCGCCGAGCTGCGCGCGACCATCGATGCGTTCATCGACGAGAACGACGCAGACCCGCGGCAGGTGGCCGCCGCGATCGCCGTGCTGGCGCAGAACGGCCGGCCGCTGCTCAGCGAAGAGCAGGAACTGCCGGCGTTCTCTGGCAAGGGCGAACGCCGCGGTGACCGGGCTGAGCGCGGCGGGCGGGTGAGCTCCGACGGGCGAGGCTCGCGCGGGCCGACGCGGGAGCCGGCCGCCGGCAACGCGACGTACTGGGTGGCCGTGGGGCACCAGGACCGGGTGAAGCCGGGCAACCTCGTGGGAGCCCTGGCCAATGAGGTCGGCCTGTCCTCGAAGCAGATCGGCGCGATCGACCTGCGCGGCAATCATTCGCTCGTGGAGCTGCCCGCGGACCTGACGCCGGCGCAGCTCGAGGCCGGAGCCCGTGCCGAGGTCAACGGACGCGCTCTGGGTCTGCGCCTCGACACCGGTCGGCCGACGCGCTCCGAGCAGGGCGACCGGCGCGAGCGCTCCGGCGGGTTCGGCAAAGACCGGGGCGACCGGGACGGACGCTCCGGCGGCTTCCGCAAGGACCGTGATCATCGTGGCGGACGCTCGGGCGGGTTCCGCAAGGACCGAGACGAGCGCGGCGGACGCAAGCCTCGCTGGGGTCAGGACGGACGCCGCTCGGGTCGCTGAACCGTCTGAGCGCCCCCGGAAGCTCAGGCCGGCGTCGGCGATTTGGACACGGGCGTGAGGCTCTGGTAGAGTTTCACCTCGTTGCCCCGATAGCTCAGTGGTAGAGCGCCATCTTGGTAAGATGGAGGTCCCGGGATCGATTCCCGGTCGGGGCTCTGACGTGAGAGCCCGTTCTCTCGGCTTGCGCCGCGAGCGCGGGCGTTCTCATGTCGTGGCGGCGTAGCTCAGCTGGTTAGAGCGCACGACTCATAATCGTGAGGTCGGGGGATCGAGTCCCCCCGCCGCTACCGATGACGAAGGCCCCGGAGCCGTGTGGCTCCGGGGCCTTGTCGCGTCCGCGCGGCTCAGTGGCGCGGAGCCAGCGAGTACGACCGGCTGATGATCTGCCGGACCAGCAGGATGCCGAAGAACAGCAGCCCGACGTAGCCGACCTTCGGGTAGATCGCTCCCACGAGGGTGCTGAAGTCCAGGACCAGCCCGCAGATCAGGGCCAGCACGGCCAGAGCGACGCCCGTGAGACGGTGCACGAGGCGGCTCTCGCGTCCGGGCATCTGGTCGGCGATCGTCCAGAGCATCGGGGCCGCCGTCGAGTAGATGCCGAGGAAGGCCACGAGGGCGAACGCCACGCCCAGGGTCGGGTTCAGATCCGAGCCGAGCACGAGCATCGGGGCCCCGGAGTCATGGATCAGCGGCAGGGCCGCCAGCAGCGCGAGCGCGGTCACGCCCATCGCGACACCGAAGATGAGTGCTCCGATCAGGCCGCCGGGGATCGTGGAGCGCGAGGGGGCCTCCCCGTTGCTGCCGAGCGCCGCCAGGAAGGGCACCGCGATGACGAGCATGGCGATCGAGTACATGAGCATCGAGACCCATGGATTGTCGATGGCCGCGGCCGGCTGGTACTTCTCCAGGTTCTCGGCCGCGTTGCCGAGCTCGCCCCAGTTGCGGATCAGGATCCAGGCCGAGACGACGGCGACGAGCAGCACGAGGATCGGGCCGAGGCGGCCGATCACCTCGACCAGGCCGACGAAGCCCATCGAGAGGGTCAGCAGGAGCATGGCGGCCAGCAGCACCTTGCCGCCCCAGTCGGGCCAGCCGAAGGCGTCGGACATGGTGGCGCCGGCCCCGGCGACCATCATCACCGAGATCAGGAACAGGAACAGCGGGGAGAGCAGGCGCAGCACCCAGCCGATGAGCGGCCCGCAGATGCCCGTGAACGGTTCGGCCCGCTGACCGTGACGGGCGCGTCCCCACTCGGTCAGGGACGTCATGGTCCAGGCGAAGAGCGCGGTCATCGCCAGCACCGTGACGATGCCGGCCCAGCCGTGGGAGGTGAAGTACTGCATCGATTCCTGGCCGGTGGCGAAGGCGGCGCCGATGAAGAACGAGCACTGGGCGCCGGCGATGATCAGCGCGGTGCCGAGGGCGGAGTGTCGCGGGGTGCGGCCGACGTCGGCCGGGGCGGCAGAGGGTGCCGCCGAGGCGGGGGAAGCAGGCATGGGGGGACCTCGGGATGTCGAGATGGTATCGGTCGTGACCGACGACGGGGCAGAGCCCGGTCGCGGCTGGTGCAGTGCGACCCGACACTAGTGCAGAGACGGCACAGAGTGTAGTGAGAGTCACAGGGGAAGACATTCCAGGCCGCCGGGCGTCCACTGTGACGGATTCGTCTGAAAGAGACGCGGATCACTGTCGGTGTGTCGGCCGGGGCCGAGGATGCGCGACCCGCCGCGGCGACGCTGCCCCTGCCTACACTGGACCGCATGTCTCGCTCTGCTCAGGACCGTGCCGCTGGCTGGGTGTCGCCGTGGGAGAACGGGTCCGTTCTGTACCGGCGGCTCGTGCTCACCGGCTCCGGCCTCTTCCTCGTCGGGATCATCCTGTCCATCGTCGGGGCGGTCCTCGACCGTTCGGCGGTGTCCCTCACGGCGCTCGCCGTGTTGGGCGGGGGCGTTCTCGTGCACCTGAGCGCCCAACTGGTGCGGCTGCGCCAAGCGGTCCGCCGCGGGAGCCAGGGCCCCCGCCGGTAGAGTGGGCCCGGCCCGTGACGCCGTGGCGCGTCGCGGACCGTCGCCCGCCGCCGTCCGAGATGAGGAGCGCGTGTCCAGCATGAGTGTGAACCCCGACGCCGCGGGGCGTGAGTACCCCCCGGCTCCGCCCTATCAGGTCGGCCGTGAGGCCATCGTCGACTTCGCCGCCGCCGTCAAGGCGACCCACCCCGCGCACCGCGACCCGCAGGCCGCGCGCGCCCTCGGCTACGCCGATGTCGTGGCCCCGCCGACGTTCGCGGTGGTCATCGCCCAGCGGGCCGAGGCCGCAGTCGTCGCCGACCCCGAGGTGGGCATCGACTTCACGCGCGTGGTCCACGCGGAGGAGCGCTTCACGCATGCTCGCCCGATCGTCGCCGGGGACTCCATCACCGCGACGGTGTCGGTCGCGTCGGTGAAGTCGCTCGGCGGCAATGCGATGGTCACCACCGTCACCGAGATGACCGACGCCGACGGCGAGCCCGTGGCGACCGTGACCTCGACCCTGCTCGTGCGGGCCGAGGACGAACAGGAGGACGCATGAGCGAGCAGAACACGGCGCCGGCCGCCCCGACACTGGACTCGCTGGCCAAGGGCGACGTCATCGGCGCTCGTCGCATCCGGCTGACCCGAGCGGACCTGGTGCACTATGCCGGCGCCTCGGGCGACCGAAACCCGATCCACTGGTCGCCCTCCTTCGCCGAGTCGGTCGGGCTGCCCGGAGTGATCGCCCACGGCATGCTGACGATGGGTGTCGCCGTGCAGCTGGTCACCGACTGGGCCGGGGACCCGGGCGCGATCGTGGACTATCAGACCCGCTTCACCGCCATGGTCCCGGTCGCCGACACCACCGGGCAGACCGGGCCGGACGGCGCCCCGACGCCGGGCGCCGAACTCGAGGTCACCGGCACCGTCGGCGCGATCGACCCCGAGGCGGGCACGGTGCGTGTGGACCTGAAGGTCACCGTGCCCACCGCCGACGACTCGCGAGCCTTGACGAAGGCGCAGGCCCTGGTCCGGCTGAGCTCGGCCGACTCGCAGACCGCGCGGAGCGCCGAACAGCAGGGGCGCGCATGAGCATCACGGAGCAGTCTCCCGTGGCCCCGGTCCGCTTCGCCGACCACACCACCAGCCGCGTCGGCGGTCCCGCGGCGCAGTGGCTGCGCGCTGAGACCGAGGCCCGGGCCGTCGAGGCGATCCGCGCCGCCGACGAGGCGGGCACAGCGCTGTTCGTGCTGGGCGGCGGCTCGAACACGCTGATGGCCGACGACGGCTTCGACGGGCTCGTCGTGCAGATGGCCTTCACCGGGATCGAACAGCTGCCCGAAGCGGAGGCCGAGGGACTGGCCGATGATCGCGTGCGCGTGCGCGTCGCAGCCGGGCACCCGTGGGACGACGCCGTGGCGTGGACCGTCGAGCGGTCCCTGGCCGGCGTCGAAGCCCTGTCGGGGATCCCCGGTTCGGCCGGGGCGACGCCCGTGCAGAACGTCGGTGCCTATGGTGCGGACGTCTCGCAGGTCCTGCACGCCGTGCGCGCGCTCGACCGGCGGACCGGTCAGATCGTCGAGCTCGAGGCCGAGCGGCTGCGCTTCGGCTACCGCGACTCGATCATCAAGCGCTCCATGCTGGAACACGGCGCGGCCAGCCCGCAGTGGATCGTGCTGTCGATCGACCTGGACCTGCACCGCCCTGCCGCGGACGGCGACGCGAGTGCGCCGGTGCGCTACGCGCAGCTGGCCCGGGCGCTCGACGTTGCCGAGGGCACACGCGCGTCGCTGCAGACCGTGCGGGAGGAAGTGCTCGCCCTGCGTGCCGCCAAGGGCATGGTCTCGGACCCGCAGGACCCGGACACCTGGTCGACGGGCAGCTACTTCACCAATCCGATCGTGCCGGCCTCGGTGCGGGCGCGCCTGCCCGAGGGCGCTCCCGCCTTCGCGGCGGGACACGACGACGACGGCGTCGAGCTGGTGAAGCTCTCGGCCGCCTGGCTGATCGACCACGCCGGGTTCGGCAAGGGCTTCGGCCTGCCGGAGGTCGAACCGCGCGAGGGCGGGCCGGACGGCCGCGGTCGTGACGGGCAGGGGCTGGTCGGCGGACGCGCGTCGCTGTCCACGAAGCACACGCTGGCGGTGACCAATCGCGGCCAGGCCAGCACGGAGGACATCCTCGTGATCGCCCGGACGGTGCGTGACGGCGTGGCCGAGCGCTTCGGGGTCCAGCTGCACCCCGAACCGATGATCGTCGGCACCGCCCTCTGACCGGAACGGTCGCCCTGACCGGAGCGGTCGCCGGAGACCGCGCTCAGAGGTTGCCGGTGGCGATCATCAGCGCGCGGCGCACGGGTTCGGCGGCGCCCCACAGCAGCTGGTCGCCCACGGTGAAGGCCGTCAGGTACTCCGGCCCCATCTCCAGCGTGCGCAGCCGTCCCACGGGCACTTCGAGCGTGCCGGTGGCCGCCACCGGGGTCAGCCGGCGCATCGACTCCTCCTTGGTGTTCGGCACCAGGCGCACCCACTCGTTGGCCTCGGCGATCATCTGCTCGACCTCGTCGAGCGGGACGGCCCGTCGCAGTTTCAGCGTCAGCGCCTGACTGTGGCTGCGCAGGGCGCCCACGCGCACGCACAGCGACTCCAGCGGGATGCGGTCCTCGCCGGTGAGCCCGAGGATCTTGTTCGTCTCGCGGTCGCCCTTGAGCTCCTCGCGTGAGGTGCCGTCGCCCAGGTCCGCGTCGATCCACGGGATGAGCGAGCCCGCCAGCGGCGCGCCGAACTGTTCGGTCGGCAGCGCCGGAGCCTCGCCGTCGCCCCGCTGCGTCTGCAGCACGCGCCGGTCGATCTCCAGGATCGCCGAGGCCGGGTCCTGCAGCTGGTCGGCGACCGCGCCGTGCAGGGCGCCGAACCCGGCCAGCAGTTCGCGCATGTGGGCCGCACCGCCGCCGGATGCCGCCTGGTAGGTCATAGCGGTGCCCCATTCGACGAGCCCGGAGCGGAAAAGGCCGCCCAGGCCCATCAGCATCAGCGACACGGTGCAGTTGCCCCCGACCAGCTCCGTGACGCCCGAGGCCAGGCCGGCGTCGATCGCCTCGCGGTTCACGGGGTCGAGGACGATCACGGAGGAGTCCTCGCCGCGCAGCGTGGAGGCCGCGTCGATCCAGAGCCCACGCCAGCCGTGCGCGCGCAGCCGGGGGTACACGGTCCGGGTGTAGTCGCCGCCCTGACACGAGAGGATGATCGGCAGCGCGGCGAGGGCGTCGAGGTCGTAGGCGTCGCCCAGGGTGTCGGCCGCGCCGTCCATGCCGGCGAAGCGGGGCGCGGGGCCGCCGGCGTTCGACGTGGAGAAGAACACCGGTTCGATGCGGGCGAAGTCGCCTTCCTCCGCCATGCGCTGCATCAGGACCGAGCCGACCATGCCGCGCCAGCCGATCAGGCCCACACGGGGTGCTCGGGCCGTCGAGGCCGGGGCGACGGCGGCCGCGGTCGTCCGGGTGGTCGAGGAGGGGGAGGGATTGTCAGAGCTGTGAGTCATGGGCACCACCGTAGCGAGGGGCCGCGTCAGCGGCGTCGACGTGTCCAGGCGACGAGGCCGCCGATCGCGAAGGCCTGCGTGAGCAGCAGCAGGAACAGCAGCCCGGCCAGCACGTGGCCGTTGACGATCATCGTCAGGCCCATGATCGCGGTGACGACGGCCAGCAGCGGGCAGGCGATCAGCGCGATGAAGTTCAGGGCGTCCTTGTCCAGCAGTCCCGAGGAGCCCGTCCGGGACGTGTCAGTCTCGGCGGCGGTGCCGGGGCGGCGCGAGTCGGTCATCATGCTCCTTCGGTCTGGGTGGCCGGGGACGTGTCGTCAGATCCGGTGGGCGGGGGCACGCGGTACCAGGACTCGAAACGGTAGCGCGTGCCGTCGGCCGTGGCGTGCCAGCCGCCGGGGGCGGGGTCGGCGGATTCGAGACGCCAACCGTCGTCGAGCACGGGGGCGTGCGTGTCGCCGTCGGCGGCCACGTCGATCACGGTCACCTCGGCGCGCGTGGCGGTCTCGAGCGCCGGCTCGTACAGGGTCGCGCCGCCGATCACCCAGATCAGATCTCCGCCATCGGCCCGGGCCGCGGCACGCAGCCCCGAGTCGAGATCGGGGACCGGGAGGCACCCGGCCGCCCGCGCACCGCTGACCGCCTCATCGGTGCGGGTCATGCTCCGGGAGACGACGATGTTCGTGCGGTCGGGCAGGGGGCGTGAACGTGGTGGGAAGGACTCCCATGTGCGGCGGCCCATGACGACGGGGTGCCCCCGGGTCAAGGCCTGGAAGTGGGCCAGGTCCTCGGGCACGTGCCAGGGCATCGTGCCGTCGCGCCCGATGACCCGGTCGGGGGTCTGCGCCCAGACCACCGCGACCTCGGGCTCCGGCGCGGCGCTCATACGGCCACCGGGGCGGAGATCGTCGGGTGGTGTCGGTAGTCGATCAGCTCGATGTCCTCGTAGTCGTAGTCGAAGATCGAGGCGGGGCGGCGGGTCAGCCGCAAGCGCGGATAGGGGTACGGCTCACGGGAGAGCTGTTGGCGGACCTGGTCCACGTGGTTGGCATACACATGCACGTCGCCACCGGTCCAGACGAACTCGCCGGGCAGAAGACCGGTCTGCTCGGCCACCATCACCGTCAGCAGCGCGTAGGAGGCGATGTTGAACGGCACGCCCAGGAACATGTCCGCCGAACGCTGGTACAGCTGGCACGACAGCCGCCCCGGACCGCCGGCGGGGTCGGGCTCCACGTAGAACTGGAACAGGGTGTGGCACGGGGGCAGCGCCATGTCGGCGACCTCGGCAGGGTTCCACGCGGTGACGATGTGACGGCGTGAGTCCGGGCTCTCGCGCAGCGACCGCACGACGTTGGCGATCTGGTCGATCTGCGCGCCGTCGGGGGTCGGCCACGAGCGCCACTGGACGCCGTAGACCGGCCCGAGGTCGCCGTTCTCGTCGGCCCACTCGTTCCAGATGCGCACCCCGCGCTCCTGCAGCCAGCGCACGTTGGAGTCGCCGCGCAGGAACCACAGCAGCTCGAGGGCGACCGACCGGAAATGCACGCGCTTCGTCGTGATCAGCGGGAACGACTCGGACAGGTCGAAACGCAGCTGCCGACCGAACACGCTGCGCGTGCCGGTGCCGGTGCGGTCGGTCTTGAGGCTGCCGTTCTCGAGCACGTCGGCCAGCAGGTCCTCGTAGGGCGTCGGGATGCTCACGGCGCTCGATTCTACGGGCTCGAGCTCTGGCCCGGGCAGGCGAGATCAGTCACGGCGCAGGACGACGTCCTCGTACTCGGGGTAGCGGCGAAGGTAGTCCTGGACGTAGCTGCACTCGGGGACGATCCGGTCGCCCTCGGCCCGGGCGCGTTCCAGGATCATCGTGACCAGAGCCCGAGCGTAGCCCTGGCGGCTGTAGGCCTCGTCGATGATGGTGTGCTGCAGGCGGATCGCCGTGCCGGGCTCGCCGTCCGGGCTCTGCGCCGCAGGGACGTCGTCGACGGTGTACCCCACGAACCCGATGTAGACACCGTCCTGCCGCAGTTCGAAGCGGCCGCGATCGGGGTCGCGGAACAGCTTGAGCCGATTGTGCGCGATCTTCTTCACAGCCGTGTCATCCATGTCCGAAGCCTAGGCCGCGCCCAGCGGGGATCTCAACGGCGCGAAGCGTGCTCCGGCGGATCAGCGCTCAGCGGGGTCGTATACCTCGACGGCCACGACGCGGCGGCCGGCGTCGAGGCCCTGATGGACCACGAGCACGCCACCGGGGCGCAGGAACGGCTCGGCGTCCGGCAGCACCCGCAGCGCCGCATCGTCCTCGGCGCGACGGGCGACTTCCTGGAACAGCAGCGGCAGCACGGGGCGGTGCGAGCAGACCAGGAGCGGATGACGCCGGTCTAGGAGCTTGCGCATGACACGGCGCGTCTTGCGTGAGTCCTTCTTCGCGCCGGCCTCGGTCAGCGCCTGCTTGTACTTCAGTGCCAGCCCCGTCGCCTTGACCAGGGGCGAGAGGGTCTCCACGCAGCGACGCCACGGTGAGGACACCAGATGCTCGGGCCGCCACACCGCGGTCAGTCGGGCGACCGCCAGGGCCTGCCGGCGACCGGTCGCGGCGAGGGGGCGGTCCTCCTCGGCGCGGGACCAGGAGGAGCGGGGCTTGGCCTTAGCGTGTCGCAGCACCAGCAGCGGCACGGTGCGCAGCTGCTGCTGTTCGTAGGCCCGCACGAGGGCGTCGAGCGGCGCAACGTCGCTGGCCATCGACAGGGTGCGGCGCGCGTGGTCGGGGGTGGTCCACAGGACCTCGTCAACCTCGTCGCCGTCGGGGCGGGCGGTCAGGCCGGTCGCATCGGCCGCCCAGTACCAGACCTCCTTGGACCGTCCGCCGTCCTTGCCGATGCGGGCCGGCAATGTGTACTGCGTGACGGCCAGCGGCCGGCCGAGCGTGACCGCCAGCCCGACCTCCTCGTTCACCTCGCGGACGGCACACTCGGGCAGGGTCTCACCCGCGTCGAGCTTCCCCTTCGGCCACGACCAGTCGTCGTAGCGGGGACGGTGCACGAGCATGACCTCGAGCCCGTCGGCCCCGAGCCGCCACGGCAGGGCTCCGGCGGCCACGACGTCCGAGGTCGGAGCCGAGCAGACGTGGTCGTCGCTCGAGCGGGAGGCCACGCGAGGGGTTGAGAATGAGGGCATGCGGTCGGTCCAATCTGCGGGGTCGTCGCGACGGGCGTGCGGGTGCGAGGCGAAAGGTCACGCCAAGGATACGGGCCGCGGCGGCCAGGAATGCACCGGCGATCAGTCCGCGCGGGCGAGCCGGTGCTGGGTGTCGGCGGCATCCAGGACGAAGCCCAGCCGCTCGTATAGGTGTACAGCCGCGGTGTTGTCCGCATCGACGTACAGCAGCACCCGCCGGGCGCCGCGCTCGAGCATGCGGTGCACGCCGGCCAGGGTGAGGGCCCGACCCAGCCCCGTGCCCTGGGCCTGCGGCGAGACGCCGACGGCGTACACCTCGCCCTCGGGGCCGCGGGCAGCGGCGGGCTCGTCCGCGGCGGCGGCCGGGTGTTTGGTCCAGTGGAAGCCCAGCAGCGCGCCGTCCTCCTCGCGTTCGGCCAGCAGCAGACCGTCGGCCTCGAACCAGTCCTCGCCCATCCGGTCCTCGAGGTCCTGCTGCGTCAGGGACCCCTGCTCGGGGTGCTCGGCGAAGGCCACGGCGTTCAGGGCGAGCCATGCGGCGTCGTCCTGGCCGGGGCGGAAGCCGCGCAGGCGCACCCCCTCGGGCGGCTCGCTGGCCGAGGACGGTGCCTGCCCGGCGTCCAGGCGCATCCGACGCAGCTCGCGCACGGGGCTGAGCCCGTGGGCCCGGGCGAGCCTGTCCGATCCCGGCAGCGTTCCGTGGGCCCACGCGACGACGCCGCCCTGGTCGACCGCGTCGGGATGCTGAGCGCGCAGGTGCCCGGCCGCGGCCTCGGCGAGCGCCCGACCCACACCGCGTCGCCGATGCTGTGGATGCACGACGAGCTCGACGAGCAGATCGCCGCCCTCACGCACGACGACGGCGGCGCCCGCGGCCTCGTCGGACCGGGCGTCGTCGGCGCGCGCGAGCAGAAGCAGCTCGTGGCCGCCGCGACGCAGCAGGGCGCGGGTCTGGTCGGAGAACGGTGGATGGCCGTCAGCGTGCTCGGCGGCGGCCGCCGTGGCCAGGGCGGATTCGACCTCGGCCGCGCCGGCGGGGACGACGGGGGGCAGGGCGGTGGTGGAGGAATCGGTCATGGGCTTCACCCTACGACCGGTCCGGAACGGTGGCAGGGCCTGCGCGACCGGCGCGGCCGGCCGTGATGCGGGGGAGCGCGCTGCCTGGCCCGCGGACAGCGGCCGGTGAGCGGTCGAGACCTGGCAAGATGGGGGTCGTGATGCGACTGTCGATGGCCGCGGCGGCCGCCCTCGGGGCGATCGTGCTCAGCGGCGCTGCGTTTCTGGGTCCCGCGGCCGCGGCGGCGGCGGCCGCCGTCGTGATCTGCGTGATCGCGTGGGGTTGGCCCCGGCAGCTCGGCGCCCCCGCCCGCCTGTCGTTGACGATCACCCTTGCCGTGACTGGTCTGGTCGGCGTCGTGCTCAACCTCGTCTGGCGGGCGGCGGGATTCGACCTGCACGGGCCGCTCGGCCTCTTCGAGCCCATGGCCGTCGTCGCCGCGTGGGGCGTGATGGCGGCGTTCATCGTGCAGCTGGTGCGCGGCACGGGTCGGCCGCTGCGGCTCGAGTCGACGGTCGGCACGATGGGCGGCGTCATGATCGTCGTGATGACCTCCGGCTGGGTGGCGATCGCGCAGTGGAACGACCACCCGCTCGCCCACGTGCTGCTGTTCACGCTGGGAGCGGCGGTGGCGCTGTGCTCACTGGTCGGCCTGATGCCGGCGCTGCAGGGCCGGCCCGGACTGCTCGCGGGGATCATCGTGCCGCTGGCGTTCACGGTCGCGCTCGCCGTCACCGAGCTGATGGGGTCGGAGCCGCGCAAGATCATGCTGGCCTGCCTGGCGGCGGTGACCGCGAGCATCCTGGTCGCGCTCACGGCCGCCACGGCGCCCTCGGCTCGTCCGCGGCATGAGGACCGCCCGATCGCGACGACGGCCCGGCCTCGACGTGCCGGGTTCGCGCTCGCGATGGCCCCGGTCGGTGCCGCCGGCGTGATCGGCCATGTCATGCTCGCGTTCATGGGCTGATCGCCGCCGGACGAGGAACGAGGCGGGCGGTACACTGACGCGCATGGACAACCTCATCGCACTCGAGATCTTCTTCCTCTGCCTGGTCGGCCTGGCCTCGCTGGGCATGGCGTTCGTGTCGGCCGTGGTCATCGGCGGTCTGTTCAAGGGCCAGCGCTGATCCCCTCGGGGCGCGGCCTGCTCGTCGCGCCCGGGGAGGCGCTCTCGTCTCGCATGGCTACCGAACTTCCGTACGACCTGACCCCCGAGCTCGCCCCGCTGTCGTGGCTGATCGGCGCGTGGGAAGGGCAGGGCCGCCTCGGTGACGGCTCCGACGGCACCGAGATCTTCTATCAGCGCGTCGACTTCGCCGAGCACGGCCTGCCGTTCCTCGAGTACCGCGCCGAGTCATGGCTCTGCGAAGTGGACGGCACCCTGTTGCGCCCGCTCTCGGTCGAGGCCGGTTTCTGGCAGGTGGACCGTCCCCGCGTCGATGGCGACGTCGGCCCCGGCCTGAGCCCGGCGGACGTCGTGCCCGCTTACCGCAGCGCCGAGGACGTCGAGGCCCTGCGCGGCGAGGACGACGCCTTCGCCATCACGGCCACGATCACGCATCCCGGCTCGATGAGCGAGCTGTACTACGGCAAGATCAAGGGACCGCAGCTGCAGCTGGCCACCGACGCCGTGCTGCGCGGCAGCGCGAGCGGCGAGTACCACCGGGCGACCCGCATGGCCGGGCTCGTCAACGCCCAGCTGTTCTGGCGCTGGGACACGGCCGCGACTGAGCAGGACGAGTTGCAGGCGCACGCCTCGGCGATCCTGGATCGCATGCCGGATCCGTCCGAGGGCCGTCTCGCGCCCGGCGCTGCGCGCCCGCGCTGACCGCGCCCGGGCAGACCGCGTAAAGGAGGAATCCATGGCCGCATTCGTCTCGACCCGTGCCGACGCCGTCGACGGGGACGGCCCGGACGCCGGTGTCCCCGCCCACTACGGCGGCCCTCTGCGCGAGCAGCGGGCCCTCGACCGGGGCCGTGCGATCGTGGACCTGGGTCACCGCGGAGTCCTGTCCGTCTCCGGGCCGGGCCGGCTCGAGTGGCTGCACACCCTCACCTCGCAGCATCTGCGCGATCTGCCCGCCGGCACGTCGACCGAGGCGCTCTTCCTCGACGCGAACGGCCGGATCGAGACGTCCGTGCACGTGCTGGAGGACGGCTCCGCCACCTGGCTGATCGTCGAGGGCGAGCAGGAGAGCCAGCTGCTCGACTGGCTCACGAGCATGCGCTTCGCGCACGAGGTCACCCTGCGCCGTCACACCGAGGCCGTCGCCGTCGTCGGCGCGAGGGCCGCGGTGCCCGGCTGGGAGGACCGCACGGTCTGGATCGACCCGTGGCCGCACGTCGCCGAGGGCGGCTGGGCCTACTCCGGGTCCGACCGCCCCGGTATGGACTGGTCGTGGCGCGAGTACCTCGTCACGCGCGCCGACCTGGAGGCGACCGTGCAACGCCTCGGGGAAGCGGAGTTGTCCGGCTGGTCGCTTGCCGGCACCTGGGCCGCGGAGGCGCTGCGCGTCGAGGCCGGGCGCCCCCGACCGTTGCTCGACGCCGATCCGAAGGCGATCCCGCACGAGCTCGACCTGCTGCGCACGGCCGTGCACCTGGAGAAGGGGTGCTACCGGGGGCAGGAGTCGGTCGCCCGCGTGCACAACCTGGGTCGGCCACCGCGTCGACTCGTGCAGCTGCTGCTGGACGGGTCGGTGCATGTGTTCCCCACGCGCGGAGCGGACGTGATCCTGCGTCCCGAGCCCGACACCCCCGAGGCTCGTGCCGCCGCCCGCTCCGTCGGGAGCGTGCGTTCGGTGGCGCAGCACCACGAGGCTGGGCACCTGGCCCTGGCCCTGCTCAAGCGCAGCGTGCCCGTCGACGCGCCGCTGCTCGTGCGTGAGGAGACCGACGCTGAGTCTGGTGAGCCCGGCGCGGGCGTGATCGCCGCGACGCAACAGGTGCTCGTCGCCCCGGACGCCGGCCAGGTCGTCGGCCGTCCCACAGGCCTGCGCCGCGGCCGCTGAGCCGGCGCCGCGGCCCGGCCGGGTGGAATAATCAGGTCAGCCTCAGCCCGGCGACGTGCCCGACGGGCGCGAGTCCGACGGCCACCGCCGTCTGGTGGGCCGCCTGCGCCTGGACCGGGACACGGGCCGTCGGGACCAGACCGTCCAGCCATGCCCGTTCGCACGCGACCGCGGCGGCGTACGCGCCCAGCCCGCGCTCCCGCAGCCGCGGCACGACCAGGACGCCGAGGTCGGCGAGCAGACCGCCGCGCACCCGGTGCCCGGCGGCCGCCACGCACGCCTGCAGTGCGGTGCCGGCGCCGTCGTCCGGCACCAGCGCGGCGGCCGCGTCCCAGGCCGGCAGCCCCGCAGCGGCGACGTCGTCCGCGGGGCACCGGGCGGCCAGGTCCCGACGGTCGTCGGGGTCCTCGGAGACGCCGACGGCGGTGGAATCGCCGATCTCGGGGGCCTCGGCGCCGGCGAACAGGACCGACTCGCCGGTCGAGCGCGCCGCCTCGTGACCGTGCTGACGGGCCAGGCGCAGCAGGCTCGAGGCGAGGGTGAGCTCTTCGGGGCTGAGGCGCTCACACGCGCGCAGCAGCCAGTCCGGCCCGGCGGCCAGTGTCAGGCCGGGCAGGCAGACGACCTCGGCGTCCTCGTCGTCGCTGCGGGCCGTCAGCACGAGCACGGGCTCGGCGGGTTCCGGTCCGCTCGTCGGACTGTCGGGTCCGAGCAGGGCTCGGCCCAGGCGAGTCTGGGCGGCCTCGTCGGCGCCCTGCTCACGCGCGACCGCCAGCGCGAGCAGGGCGAGCGAATGCGGGTCGGGTCGGTGGGGGTCGGTGGGCGTCACCGGCCGAACAGGACCTTCGCCTCGTCGTAGCGGGCCTGCGGCACCTGCTTGAGGCCGGAGAGCGCGGCCGACATCGGCACGGTGATGATCTCGGTGCCGCGCGCGGCGACCATCGAGCCCCAGCGGCGCTCCGCGACCAGGTTCATGGCCTGCATGCCGAATCGGGTGGAGAGCACGCGGTCCGTCGCCGTGGGGTTGCCGCCGCGCTGGATGTGGCCCAACACGGTCGAGCGGGTCTCGATGTCGGTGGCGGCCTCGATCTCGTGCGCCACCCACTCGCCGATCCCGCCGAGGCGGGGACGGCCCGAGTCCTCGACGCCTGCCTCGGCCAGCGGATCGTCGTGTCCCTCGGGAATGAACCCTTCGGCCACGACGACCAGCGGTGAGCGGCCCTTCTCGTGCACCTGCCGGACCCACTCGCACACCTGGGTCATGGGGGTGCGCACCTCGGGGATCAGGATGGCGTGGGCGCCGGCGGCCATCCCCGAATGCAGGGCGATCCAGCCGACGTGGCGGCCCATGACCTCGGCGACCATGCAGCGGCGGTGGGACTCGCCAGTGGTGCGCAGCCGGTCCATGGCGTCGGTCGCGATCTGCACGGCGGTGTCGAAGCCGAAGGTGTAGTCGGTCGCCATGAGGTCGTTGTCGATCGTCTTGGGCACGCCCACCACCGGCAGACCGTCCTTGGCCAGACGGTTCGCCCCGGCGAGGGTGCCTTCACCACCGATCGCGATGACCGCGTCGACGCCCAGCTCGGCCAGGTTGGCCTTCATGTTCTCGGGACCGCCGCCGGCGGCGTCGTAGGGGTGGGTGCGGGAGGTGCCGAGGATCGTGCCGCCGGTCTTGGACAGCCCGCGCACGCTCTGGCGGGTCAGCTCCACGACGTCCTTCTCGATGATGCCGGCCCAGCCGTTGCGGATGCCGACCATCTCGAAGTCGTGGGTCTTGACGCCGTTGAGCACGGCGGCGCGGATCACGGCGTTCAGGCCGGGGCAGTCGCCCCCGGAGGTGAGCAGTCCGACTCGCATGGGCGCACGATCCTTTCGGTGGGGTGGGGGTGCGGTCGGCCGGGACGCGACCCGAGGCATGCCGCCGACCGCCGCCCACTCTACGGACCCGTCTGCGCCGGGGGCAGGGTCCGTCGGCTCACTCCGCCAGCAGGCGCTGGATCCGCTCGACGCCCTCGGCGAGATCCTCGTCGCCCAGGGCGTAGGACAGGCGCAGGTATCCCGAGGGGCCGAAGGCCTCGCCCGGCACGACCGCGACCTCGGCCTCGTCCAGGATCACCGCGGCCAGGTCGGCGGAGGACGCCACGGTGCGCCCGCGCACGGTGCGGCCGAGGGCGTCATGCACGTCCACATAGGCGTAGAAGGCGCCCTCCGGTCGCGGGCAGCGGAAGCCCGGGACCGCGTTGAGGCCGGTGACCATCGTGCGCCGTCGCCGGTCGAAGGACTCCTTCATGCGGGCCACAGCGTCAAGGGGGCCGGAGACGGCGGCCAACGCGGCCTGCTGCGACACGTTGGCGACGTTCGAGGTCGCGTGCGACTGGAGGTTGGCGGCGGCCTTGACCACATCCTGCGGACCGGCCATCCAGCCCACACGCCAGCCGGTCATGGAGTAGGTCTTGGCGACACCGTTGAGGATCACTGCCTGCTCGGCCAGGTCCGGGACGGCCTTCAGGATCGAGGTGAACGGGACCCCGTCGTAGGTCAGGTGCTCGTAGATCTCGTCCGTGACGACCCAGAGCCCGTGTTCGAGGGCCCAGCGGCCGATCTGCTCGGTCTGCTCGGGCGAGTAGACGGCGCCGGTGGGGTTCGACGGGGAGACGAACAGCACGACCTTCGTGCGGTCGGTTCGGGCGGCCTCGAGCTGGTCGACGCTGACCTTGTAGTCGGTGTCCGCACCCGCGAAGACCTCGACGGGCACGCCGCCGGCCAGGCGGATCGCCTCGGGGTAGGTGGTCCAGAACGGGGTGGGCACGATGACCTCGTCGCCCGGGTCCAGCAGCGTGGCGAAGGCGTTGTACACGGCCTGCTTGCCGCCGTTGGTCACGAGCACCTGCCCGGCTTCGAGGTCCACGTCCGAGTCGCGCTTCGTCTTGGCCGCGATCGCCTCGCGCAGCTCGGGCAGGCCGGCGGCGGGGGAGTAGCGGTGGTTCTTCGGGTCCCGTGCGGCGGTGACGGCGGCCTCCACGATGTAGTCGGGCGTCGCGAAGTCCGGCTCGCCGGCGCCGAAACCGATGACGGGGCGTCCGGCGGCCTTGAGCTCCTTGGCGCGGGCGTCGACGGCGAGGGTGGCCGACGGGGCGATCGAGTTGACGCGCTGCGAGACACGGTGGGTGGGTGCGGGGGCCATGGGCAGTCCTCTCGTCGTTGCTCCGGCGGCCGACGGCTCGCCACTGCCCAGCCTACTGAGTGCCGCCGTGCCCGCACGAGGACGGTTCGACTTCCCGGCTCGGCATGGCGTAGGCTGTTCCTCCGGTACCGCCGAAGCGGTCTCCGGGCGATGTCCGGGACCGGTCGCGGTCCGTAGGGTAGTGGCGCAATTGGTAGCGCAGCGGTCTCCAAAACCGCAGGTTGCAGGTTCGAGTCCTGTCTGCCCTGCTCGTCGGCCCGATCCTCGTGATCGGGTCGAACAGTACGGAAATGACGTTTTTCGGCGAGTCGATCGAGTGAGGCCACGTGTCTGAGACGGCAGTGAACGGGCGGCAGTCCGGATCCGCCTCGAAGCGGCGTGGCCTCTTCGCTCGAATCACCCTGTTCCTGCGTCAGGTTTGGGATGAGCTCCGCAAGGTGGTCACCCCGACGCGCGAGGAGCTGCTGCGGATGACCGGCATCGTGCTCGCGTTCGTGGCGTTCATGATCCTGCTGGTCATGGGTCTGGACTGGCTCTTCGGCCTGGCCGCCGGCTTCACCTTCGGCGGCGGTGGCCCGGGCGCCTGACCTTCCGCGCAGGGCGTCGGAAGCGCCGCCCGTGCTGATCGCCGCCACCCCACGCGACGTCCGCGACCCGCAGGCACGGTCCGGAGCGCAGATCCCCGTCAGCAGAAAGCAGGAACACGTGTCCGAGCAGGAACTCGATCCGCAGACCACCGAGGACGCCCCTCGCCAGGAGCAGGCCGCGACCGAGGACGTCGTGGAGACCGAGCAGGCCGAGGCCGCTCCCGAGGATGAGGTGACCGAGCACTCGTCCCCGCAGGACGAGCCCGCTGAGGACAAGGCCTCCGAGGAGGCGGAACCTGAGGTCGACCCGGCCGAGGAGCTGCGCGCCCGTCTGCGCCGCCAGCCGGGTGACTGGTACGTGGTGCACACCTACGCCGGCTATGAGAAGCGCGTGAAGACGAACCTCGAGGCGCGCATCCTCACCCAGGACATGGAGGACTCGATCTACGAGATCCAGGTTCCGATGGAGGACGTCGTCGAGATCAAGAACACGACGCGCAAGATCGTCAGTCGCGTCCGTATCCCCGGGTACGTGCTGGTCCGCATGGATCTGGACGACGCTTCGTGGGGTGTCGTGCGGCACACCTCCGGAGTCACCGGCTTCGTGGGCAACGACGCCCACCACCCGCAGCCGCTCTCGCTCGACGAGACCTACGACATGCTGGCCCCGTCGGTGATCCAGGAGGCCGCCAAGGCCGCCGAGAAGGAGGGGCGTGCGGCTCCCGCCTCGGATGTCGAGGAGACCGCCGCGGCGGCGGCCCCGATCCACGTGGACTTCGAGGTGGGCGAGTCGGTCACCGTCAACGACGGCCCGTTCGAGACGCTTCCGGCGACGATCTCGGAGATCAAGCCCGAGGCGCAGCAGCTCGTCGTGCTGGTCTCGATCTTCGAGCGCGAAACGCCCGTCACGCTCTCGTTCAACCAGGTCACCAAGATCCTCTGAGCGAGACGCGCCCTCCACTCGTGCGGAGGGCGCCGCAGACTTCCCGTCCTCCCGGCCGCCTGCCGGGGGAGACCGGGCACCGGCCGCCGCGCCACGGCGGCCACCGCCCGCAGTACGCTCCTGTGCTGCGGGTCCACCAGTGAGAGAAGGACCCAACCATGGCTCCCAAGAAGAAGGTCTCCGGTCTGATCAAGCTTCAGATCCAGGCCGGCGCAGCCAACCCGGCCCCGCCGATCGGCCCGGCCCTCGGCCAGCACGGCGTGAACATCATGGAGTTCTGCAAGGCCTACAACGCGGCCACGGAATCCCAGCGCGGCAACGTCATCCCGGTGGAGATCACGGTCTACGAGGACCGTTCCTTCACCTTCATCACCAAGACCCCTCCGGCCGCTGAGCTGATCAAGAAGGCCGCCGGCGTCACGAAGGGCTCCTCCACCCCGCACACGGACAAGGTCGGCACGCTGACCCAGGCCCAGTGCGAGGAGATCGCCCAGTCCAAGATGGCCGACCTGAACGCGAACGACGTGCAGGCCGCCACCAAGATCATCGCCGGCACCGCCCGCTCCATGGGCATCACCGTCGACGGCTGATCCACCCCTTCACACCCCTTCAGTGGCAGGGCCGAGCGCGGCCCACACAGACCACGACTGCACAAGGAGAAACACGCAGATGGCACAGCGCAGCAAGGCATACAAGGCGGCACAGGCCGCCATCGAGGATCGGCTCTACGCCCCGGCCGAGGCGATCGCCCTGGCCAAGCAGACCAACCCCTCGAAGATCGACGCCACGGTGGAGGTCGCCCTCCGCCTGTCGGTCGACCCCCGCAAGGCCGACCAGATGGTCCGCGGCTCCGTGAGCCTGCCTCACGGCACCGGCAAGACCGCCCGCGTCGTCGTGTTCGCCACCGGTGAGCGCGCCGAGGCCGCTCGCGCCGCCGGCGCCGACCACGTGGGCGACGACGAGCTCATCGCCAAGATCTCCGGCGGCTGGGTGGACTTCGATGCCGCCGTCGCCTCGCCCGAGATGATGGGCAAGGTCGGCCGTCTGGGCAAGGTGCTCGGCCCTCGCAACCTGATGCCGAACCCGAAGACCGGCACCGTGACCCCGGATGTGGCCAAGGCCGTGGCCGACATCAAGGGCGGCAAGATCGACTTCCGCGTCGACAAGCACGCGAACCTGCACTTCATCATCGGCAAGACCTCCTTCGAGGCCAACGCCCTGGTGGAGAACTTCTCCGCCGCGCTCGAGGAGATCCTGCGCCTGAAGCCGTCCTCCTCGAAGGGCCGCTACATCTCGAAGGCGACCGTCTCCACGACGTTCGGCCCCGGTGTGCCGATGGACCCCAATGTGACCAAGGTCGAGACCGAGGCCTGAGCCTGCTGATCGACTTCACGCGGCAGTGATCCGCGTGCACGACGGCCGTCCTGCGTCCATGAGGGCGCGGGGCGGCCGTCGTCGTCCGTGCCGACGCTGCGCGATGACAAGCGAGCGGGCATCGAGAGTTCCTCGGCCACTGTTGCGGCCCCCATCCGTGGCGTGTAGTCTGGACGGACCGAAGACCGCCGGTCGCGTGTGCGCAACCTCGTTGTGACACGTCGAAGGCCCTCCTGACGGAGGCGGCCCGCGCAGGTGAGACTGAGCTTGACGTTCCGGACGCGCACTCCCGTGCGTACCGTTTTGCCACGCCCTGTGCACCTGCACGGGGCGTTTTCTCGTCTGTAGGGTATGCGGTTCCCCGAGATCAGATTGAGAGGAGTGCCATGGCGACGTCCGAGAAGACGACGGCGGTGGCTGAGCTGACGGAGCTGTTCCGCCAGTCCAGCGCGGCCGTGCTGACGGAATACCGTGGGCTGTCGGTGGGGGAGCTCAAGGAGCTTCGCGACACCATCCGGCAGGACGCGACCTACGCCGTGGCGAAGAACACGCTCACTGAGATCGCGGCCAAGGAAGCCGGCATCGAGGGCCTCGAGGCCCACCTGTCCGGCCCCACCGCGATCGCCTTCGTGAACGGCGATGCCGTGAACGTCGCGAAGGCCCTGCGTGACTTTGCCAAGGACCACGAGAACCTCGTGCTCAAGGGCGGCTACATGGACGGCCAGCCCGTGGACCGGGAGAGCGTGCTGAAGATCGCGGACCTCGAGTCCCGCGAGGTTCTGCTCTCCAAGTTCGCCGGCGCGATGAAGGGCAGCATGTCCAAGGCCGCCGCCCTGTTCCAGGCCCCGCTGTCCAAGACCGCTCGCACGGTCGAGGCCCTGCGGGCTCAGCAGGACCAGGCTGCCTGAGCAGTCCACCACGGGCCGCCCGGCCCACCCAAGCACACGTAAGCACGTACACGTAAAGGAGCCATCATGGCCAAGCTGACCACCGAAGAGCTGCTCGCCGCGTTCGAGGAGCTGACCCTCGTCGAGCTGTCCGAGTTCATCACGGCGTTCGAGGAGAAGTTCGACGTCACCGCCGCCGCCCCCGTGGCGATGGCCGCGGGCGGCGCCGCCGCCGGCGGCGGCGAGGCCGAGGCCGCTGAGGAGAAGTCGGAGTTCGACGTCATCCTCGAGGCCGCCGGCGACAAGAAGATCGGCGTCATCAAGGAGGTGCGCGCCCTCACCTCGCTCGGCCTGAAGGAGGCCAAGGAGCTCGTGGACGGCGCCCCGAAGCCGGTCCTCGAGGGCGCCTCCAAGGAGGACGCCGAGAAGGCCAAGGAGCAGCTCGAGGGCGCCGGCGCCACCGTCTCCCTCAAGTGATGATCGCGGCCTGAGCCGCATCACGCTTCAGCGTTCGACCCCCGGTCCGTCTCACGGACCGGGGGTCGTTCTGTCTCCCCGCGCTCCTGCCCGCAGCGGGATGCGGACGAGGCGTCCGATGGACATCTGTGATAATGCGGGTTACGCTGGCTCTTTGCATCTCCCTGCTTCCGTGCGCCCTGGAACGGACCTGCTGGTCCCCGGACGAGCGCACGGACTGCGCCGGGCCTTCATATAGCGGTGGGCCCGCGACCGCGTGACTGCGCGCGGACCGGGGAGACGGATATGGACCCGACAAAAGCCTGTGGAAGGATCCTCCGTGGTCGCCTCGAGCACCTCCAACGAAACCGCTCAGTTCTCCCCCCGGTCCGGCGCCTCAGCCGGCCGCATCTCCTTCGCCAAGATCGCCGAGCCGCTCGACGTGCCCGATCTGCTGGCGCTGCAGACCGAATCCTTCGACCGTCTGGTCGGCAACGAGCGCTGGGCCGAGCGCGTCGAGAAGGCCCGCCAGGAGGGGGACCAGTCGGTTCCCGTCACCTCCGGCCTCACGGACATCTTCGAGGAGATCTCCCCGATCGAGGACTTCCAGGGCACCATGTCCCTGTCCTTCACGGAGCCGGAGTTCGCCGACGCGAAGATGCCGGAGGAGGAGTGCAAGGAGCGCGACGCGACCTTCTCGGCCCCGCTGTACGTCAAGGCCGAGTTCATGAACAACGAGACCGGCGAGATCAAGCAGCAGACCGTGTTCATGGGCGACTTCCCGCTCATGACGCGCAACGGCACCTTCGTGATCAACGGCACCGAGCGCGTTGTCGTCTCGCAGCTGGTCCGCTCGCCGGGCGCCTACTTCGAGCGCACCCCGGACAAGACGTCGGACAAGGAGATCTTCTCCGCGAAGATCATCCCCTCGCGCGGTGCCTGGTTCGAGCTCGAGGTGGACAAGCGCGACCAGGTCGGCGTGCGCCTGGACCGCAAGCGCAAGCAGCCGGTCACCGTGCTGCTCAAGGCTCTCGGCTGGACCGAGTCCCGCATCCTCGAGGAGTTCGGTCACTACGACTCGATTCGCGCGACCCTCGAGAAGGACGGCACGGCCGACCAGGACGAGGCGCTGCTGGACATCTATCGCAAGCTGCGCCCGGGCGAGCCCGCCGCCGTCGACGCCGCGCAGACCCTGCTGAACAACCTCTACTTCACGCCGAAGCGCTATGACCTGGCCAAGGTCGGCCGGTACAAGCTCAACCGCAAGCTCGGCGTCGACGTGCCGCTCACCGACGAGAACGCCTCGGTGCTCACCGAGGACGACGTCACGCAGATGGTGCACTTCATCTGCGCGCTGCACGCCGGCGAGAGCACCGTCAAGGGCAAGCGCGACGGCCAGGAGACCGAGGTCCGCGTCGAGATCGACGACATCGACCACTTCGGCAACCGCCGCATCCGCGCCGTGGGCGAGCTGATCGAGAATCAGATCCGCACGGGCCTGTCCCGCATGGAGCGCGTCGTGCGCGAGCGCATGACCACCCAGGATGTCGAGGCGATCACCCCGCAGACCCTGATCAACATCCGCCCCGTCGTGGCGTCGATCAAGGAGTTCTTCGGCACCTCGCAGCTCTCCCAGTTCATGGACCAGAACAACCCGCTTGCGGGCCTGACGCACAAGCGCCGCCTCTCGGCGCTCGGCCCGGGCGGCCTCTCGCGCGACCGGGCCGGCATGGAGGTCCGTGACGTCCACCCGTCGCACTACGGACGCATGTGCCCGATCGAGACCCCGGAAGGCCCGAACATCGGCCTGATCGGCTCTCTGGCGACGTTCGGCCGCATCAATTCGTTCGGCTTCATCGAGACCCCGTACCGCCGGGTCGAGAACGGCGTGGTCACCGACAAGGTCGACTACCTGACCGCGGACGACGAGCTCGAGTGCCAGATCGCCCAGGCGAACGCCCCGGTGGGCGAGGACAGCCGCTTCTCTGAGGAGCTCGTGCTCTGCCGTCAGCGCGGCGGCGGCGGTGAGCCCGTGCTCGTCGCCTCGGACGACATCGACTACATGGACGTCTCGCCCCGGCAGATGGTCTCGGCGGCGACCGCCCTGATCCCGTTCCTCGAGCATGACGACGCCAACCGCGCGCTCATGGGCGCGAACATGCAGCGTCAGGCCGTGCCGCTGCTGCAGTCGCAGGCTCCCTACGTGGGCACCGGCATGGAGAAGTACGTCGCGATCGACGCCGGCGACTCCGTGACGGCCGCGCAGCCGGGCGTCGTGACCGAGGTCGCCGCGGACCTGGTGACCGTCATGAACGACGACGGCACCACGACGCACTACCCGATCATGAAGTTCGCGCGCTCGAACCAGGGCAATGCGTACAACCAGCGTGTGCGCGTCTCCGAGGGCGACCGCGTCGAGAAATACTCGGTGATCGCCGACGGTCCGGCCACGGACAACGGCGAGCTCGCGCTCGGCAAGAACCTGCTCGTGGCGTTCATGCCGTGGGAGGGCCTCAACTACGAGGACGCGATCATCCTGTCCCAGCGCATGGTCTCCGAGGACGTGCTGACCTCGATCCACATCGAGGAGCACGAGGTCGACGCCCGTGACACCAAGCTCGGCGCCGAGGAGATCACCCGGGACATCCCGAACGTGTCCGAGGAGGTGCTCTCGCAGCTCGACGAGCGCGGCATCATCCACATCGGCGCCGAGGTCGAGGCCGGCGACATCCTCGTGGGCCGTGTGACCCCGAAGGGCGAGACGGAGCTGACCCCGGAGGAGCGCCTGCTGCGCGCCATCTTCGGCGAGAAGTCCCGCGAGGTCCGCGACACGTCGCTGAAGGTGCCGCACGGCGAGTCCGGCACCGTGATCGGCGTGCGGATCTTCGACCGTGACGAGGACGACGACCTGCCCCCGGGCGTCAACCAGCTCGTGCGCGTCTACGTCGCGCAGAAGCGCAAGATCACCGACGGTGACAAGATGGCCGGCCGTCACGGCAACAAGGGCGTCATCTCCAAGATCCTGCCGGTCGAGGACATGCCGTTCCTCGCCGACGGCACCCCGGTGGACATCATCCTGAACCCGCTCGGCGTGCCCGGCCGCATGAACCTCGGCCAGGTCATGGAGCTGCACCTGGGCTGGGCCGCCTCGCGCGGCTGGGACATCCAGGGCGAGCCGGAGTGGATCAAGGACCTGCCGAACTTCCCGCGCCAGTCCGGTCCGGTCAACGTCGCCACCCCGGTGTTCGACGGCGCCGAGGCCTACGAGATCGAGGGCCTGCTCGGCCACGTCAACGTGACCCGCGACGGGGAACGTCTGATGGGCCAGAACGGCAAGACCACGCTGTACGACGGCCGCTCCGGCGAACCGTTCCCGGACCCGATCTCCGTCGGCTACATGTACATGCTGAAGCTGCACCACCTGGTGGATGACAAGATCCACGCGCGCTCGACGGGTCCGTACTCGATGATCACGCAGCAGCCGCTGGGCGGTAAGGCCCAGTTCGGCGGCCAGCGCTTCGGCGAGATGGAGGTGTGGGCGCTCGAGGCCTATGGCGCGGCGTTCACCCTCCAGGAGCTGCTCACCATCAAGTCGGACGACATCCACGGCCGCGTGAAGGTGTACGAGGCCATCGTGAAGGGCGAGAACATCCCGGAGCCGGGCGTTCCGGAGTCCTTCAAGGTGCTCATCAAGGAGATGCAGTCGCTGTGCCTGAACGTGGAGGTCCTCTCCGCGGACGGTCAGACCATCGAGATGCGGGACGCGGAGGACGAGAACTTCCGGGCCGCGGACGAGCTCGGCATCGACCTCTCCCACGCCGAGCCCAGCTCGGTCGAGGAAGTCTGAGCCTCGGCTCGCTCCCACGCATCCACAGACGTCACCTGAGAATTCATTGAACTGAGGAGTTCACCGGAACATGACCGTTCACAGCATGTCCACTGACAACTCTTTCGGCCTCATGCGCATCGGCCTGGCCACGGCGGAGGACATCCGCCGCTGGTCCTACGGCGAGGTGAAGAAGCCGGAGACCATCAACTACCGCACCCTGAAGCCGGAGAAGGACGGGCTCTTCTGCGAGAAGATCTTCGGCCCGACCCGTGACTGGGAGTGCGCGTGCGGCAAGTACAAGCGCGTGCGCTTCAAGGGCATCATCTGCGAGCGCTGCGGCGTCGAGGTGACCCGCTCGAAGGTCCGCCGTGACCGCATGGGCCACATCGAGCTGGCCGCGCCCGTGACCCACATCTGGTACTTCAAGGGCGTGCCCTCCCGCCTGGGCTACCTGCTGGACCTGGCGCCGAAGGACCTCGAGAAGGTCATCTACTTCGCGGCGTACATGATCACCTCGGTCGACGAGGAGGCCCGGCACCAGGACCTGCCGAACCTGCAGGCCGAGCATGACCAGGAGATGCGGGTCCTCGAGGACCAGCGCGACGCGGACATCGCCGCGATCGCCAAGGACCTCGAGAAGGACCTTGCCAAGCTGGAGTCCGAGGGCGCGAAGGCGGCCGAGAAGAAGAAGCTGCGCGACACCGCGGACAAGACGATGGCGCAGGTGCGCAAGCGCGCCGACGCCGAGCTGGACCGCAAGGAGCAGGTCTGGGATCGCTTCAAGAACCTCAAGGTCGCCGACCTCGAGGGTGATGAGGGCCTGTACCGCGCCATGCGGGACAAGTTCGGCCGCTACTTCGAGGGCGCCATGGGAGCCGAGGCGCTCCAGAAGCGTCTGCAGACCTTCGACCTCGATTCCGAGGCCGAGATGCTGCGCGAGACCATCAAGAACGGCAAGGGCCAGCGCAAGACCCGCGCCCTGAAGCGGCTGAAGGTCGTCAACGCGTTCCTGACCACGGACAACTCGCCCGAGGGCATGGTCCTCGACGCGGTCCCGGTGATCCCGCCGGAGCTGCGGCCGATGGTGCAGCTGGACGGCGGCCGCTTCGCGACCTCCGATCTGAACGACCTGTACCGCCGCGTGATCAACCGCAACAACCGTCTGAAGCGGCTGCTGGATCTCGGCGCGCCCGAGATCATCGTGAACAACGAGAAGCGCATGCTCCAGGAGTCGGTGGACTCGCTGTTCGACAACGGCCGCCGCGGCCGCCCCGTCACCGGTCCGGGCAACCGCCCGTTGAAGTCCCTGTCCGACATGCTCAAGGGCAAGCAGGGTCGCTTCCGTCAGAACCTGCTCGGCAAGCGCGTGGACTACTCGGGCCGTTCGGTCATCGTGGTGGGCCCGCAGCTGAAGCTGCACCAGTGCGGCCTGCCGAAGCAGATGGCGCTCGAGCTGTTCAAGCCGTTCGTGATGAAGCGCCTCGTGGATCTGAACCACGCGCAGAACATCAAGTCCGCCAAGCGCATGGTGGAGCGCTTCCGCCCGCAGGTGTGGGACGTGCTCGAGGAGGTCATCACCGAACATCCGGTGCTGCTGAACCGTGCGCCCACCCTGCACCGCCTCGGCATCCAGGCGTTCGAGCCGCTGCTGGTCGAAGGCAAGGCACTGCAGCTGCACCCGCTGGTGTGCTCGGCGTTCAACGCGGACTTCGACGGCGACCAGATGGCCGTGCACCTGCCGCTGAGCCCGGAGGCCCAGGCGGAGGCGCGCGTGCTGATGCTCTCGAGCCACAACATCCTCAAGCCCTCGGACGGCCGTGCGGTCGCCGTGCCGGCCCAGGACATGATCATCGGCCTGAACCACCTCACCACCGTGCGGGAGGACGCCGAAGGCGCGGGCCAGGAGTTCGCCTCCGTCGGCGAGGCCATCATGTCGTTCGACGCCGGCGCGCTGCACCTGAACGCCCCTGTGAAGATGCGCGTGGAGGGCTTCGTGCCCTCCGAGGAGGTCCCGGCTCCCGAGGGCTGGACCGCGGGCGAGCCGGCGCTGATCACCACGACCCTCGGCAAGGTCATCTTCAACGACCTGCTGCCCGAGGACTACCCGTGGCTCGACACGCAGGCGACGAAGAGCACTCTGGGTCAGCTGGTCAACGACCTGGCCGAGCGCTACCCGATGGCGACCACGGCGCAGACCCTGGACAACCTGAAGGACGCGGGCTTCCACTGGGGCACGTGGTCGGGCGTCACCGTCGCCATCTCGGACATCACGTCCGACTTCGACAAGGCGGCGATCATGTCCGGCTATGAGGAGCAGGCGCTCAAGGTGCAGGGCCAGTACGACAAGGGCCTCATCGCCGACGACGAGCGGCGCTCCGAGCTGATCGACATCTGGAACAAAGCGACCGACGAGGTGGCCGACGCGATGCAGTCCGGCCTCGGCAAGCTCAACACCATCAACCGCATGGTGTCCTCCGGGGCGCGAGGCAACTGGCTGCAGGTGCGCCAGATCGCGGGCATCCGCGGCCTCGTGGCCAACCCGAAGGGCGAGATCATCCCGCGCCCGATCAAGTCCTCGTACCGCGAGGGCCTATCGGTCCTGGAGTACTTCATCGCGACCCACGGCGCCCGTAAGGGCCTGGCGGACACCGCGCTGAAGACGGCGAACTCGGGCTACCTGACCCGTCGTCTCGTGGACGTCTCGCAGGACGTCATCGTTCGTGAGCAAGACTGCGGCACCGAGCGCGGCCTGGCGATCACGATCGCCGTGCCGGACTCGAACGGCGAGCTCGTCGCGCACGAGAACGTGGAGACCTCCGCGTATGCCCGTGTCCTGGCGACTGCGGCCGAGGCCGACGGCACGGTGCTGGCCGAGGCCGGCACCGAGCTGGGCGACGTGCAGATCAAGGAGCTGATCGCCGCCGGCGTCACCGAGATCAAGGTGCGCTCCGTGCTCACCTGCGAGTCCGCCGTCGGCACGTGTGCCAAGTGCTACGGCCGCTCGATGGCCACGGGTCAGCTCGTCGACATCGGTGAGGCGGTGGGCATCATCGCCGCTCAGTCGATCGGTGAGCCCGGCACCCAGCTGACGATGCGTACGTTCCACACCGGCGGTGTGGCCTCGGCGGATGACATCACGCAGGGTCTTCCCCGTATTCAGGAGCTCTTCGAGGCCCGCACGCCGAAGGGTGTGGCCCCGATCTCCGAGGTCGCCGGGCGCGTGGCAATCGAGGACACCGAGGCCTCGATCCGCCTGATCCTCACGCCGGACGACGGCTCCGAGGAGATCGCCTACCCGGTGTTGCGTCGTGCACGTCTGCTCGTCGAAGACGGACAGCACGTGGACGTCGGCACGCAGCTGGTCGCCGGTGCGGTGGACCCGAAGCAGGTGCTGCGTGTGCTCGGCCCGCGGGCCGCCCAGCGGTTCCTCGTGGACGAGGTGCAGGACGTGTACCAGTCGCAGGGCGTGGGCATCCACGACAAGCACGTGGAGGTCATCGTCCGGCAGATGCTGCGTCGCATCACGGTCATCGAGTCCGGCGAGACGGACCTGCTGCCGGGCGAGCTCACGGACCGCGTGCGCTTCGTGTCCGCCAACCGCGCCGCCGTGGCCGAGGGCCGTCAGCCGGCCTCCGGCCGTGACGAGTTGATGGGCATCACGAAGGCCTCGCTCGCGACCGACTCGTGGCTGTCCGCCGCGTCCTTCCAGGAGACGACCCGCGTGCTGACGCAGGCCGCCATGGAGGGCAAGTCGGACACGCTCATGGGCCTGAAGGAGAACGTGATCATCGGCAAGCTGATCCCGGCCGGCACCGGCCTGGACCACTACACGAAGATCGCGGTCGAGCCGACCGATGAGGCGAAGGAGAACCTGTTCACCTCGCCGGCCGGGTTCGCGGACTTCGACTACCCGGGGCTGGACCAGTCCCTGGGCGGCGACTTCCACGCGATGAGCCTGGACGAGTACGGCGGCACGGACTTCCGCGCCTGACCGGCACACGCTGAAGGCCCGCCCGCGTCCCCGTGAGGGGGAGGTGGGCGGGCCTTCTCGCGTTCGCGAGGCCGGGTGCGGCCTCAGCGGCGGGCCATGTACAGCCGGAACGCCGCGGCGAGCGGTCGGTTCAGCGGCAGGTCCCATTCGCCGTGGGTCTGCACGATGTCGGCGCCCTGCGTCGTTTTGAACTCGGTGAGTCCGGCGAGGCGGTGATCCTGGCGCAGGGTCCCGCTGACACCGCCCAGATCGAAGACGCGACAGCCGGCGGCGAGGGCGTCCTGGATCTGAGTGACCTGCAGCGCCCGGGGCGCGTCGACCTTGCGGTGCCGCGACGAGGAGGCACTGTAGGGCCGCCACGCGATCTGACCTTGACGGATCGTGAACGCGGCGGCCGCGGGTTCGCCCTCGGTGCAGGCAACCAGCAGTTCGGTGTGCACGGGCTCGGCGGCGCCGAACTCCTCAAGCAGGGTGCGGAAGTAGTCGGTGGGGCGTGCGGCGAAGCCGTCGCGGGCGGCGGTGTCGTCGCTCAGGCGTTCCCAGACGGCCAGGGTGTCGGCGTCGGGACGGCCCGTGTGGCGGTCGATCGTCAGGCCGGCGCGCAGGCTGCGACGCGAGCGCTTGCGGCTCGAGGAACTCATGCGGGCCAGCACCGCTTCGAGCCCCTCCTCGGGACCGGAAGACGGGTCGAGGGGGATCCGGGCCTGGAACACCGGCTGCCCGTCCGCGAACTCCTCTCCCGGGTCCTCGGTGCGCCAGCCGGCTTCGCGCAGCCTCTGCTGCAGGGCCAGGGCCTCGGCGTCTTCGTGGGCGGGCGGCAGGTCGAGCAGGGCGGCATGCTCGTCTCGGGGGAGGGCCTTGCGCACGTCGTCGGCGGCCCAGCGGCGCACGGTGCCCGGTGGGCCCACGCGCAGCTGGAACGCGCCGTCGGCGCGGACCAGTCCGGTGAGTGCGTCGAGGGCCTCGAGCAGGTCGACGCCCGCATCCAGCACGGGTCCGCCCGAAACATAGGCGAGGTGTGCACGGCCAGCCACGGGGATCCGCGAGGGAACCGGCAGGCGGCGAGTGAGGATCAGGGCGGAGCCCACGAGACGGTCGCCGTGGAAGAAACCCACCGAGCGCGAGCCCCACGCCTGTTTCAGCACCGCCCAGTCGGGGTTCTGCAGGAACGACGCGTCGGGGTGTCCGGCCAGATGCGCTGCGTGGGCAGCCGCGTCGATGCGGTGCGCCGTCAGTGACGGCGTGTGGGCGCGTGAGCGCCCCCCGGCGCGGAAGGCCCGGGCGGGAGTCGTCGGTGCGGGTGTGCTCGAAACTGACTCGTCGCTCACCGACACGACACTACCGAGCGCGACTGGCCCACACGAGGGGGAGCGCCCGGACGTGATGCCTCTGTGATCGGCCGTGACAGCACCGTGATGCGGCGCCGCCGCGGGACCCGGAGGCCCCGCAGTGTCGCGTTGGCGTCAGCGCCGGGCCAGGTACAGCGCGAAGGCCTTGGCCAGCGGCTTGTTCAGCGGCAGCTCCCATTCGCCGTGGGTCTGCACGACGTCCGCGCCGATCGCGGTCTTGAACCGCATGAGGCCGGCGAGCTTGTGCTCGGGGTCGAGCGAAGGGCCGACGCCGCCGAGGTCATACCAGTGGCAGCCGGCCTCGAGGGCGGCCTCGATCTGCTGCAGCTGCAGTGCCCGGGGGGCGAAGCGCTTGCGCTCGGCCGTCGCTGAGCCGCCGTAGGGGTACCAGGCGAACCGGCCCTGACGGATCGCGATCGCGCCGGCGAGGGGCTGGCCCTCGTAGGAGGCGAGGAACAGGTCCACATCGGCGATCGGAGACTCGCCGAGCTCGGCGAACACACCCTCGAAGTACTCCTTGGCGCGGCCATTGAAGCCCTCGCGCTCGGCGGTCTGCGTGTAGGTCTGCATGAACTCGTCGAGGCCGGCGGCGCCGGCCTCGCGCACGTCCAGGTCGGTGCGCGTGGACTTGCGGGTCTCGGAGCGGCTGGTCTGGTTCATGCGCTTGAGCACGCCGTCCACGTCCAGGCCCTCGAGGGGGATGCGGGCCTGGAACATCGGCTGGCCCGCGATGAATCCGTCCCCGACCTCCGGCGCCTGCCAGCCGGCCGCCCGCAGGCGGTCCTGCAGTTCCAGGGCGCCGGGGGTCACCTCGGCCTCCAGGTCCAGGACGGAGCCGATCTCGGGGTCCTTGATCGCCTTGCGCAGCGCGTCGGCCTCCCAGCGGCGGACCGGACCGGGCAGGCCCACACGGACGAGGAACGCGCCCTCACCCTTGAGGTGGGCGACCATCGGCTCGAGTGCGGCCAGCATGTCGACGCCCTCGTCCAGCACCGGGCCCTCGGAGACGTAGGCCAGGCAGGCGCGGCCCAGGAAAGGCACTTTCGCCGGCACGGGCAGGCGGCGCAACAGCACGAGGGCCGCGCCCACGAGCTCGTGGCCGCGGAAGAAGCCGAGCGAGACCGGACGCCAGCCGACCTTCACGCGGCCCCATGCGGGGTTCTGCAGGAAGGAGCTCTCCGGACGGCGACGCAGCACTTCGATGTGCTCAGCCTCGGTGATCGGGCGCACCGTGAGGGCGTCGGGGCCGGCCTGTCCGCCGGGGGCGGGTTGGTTCGAAGCGGGGGAGTTCTCAGCAGAAGTCGTCACGGCGCCAGTGTACGCACGGGACGGGGTGCCTCGTCGGCGCCAGAATGCGGGGCGCGTCACCTCCGCTTGGAGGCTCTCTGAGCCCGTGCTAGTCTGGACGACGATTGTTTTTCGTGTGGCAGTATGGACTCGGTCCGGGTTGCGGGGTTGTTGCGCAACGAATGCCACACTTTTGCACGCCTGCGGACGTTTGCTCTCGAGCCCCCAGCAGGAGAGGCAGAGCGAGGAACGAGCAGCGCCGATCCCCGGACACCACCGACGCGGGATCGGGCGATCACGTCAGCGATCACCGAAGAGGAAGACTGAAGAGTGCCTACGATTCAGCAGCTGGTCCGCAAGGGCCGCTCACCGAAGGTCGTCAAGACCAAGGCCCCTGCACTGCAGGGGAACCCCATGCGTCGTGGCGTGTGCACCCGTGTGTACACCACGACCCCGAAGAAGCCGAACTCCGCGCTCCGTAAGGTCGCCCGCGTGCGCCTCAACGGCGGCGTCGAGGTCACCGCGTACATCCCGGGGGAGGGCCACAACCTGCAGGAGCACTCGATCGTGCTCGTGCGCGGTGGCCGCGTGAAGGACCTTCCGGGCGTGCGGTACCGCATCGTCCGCGGCGCCCTCGACACCCAGGGCGTCAAGGGACGCGGTCAGGCCCGCTCCCGCTACGGCGTGAAGAAGGAGAAGAAGTAATGCCTCGTAAGGGACCCGCGCCGAAGCGCCCCCTCGTCGTCGACCCCGTCTACGGCTCCCCGCTGGTCACGCAGCTGATCAACAAGGTGCTCATCGACGGCAAGAAGTCCACCGCCGAGCGCATCGTCTACGGCGCGCTCGAGGGCGCCCAGCAGAAGAACGGCGCCGATCCGGTCGTGACGCTCAAGAAGGCCATGGACAACATCAAGCCGGCCCTCGAGGTGCGTTCGCGCCGCGTGGGCGGCGCCACCTACCAGGTGCCGGTCGAGGTCAAGCCGGGCCGCTCCACGGCCCTGGCCCTGCGCTGGCTGGTCGGTTTCTCGAAGGCCCGCCGCGAGAAGACCATGACCGAGCGCCTCATGAACGAGATCCTCGACGCCTCGAACGGTCTGGGCGGCGCTGTGAAGCGTCGCGAGGACACGCACAAGATGGCTGAGGCCAACAAGGCGTTCGCCCACTACCGCTGGTGATCGACCCTGCACGCGCCGGGGCACGGTGCTGACCGTGCCCCGGCGCGTGCCGGATTCGCCCGCTGCACGCCTGAGATGTGTCTCGGACGTGCCCGCGCCCTTATCCTTTCGACGAGCCCCCACTACCCGAGCCTTAGGGAGACACCGTGGCACAGGACGTGCTGACTGACCTGAACAAGGTCCGCAACATCGGCATCATGGCCCACATCGATGCCGGCAAGACCACCACCACCGAGCGCATCCTGTTCTACACGGGTGTGAACCACAAGCTCGGTGAGACCCACGATGGTGCGTCGACCACCGACTGGATGGAGCAGGAGAAGGAACGCGGCATCACCATCACCTCCGCCGCGGTGACCTCCTTCTGGAAGGGCACCCAGATCAACATCATCGACACGCCCGGCCACGTCGACTTCACCGTCGAGGTGGAGCGTTCGCTGCGCGTGCTCGACGGTGCGGTCGCCGTGTTCGACGGCAAGGAGGGCGTGGAGCCCCAGTCGGAGACCGTGTGGCGCCAGGCGGACAAGTACAACGTCCCGCGCATCTGCTTCGTCAACAAGATGGACAAGCTCGGCGCCGACTTCTACTACACCGTGGACACCATCGTCTCGCGCCTCGGCGCGAAGCCGCTGGTGATGCAGCTGCCGATCGGTGCGGAGAACGACTTCGTCGGCGTCGTGGACCTGCTGTCCATGAAGGCCTTCGTGTGGCCGGGCGACGCCAAGGGCGACGTGACCATGGGCGCCGAGTACGAGACCCGTGAGATCCCGGACGACCTCAAGGAGAAGGCCGAGGAGTACCGCGCGGCGCTCGTCGAGGCCGTCGCGGAGTCCGATGAGGAGCTCATGGAGAAGTACCTCGAGGGCGAGGAGCTCTCCGAGGACGAGATCAAGGCCGGCGTGCGCAAGCTGACCGTGAATGCGGAGGCCTACCCGGTCTTCTGCGGCTCGGCCTTCAAGAACCGCGGCGTGCAGCCGATGCTCGACGCCGTCGTGGCGTACCTGCCCAACCCGCTCGACGCGGGCGCCATCACCGGTCACGCCGTCGGCGACGAGGACACGCCGATGACCCGCGAGGCCTCGAAGGAGGCCCCGTTCTCGGCGCTGGCGTTCAAGATCGCCTCGCACCCGTTCTTCGGCACGCTGACCTTCATTCGCGTGTACTCGGGCCGCCTCGAGACCGGTTCGCAGATCCTCAACGCCACCAAGGGCAAGAAGGAGCGCATCGGCAAGCTGTTCCAGATGCACGCGAACAAGGAGAACCCGGTCGACGAGGTCGTCGCCGGTCACATCTACGCGGTCATCGGGCTGAAGGACACCACCACCGGTGACACCCTCTGCAACCCCAATGAGCCGATCATCCTCGAGTCGATGGAGTTCCCGGAGCCGGTGATCTCCGTGGCCATCGAGCCGAAGTCGAAGGGCGATCAGGAGAAGCTCTCCACCGCCATTCAGAAGCTCGTCGCGGAGGACCCGACCTTCCGCGTCTCCCTCAACGAGGAGACCGGCCAGACCGAGGTCGGCGGCATGGGCGAGCTGCACCTGGACGTCTTCGTCGACCGCATGAAGCGCGAGTTCAAGGTCGAGGCCAATATCGGCAAGCCGCAGGTGGCCTACCGTGAGGCCATCAAGAAGACCGTCGAGAAGGTCGACTACACCCACAAGAAGCAGACCGGCGGTTCCGGTCAGTTCGCCAAGGTGCAGCTGAAGTTCGAGCCCCTGGACACCTCCGAGGGCGAGACCTACGCGTTCGAGAACGCCGTCACCGGCGGCCGCGTGCCGCGCGAGTACATCCCGTCGGTGGACGCGGGCATCCAGGACGCGATGACGTTCGGCGTGCTGGCCGGCTACCCGATGGTGGGCGTCAAGGCGACCCTGCTCGACGGCGCCTACCACGACGTCGACTCCTCCGAGATGGCGTTCAAGATCGCCGGCTCGCAGGCGTTCAAGGAGGGCGTGCGCAAGGCTCAGCCGATCATCCTGGAGCCGCTCATGGCGGTCGAGGTGCGCACCCCCGAGGAGTTCATGGGCGACGTCATCGGCGACCTGAACTCCCGCCGCGGCCAGATCCAGTCCATGGAGGACGCCACCGGCGTGAAGGTCGTCAAGGCCCTCGTGCCGCTGTCGGAGATGTTCGGCTACATCGGCGATCTGCGCTCCAAGACGCAGGGCCGTGCGGTGTTCTCGATGGTCTTCCACTCGTACGCCGAGGTGCCGAAGGCCGTCGCCGACGAGATCATCCAGAAGTCCCAGGGCGAGTGACCTGAGCGTCACGTGCTCTGAGCACACGTGCCCCCGGCGGCCGCGCGTGACGCGTGGCCGCCGGGGGCGGGGGTCCCCACACCCGGCGTGGTCGACCCCTTCGTCAGGACGGGCAAGGTCCGGTCCGCGCATCGCGGCCCAGCAGGCCTGGAACCGGACTGGTCCTCAATCTCGCCGGGATTTCCCTACACCCCATCGGCGAAGTAGACTTGACCGAGTTGTCAGCACGCCCCACGCGGCTGAGAAGTCTTCTTGACGATGAAACAAGTTCTAGGAGGAACCTGTGGCAAAGGCAAAGTTCGAGCGGACGAAGCCGCACCTCAACATCGGCACCATCGGCCACGTTGACCACGGCAAGACCACTCTGACCGCAGCGATCTCGAAGGTCCTGTACGACAAGTTCCCGGACCTCAACGAGGCCCGTGACTTCGCGACCATCGACTCCGCTCCGGAGGAGCGCCAGCGCGGCATCACCATCAACATCTCCCACGTGGAGTACCAGACCGACAAGCGCCACTACGCGCACGTCGACGCGCCGGGTCACGCTGACTACATCAAGAACATGATCACCGGCGCTGCCCAGATGGACGGCGCGATCCTCGTGGTCGCCGCCACCGACGGTCCGATGGCCCAGACCCGCGAGCACGTGCTCCTGGCCCGCCAGGTCGGCGTGCCGGCGCTGCTGGTGGCCCTGAACAAGGCCGACATGGTCGAGGACGAGGAGCTGCTGGAGCTCGTCGAGATGGAGGTCCGCGAGCTGCTGTCCTCGCAGGACTTCGACGGCGACGAGGCCCCGGTCGTGAAGACCTCCGGCCTGAAGGCTCTCGAGGGCGATGAGAAGTGGGTGAAGTCGGTCGAGGAGCTCATGGAGGCCGTCGACGAGTACATCCCGGATCCGGTGCGCGACACCGACAAGCCGTTCCTGATGCCGATCGAGGACGTCTTCACCATCACCGGCCGCGGCACCGTGGTGACCGGTCGCGCCGAGCGCGGCACCCTGTCCATCAACTCCGAGGTCGAGATCGTGGGCATCCGCGACCTGCAGAAGACCACCGTCACGGGCATCGAGATGTTCCACAAGCAGCTCGACGAGGCCTGGGCCGGTGAGAACTGCGGCCTGCTGCTGCGCGGTCTGAAGCGTGACGACGTCGAGCGCGGCCAGGTCGTCGTGGCCCCGGGCTCGATCACCCCGCACACCAACTTCGAGGCGAACGTCTACATCCTCTCGAAGGACGAGGGCGGGCGTCACAACCCGTTCTACTCGAACTACCGCCCGCAGTTCTACTTCCGCACCACCGACGTCACCGGCGTCATCACGCTGCCCGAGGGCACCGAGATGGTCATGCCGGGCGACACCACCGAGATGACGGTCGAGCTGATCCAGCCGATCGCCATGGAGGAGGGCCTCGGCTTCGCCATCCGTGAGGGTGGCCGCACCGTCGGCTCGGGCCGCGTCACCAAGATCACCAAGTGATCGACTGACCGTGGCCGTCGGCTCCGCGTGAGCCGACCACGCACGACGTCCCCGTCGTCCGGAGAGATCCGGAGGGCGGGGACGTCGTCGTGTGTAGGCCCGTCGACACGGCGGGGGGAGGGGGCGCGGTAGTGTGATCCCCATTGCGGCGGTCGGCGGAATCCGCTGTGTGAAAGGGGGGCCGTGCACGTGGTGGTGCTCATACTGCTGGTCGTGGTCTATGTGTTCGGTTATGCCGTCGGCCGTTCCACCGGTCGCCGCCAGGGCGTCCTGTGGGAGCGAGCGCAGACCGAAGCCAGCGCCGTTCAGCGCTCGGCCTGGCAGGCAGAAACGGCCATGCAGGCTGGTCCCGCGCCGTCTCCGGTGGCACCCGCGTCGCCGGAAGTGCCGAAGCCGGTGACCGCTGCTGCCGGGTCCGGGCCGCAGGCTCCGCCGGCGATGGGCCAGTGGAACCGGGGGAGTCGGCCGCCGGTGTCCGACGCCGAGACCGCGACGGCCCGCCCCCGTCCGGTGGTGGCGCCGCTTCCGCCGGATCCCGGGGAACAGCAGCGACGCCGGCTGCGGCACGTGAACATCACGTTTGCCGTCTCGACTCTGCTGCTCGTCGCCGCGGCGACATTGTTCGTCGGGACGTTCCTGCCGCCGGTGGCACGCCTCGGGGGACTGATGGTGGTCGTGGTCGGTCTGATGCTCGCGGGCGTGCTCCTGCATCATCGATCCGAACGGCTGCGTCCGGCCGCCGTGGCCCTGGCCGGCGCGGGTCTGGCGATGCTCCCCGTTCTGGGCCTGCTGCTGGATGCCGAAGTGGTGCATGAGCCCCTGATCTCCTGGCTGCTCACGTCCGTCGTGGGTGTCGGGGCGGCGACGCTGCTCGCGGTGCGTCTGCGCTCTGTGGTCGTCGCGCACCTGACGGCGGCCTGCATCGCCTCGACCAGCCTGGCCGGAGGAGCGACCCTGCGTTCGGGACTCGTGTGGAGCCTGGTGGCGGGACTGGTGCTGTCCATCGGGCTGTGTTGGTGGCTCTCGCGCCGTGGCGGCGCGGACGGAATCCTGGTGCAGGCGCTGCGGCGTCAGCATCCGTGGCTCGGCTACGGTCTGCCGGCCGTAGCGCTGGTCATCGCCATGGCCGCGCCCGGGGCGGTGCTCGCCTGGGGCGACCTCGCGCTCCTGCTGTCGCTGGCCGTGGTGTACGCGGGCAGCCGGGCTGTCGCCGGTGGCGAGCACGACTGGTGGGACGGTGTCATCGTGCGCGCCGCGGGCCTGGGCGCCGTGGTGTGCCTGCTGGCACAGCTGCGGGCGCCCGCACACGCCATGCTGCTCGTGCTGGGATGTGTTGCCCTGATCTTCGCCCTGGCCCTGGGACGGCGCCGTCTCCTGCAGGCGACGGGTCCGGCGCACACCGTGGCAGAGCCGAGCACATGGGCGGCGCTGGCCGTCGCCTGCGCCGCCGCCGAACCGGCCGTGGCCCAGGTCCCCGCTGACGGGATTCTCGCGCTGGCGCTGCTGGTCGGCGCCGCTGTCCCGCTCCGAGCCGTGAGTCCCACCCGTGCGGTGGCCACGACCTCCGGGGCCGTCGCGGCCGCCCTGGCCGCGATGTTTGTGACCTTCGTCGAGGCACAGATGTGGCCCCTCGTCCACACCGGGGCCGCGGCCTGCCTCTGGGCGGCTCTGTCCCGGACGCGGCGGATCCCCGCAGCACCGACGGGCGGCGGCTCGGCGCGCCCGACGCGGGATCTGTGGCAGGCCGGCCTGCTTGCGGTCGCCGGCACGTGCACCGTCGGGCTCCCCTGGACCTGGACCCGTGCCCTGACGGCCGACGGGTTCACCGGCGAGCGACTGCTGTGGCTGCTTGCGATCACAGGAGTCCTGATCGCCCTGTTGGGCCTCGGGTACGCCTGGGGGCGCGTCGGAGCACGCGACGCCGCAGCGCGGGCGTGGCTGCCGGCCACCGGCTGGGCCGCGTGCAGTGCGGTGGGGGCAGCGGTCACGGTGCCGGCCGACCACCTCTGGGCGAGCCCCTGGCTGGTGCCGCTGCTGCTGTGCACGGCACTGATGCTCGTCGGCGCCCGCCGCCTGCTGGGCGAGAACGAGACACGCCCCATCGCCCAGGCGGTGGTGGCCACGGCAGCCGTGCTGACCGGGCTGCCCGCGTTGCGGGCGGCGGTGCATCCGAGCTGGGTCGTCGGCGTCGTGGCCCTGCTCGTCTGGGCCGGCCTCTGGGTGCAGCTGGTGCGGCTGTCCGCTCCGTACCTCGGCCGAGGCGTGCGTATGCTCGCGCTGCTGGCCGTGCAGGCCCTCGTCTCCACGGCGCTCACCCGCACAGCCATCGAACTGGCCTGGGGCTTCGGCCCCGTGGCCCTCGTGCTCGTGGCGTCCCTGGCCCTCGGTGCCCTGCTGCGCGTCCGGCTGCTGAGCATGGGCAGGCGGTGGGACCGGGTCAGCCTGTGGTGCACCGGCCTGGCGATCCTCGCCGTGCTCCTGGTGTCCCTGGGCGAGGCCGACCGGTTCGCGTGCCTGTCCGCGCTGGGCGGCCTGGCCGTGGCGGGTGTGCTGGAACGGCCGGAGCGGATCGACCGGATGCCCAGCCTGCGGACAGACGTCCTCACCGCGACGGCCCTGAGCGCGCTGACGGTGCTGACCGACGCGATCACCCTGGACCGCGGTCTGCTGCCGAACGCGCTGGTGCCCGCCGCGGTGGCCGGTCCGGCCCTGGCGGTCGCCGCGACGGTGATGCTGATCCGCGGGGGCCGACGCGTCTGGCAGGCAGACTCGTATGGGCCGGACGGATCGCAGGGGCCGGTCGGCGCGGTGCATCGGCGTGCTGCGGTCCTCGCTGCCGCACTGATGCTCGGGATCGTGCTGGCCGAGGTGGGTCTGCTGCGGGCCGCGCAGAACGGCGTCGAGCTCGGCGCCGCCAGCGGCCTGATCGTCGCGGTGCCGTGGGCCTGCGCGGCCCTGGTGCCGCCCGTGATGGCCCGCCGACTCGGCACGCCTGGCGTTGGCGCGGTGACCGCCCCGGCACTCGCCTGGGCGCTGGGCCGCGGGGTGCTCGCGGCGCTGGGACACACCGGTCTCGGGGCGCGGCTGCCCGTGGAGTCGGTCGGTCCCCTCGTGCTCATGATGGGTGTGGTCGCCGCGGCCGCCACGTGGGCCGGCAGCCGGCGGACCCTCGGCCCGGAGAGCTTGGGCGCCCTCGGCACGGTCGTGACCGTGAGCGCCCTCGCGCTCGTGCTGCCGGGCCCGGCACCGGCGGTGTGCACCGCGGCCGTGCTGGTGGTCGTCGGCGTCTGGGCCGGCCTGCACGCGCTGGTCCGACTGCAGCCGGAGTTCGAACCGGCGGTGCGTCAGGCCCGTTGGCACCTGATCACCCTGGTCGCGCTGCTGCTCGTCTACCTGTGGTTCCGACTGCTGCCGCCGACGACGTTCGTCGAGACCGCCACGCGCCTGTGGTGGAGCCTGGTGGGCGTCGCCGTCGTGCTGGCCTGCGTCGCCGTGCTGGACCGGATGTCGGTGAGCCGCTGGTCTGCCGCGGCGCTGCACACGATGGCGGCGGTCGTCCTCCCGGCCGCGGCGTCCCTGATCCTGCCCGGGGCGCACGTGACGCAGCTGCTCGGCCTGGCCGGCTTCGCCGTCATGGTGGCGGCGGGCCTGCTCATCGCTGACCGCGTCCTGCTGTGGTGGGGCGCGGCCGGGCTGACGCTGTCGGTGATGTACGCGCTCAGCGAGCTGTTCTTCCTCTGGCTCGTGCTGGCCGCCGTGGCGCTGTTCGTGCTGGGCGTGCGTCAGCTGCAACGGTCGGAGCGGCGAGACTGACGGCCAGTAGCATGGGTGAATGATCCACTCCTCTGTACGCGAGCCAGCTCATGGCGGCGCGCTGCCCGGACCTCGGACCCTGTTCCGCGTGACCGCCCTGGCTGAGATGGTCACCTGGGCGCTGCTGATCCTGGCGATGGTGCTGAAGTACTCGGGCACCACCGAGGCGCTCATGCCGGTCGCCGGTGGGGTCCACGGCTTCGTGTTCCTCTGCTACGTGGTGGTCGTCATCGCCGTGTGGATCGACACGCGCTGGGCCGCGGGCCGGGGCGTGGCCGCGCTGGCCAGCTCGATCCTCCCGTTCCTGACCGTGCCCTTCGAGCGGTCCGTCGCCCGCCGGGGTGAGCCCGCGGAGCGCTGGAGCGTGCTTGAGTCGGTCGAGGGCGCGGACCCCGCGCCGCGGCGGCTGCTGCGGCTCGTGCTGCGTCGGCCCGTCGTGAGCGCCCTGCTCGCCGTGGCCGCGGTGGCGGTCGTGTTCGTCGTCCTATTGAACGCGGGCCCGCCAAGCGAGTGGGGCGGCTGAGTCCGCTCCGCAACCGACGTCACAGATCGGGGCTCCCACCGCCACTTGGCGCCGGGAGCCCCGATCTGTCATACTGGATAAGTTGCTCAAGCGCCCATGCGGCGTCCCCGTGTGTCTCGCGGGTGACGGCGCGGCCCACACGCAGCATCCCACCGACGCACCGCGGCTTCGCCGCGTGCGCACTCTGAACAGTGCGACACGCCCGACCGCGTGGCTCGGAGCCCGACGGCGGCGAGGAACCCGACACCTCGGATTCGCCTCGTGCGGGTACGGACAACAGGCGAAGCCCCGGGCTTTGCGCACAGGGACAGGAACAGCACACCCGATAGAGAGGCGTGACGCCATGGCGGGACAGAAGATCCGCATCCGGCTGAAGTCGTACGACCACGAGGTCATCGACGTCTCGGCCCGCAAGATCGTTGACACGGTCACGCGCGCAGGCGCGACGGTGGTCGGCCCCGTGCCGCTGCCGACCGAGAAGAACGTGTACTGCGTTATCCGTTCTCCGCACAAGTACAAGGACAGCCGCGAGCATTTCGAGATGCGCACCCACAAGCGGCTCATCGACATCATCGACCCGACGCCGAAGGCCGTGGACTCGCTCATGCGACTGGACCTGCCCGCGGACGTCAACATCGAGATCAAGCTCTGAGAGGGAGGTGCTGAGAGACTATGACCAACACCCGTAACGTCAAGGGCCTGCTGGGCACGAAGCTCGGCATGACCCAGGTCTGGGACGAGGGCTCCAAGCTCATCCCGGTCACCGTGGTCCAGGCAGACCCGAACGTGGTCACCCAGCTGCGCGACGAAGCGACCGACGGCTACGCCGCGGTCCAGATCGCCTACGGCCAGATCGACCCGCGCCGCGTCACCAAGCCGGTCGCCGGTCACTTCGAGAAGGCCGGCGTGACCCCGCGCCGCCACCTTGTCGAGCTGCGCACCGACGACACCTCCGAGTACTCGCTCGGTCAGGACGTCACCGTCGAGATCTTCGAGGCCGGCCAGAAGGTCGACGTCGTCGGCACGACCAAGGGCAAGGGCTTCGCCGGCGGCATGAAGCGCCACGGCTTCGCCGGCGTGGGCGCCTCGCACGGCCAGCACAAGAACCACCGCAAGCCCGGCTCCGTCGGCGGCGCGGCCACCCCGGGCCGCGTCTTCAAGGGCCAGCGCATGGCCGGCCGCATGGGCGCCGTGCGTCAGACCACCCAGAACCTCACGCTCCACGGCATCGACGTGGACAACAACCTGCTGCTCATCAAGGGCGCGGTGCCCGGCCCCAAGGGCCAGGTCGTGCTCGTGCGCAGCGCCGCGAAGGGAGCCTGAGACCCATGGCCAACTCTGTGAAGACTGTCAAGGTCGACCTGCCCGCCGAGATCTTCGACGTGCAGGCCAACGTCCCGCTGATGCACCAGGTCGTCGTGGCCCAGCTCGCCGCCGCCCGTCAGGGCACCCACAAGGCGAAGAACCGCGGCGAGGTGTCCGGCGCAGGCCGCAAGCCCTTCAAGCAGAAGGGCACCGGTCGTGCCCGTCAGGGCTCGATCCGCGAGCCGCAGATGACCGGCGGTGGCATCGTCCACGGGCCCGTGCCGCGCGACTACTCGCTGCGCACCCCCAAGAAGATGAAGGCCGCCGCTCTGCGTGGCGCCCTGTCGGACCGCGCCCGCAACGGTCGCGTCCACGTCGTTGAGGCCATCGTCACCGGTGAGACCCCGTCGACGAAGGCCGCCAAGGAGGCGCTGGCGTCCCTGGGCACCGGTCGCAAGACCATGCTGGTCGTCATCGACCGCGCCGACGACGTCGCCGCCCTGTCCGTCCGTAATCTGCCCGCCGTGCACACCCTGTACGCAGACCAGCTGAACACCTACGACGTGCTCGTCGCCGACGACGTCGTGTTCACGCAGTCCGCCTACGAGGCGTTCGTGGCGCGTGCTTCCGGTGCCAAGAAGGAGGATGCCCAGTGAGCGGCTCCATCAACAAGGATCCCCGCGACGTGATCATCGCTCCCGTCGTGTCGGAGAAGAGCTACGGGCTGATCGACGAAGGCAAGTACACCTTCCTGGTCGACCCGCGCTCCAACAAGACCGAGATCAAGCAGGCGATCGAGCGCATCTTCGACGTCTCCGTGTCCTCGGTGAACACCCTGAACCGACCCGGCAAGCGCCGCCGCACCCGCTTCGGCTGGGGCCAGCGCAAAGCCACCAAGCGTGCGATCGTCACGCTCAAGGAAGGGTCGATCGACATCTTCGGAGGTCCGCTCGCCTGATTGGCGTGCGGAGACCACTTAATCGAGGAATAGGTACATGGCTATCCGTAAACACAAGCCGACCACCCCGGGCCAGCGCGGCTCGTCGGTGGCCGACTTCGCAGAGATCACCCGGTCCACGCCGGAGAAGTCCCTTCTCCGCCCGCTGCACAAGACCGGCGGCCGCAACAACACCGGCCGCATCACCACCCGCCACAAGGGCGGCGGCCACAAGCGTCAGTACCGTCTGATCGACTTCCGTCGTCACGACAAGGACGGCGTGCCGGCGAAGGTCGCTCACATCGAGTACGACCCGAACCGCACCGCCCGCATCGCGCTGCTGCACTACGTGGACGGCACGAAGCGGTACATCCTGGCTCCGGCCAAGCTGAAGCAGGGTGACGCCGTCGAGGCCGGTCCGAACGCGGACATCAAGCCCGGCAACAACCTGCCGCTGCGCAACATCCCGCTCGGCACCGTGATCCACGCCGTGGAGCTGCGTCCGGGCGGCGGTGCCAAGATGGCCCGCTCCGCCGGCGCCTCCATCCAGCTGGTCGCCCGCGAGGGTCGTTTCGCCCAGCTGCGTCTGCCCTCGGGCGAGATCCGCAACGTCGACGTGCGCTGCCGCGCCACGATCGGCGAGGTGGGCAACGCCGAGCAGACCAACATCAGCTGGGGCAAGGCCGGCCGCATGCGCTGGAAGGGCGTGCGCCCGACCGTCCGCGGCGTCGTCATGAACCCGGTCGACCACCCGCACGGCGGTGGCGAGGGCAAGACCTCCGGTGGCCGTCACCCGGTCAACCCGAACGGCAAGCCCGAGGGCCGCACGCGTCGTCCGAACAAGGAATCCGACAAGTACATCGTGCGTCGTCGTCGTACCGGCAAGAACAAGCGATAAGGGAGCTGACAAGACATGCCTCGCAGCCTGAAGAAGGGCCCCTTCGTCGATCAGCACCTCTACCTGAAGGTTCTGGCCGAGAACGAGAAGGGCACCAAGAACGTCATCAAGACCTGGTCTCGCCGGTCGATGATCATCCCGGACATGCTCGGCCACACCATCGCGGTGCACGACGGCCGCAAGCACATCCCGGTGTTCATCACCGAGTCGATGGTGGGCCACAAGCTCGGAGAGTTCGCGCCCACGCGACTGTTCCGCGGTCACGTGAAGGACGACAAGAAGGGCAAGCGCCGCTGACCCCCTGAGGGATCTGCACGCTTGACCTTCGAGAGAATCGAAAGAGAGAAGCAATGGAAGCCAAGGCAATTGCGCGCCACCTGCGCGTGACGCCGATGAAGGCCCGGCGCGTCGTCGACCTGGTCCGTGGCAAGGACACCATCGAGGCTCTGGCCATCCTGAAGTTCGCCCAGCAGGGCGCTTCGGAGCCGGTGTACAAGCTGGTCGCCTCCGCTGTGGCCAACGCCCGCGTCAAGGCCGACCGTGAGGGCCTCGCCTTCGACGAGAGCTCGCTGTACATCAGCGAGGCCTTCGTCTCCGAAGGCCCGACCATGAAGCGGTTCCAGCCGCGTGCCCAGGGCCGCGCTTTCCGCATCAACAAGCGCACCAGCCACATCACCGTGGTTGTTGCCTCCAAGGACGAGAAGGGTGGGACCAAGTAATGGGACAGAAGATCAACCCCAACGGTTTCCGCCTCGGCATCACCACCGACCATGTCTCGCACTGGTTCGCTGACTCTCACAAGGAGGGCCAGCGGTACAAGGACTTCCTCAAGGAGGACGTCAAGATCCGCGAGCTGATGACCAACGGCATGGAGCGCGCCGGCATCTCCAAGGTGGAGATCGAGCGCACCCGTGACCGCGTGCGTGTGGACATCCACACCGCTCGCCCGGGCATCGTCATCGGTCGACGCGGCGCAGAGGCTGACCGTATCCGCGGCGAGCTCGAGAAGCTCACCGGCAAGCAGATCCAGCTGAACATCCTCGAGGTCAAGAACCCCGAGACCGACGCTCAGCTGGTGGCGCAGGGCGTGGCCGAGCAGCTCGCCTCGCGCGTGGCGTTCCGCCGCGCGATGAAGAAGGCCATCCAGTCGGCCATGCGCGCCGGTGCCAAGGGCATCCGCATCCAGTGCGCCGGCCGTCTCGGCGGCGCCGAAATGAGCCGTTCGGAGTTCTACCGCGAGGGGCGCGTGCCGCTGCACACCCTGCGCGCGAACATCGACTTCGGCAAGTTCGAGGCCAAGACGACCTTCGGCCGCATCGGTGTGAAGGTCTGGATCTACAAGGGCGACCTGACCGCCAAGGAGCTCGCGGCCAAGGAGGCCGCGCAGCCCTCGGGCCGTGGCCGCGGCGGCGACCGCCGTGGCGGCGAGCGTCGTCGTCGCAATGACCGTGCCGAGCGTGCTCCGCGTCAGGAGAACGCCTCGCAGGGCGCCGGTGCGCAGGCTCCGGCCGCCGCTCCCGCTGAAGGAGGCAACGCCTGATGCTGATTCCCCGTCGAGTCAAGCACCGCAAGCAGCACAGCCCGAAGCGCACCGGCGCCGCCAAGGGCGGCACCACCGTGACTTTCGGCGAGTGGGGCATCCAGGCGCTCACGCCGGCCTATGTGACGAACCGTCAGATCGAGGCCGCGCGTATCGCCATGACCCGCTACATCAAGCGTGGCGGCAAGGTCTGGATCAACATCTACCCGGACCGCCCGCTTACGAAGAAGCCCGCCGAGACCCGTATGGGCTCCGGCAAGGGCTCGCCCGAGTGGTGGGTCGCCAACGTCAAGCCGGGCCGCGTGCTCTTCGAGCTCTCGGGTGTCTCGGACGAGGTCGCCCGCGAGGCGCTGCGTCTGGCCATCCACAAGCTGCCGCTCAAGGCCCGAATCATCCGTCGAGAGGGTGGTGAGTGATCCCATGGCCATCGGAACCAAGGATCTGAACGTCGAGTCCCTGGACACCATGGACAACAGCCGTCTGCGGGAGGCTCTGAAGTCTTCCAAGGAGGAGCTGTTCAACCTGCGCTTCCAGGCGGCGACCGGCCAGCTGGACAACTCCAGCCGTCTCAAGGCCGTCAAGCGCGACATCGCCCGCATCTACACCATCCTGCGTGAGCGCGAGCTCGGCATCCGCGAGGACGTCGCAGGCGAGGGTGACAAGAACGAGGAGGCTGCCAAGTGACCGAGCAGACCGCAGCCGCCCAGGAGCGCGGCTACCGCAAGTCGCTTCGCGGCGTCGTCGTGTCCGACAAGATGGACAAGACGATCGTCGTCGAGGTCGAGGACCGCAAGAAGCACGCGCTGTACGGCAAGGTCATGAAGACCTCCAAGCGCGTGAAGGCCCACGACGAGGAGAACACCGCCGGCGTCGGCGACCGTGTGCTCCTCGCGGAGACCCGCCCCATGTCGGCGGACAAGTACTTCCGCCTCGTGGAGATCACCGAGCGCGCCAAGTGACGCGCGCGGCATGAGCCGCCTCGCACGGGCCCGCCCCGCCCGCCGTCCCCTCGGACGGTGGCGCGGGGCGGGCCTTTGCGGTAAGCTCTTGTGATCGTGCGTCCGTTGTAGGCGGGACCATCCATCCCGCGAGCGCAGCGGCGACGCACTACTGGTCTCGGATCCGCCTCGGCCTTGCCCTGCGGTCGCCGCGTCCGCCGCCCTCGACGCGCTGTCTGAACACGCGCCTCGACGGCCCGGAGCGGTGCGCCGCCGAGAGGGCAGGGGTAAGCACGCCGGGACCGCTCGTGAAATCCGTTCCGCAAGGCTCGTCCACCGTGGGCGAGAACCGGCGAGACGCAAGGAGAGATAAGTGATTCAGCAGGAGTCGCGGCTCAAGGTCGCCGACAACACCGGTGCGAAGGAGATCCTGACCATCCGTGTTCTCGGTGGCTCAGGACGCCGCTACGCAAGCATCGGCGACACCATTGTCGCCACCGTCAAGGACGCCATCCCCGGCGGCAACGTCAAGAAGGGTGACGTCGTCAAGGCCGTGGTCGTGCGGACTCGCAAGCAGATCCGCCGCCCGGACGGCTCGTACATCCGTTTCGACGAGAACGCGGCCGTGATCCTCAAGAACGAGGGTGAGCCCCGCGGCACCCGCATCTTCGGCCCCGTGGGCCGCGAGCTGCGTGACAAGCGGTTCATGAAGATCGTGTCGCTCGCACCGGAGGTGATCTGACGCCATGGCCAAGATCAAGAAGGACGACCTGGTCCAGGTCATCGCCGGCAAGGACCGCGGCCTGCAGGGCAAGGTCCTGCGCGTGTTTCCGGCACAGGAGCGCGTCCTCGTTGAGGGCGTCAACCGCGTGACCAAGCACCTGCGTGCCGGTCAGAACAACAACGGCTCCACCGAGGGCGGCCTGCAGGTCGTCGAGGCGCCCATTCACATCTCGAATGTGGCGATTGTGGATCCGGAGACCAAGAAGCCGACCCGCGTGGGCTACCGCTTCGAGACCGTCGAGAAGGACGGCGAGAGCCGCACCGTGAAGGTGCGCTTCGCCAAGGCCTCGGGGAAGGAGCTGTGATGACCGAGGTTCAGCAGACCGAGAAGGTCACCCCGCGTCTGAAGACGAAGTACCGCGAGCAGATCCGTGCGTCCCTGCAGGAGCAGTTCGAGTACCCGAACGTCATGCAGGTGCCCGGCCTGGTCAAGGTGGTCGTGAACATGGGTGTCGGCGAGGCCGCAAAGGACTCGAAGATCATCGACGGCGCCGTCCGCGATCTCACGCAGATCACGGGCCAGAAGCCGATGATCACCAAGGCCCGCAAGTCCATTGCGCAGTTCAAGCTGCGCGAGGGGATGCCCATCGGCACGCACGCCACCCTGCGCGGCGACCGCATGTGGGAGTTCCTGGACCGCCTCGTGACCCTGGCGCTGCCCCGCATCCGCGACTTCCGCGGGCTGTCGGACCGTCAGTTCGACGGCAATGGCAACTACACCTTCGGCCTGTCCGAGCAGACCGTGTTCCACGAGATCGATCAGGACAAGATCGACCGCGTGCGCGGCATGGACATCACCGTGGTGACCACCGCCAAGAACGACGACGAGGGCCGGGCGCTGCTGAAGGCGCTGGGCTTCCCGTTCAAGACCGAAAAGTAAGACCTCTACGCCACAGGTCCTGTCTCCGGTGAACCGGAGTTGGAAACCAGGGCGGGAAAGGGCGTGAAGCCCTCATGACCATGACCGATCCCGTCGCAGACATGCTGACGCGTCTGCGCAACGCAAACTCGGCCTCCCACGACACCGTGTCCATGCCGTCTTCCAAGCTGAAGACCCGCGTGGCCGACATCCTGAAGGCCGAAGGCTACATCTCCGACTGGCGCGAAGAGCAGGCCGAGGTGGGCAAGACCCTCACCATCGACCTGAAGTTCGGCCCGCAGCGCGAGCGTGCGATCGCCGGCCTGCGCCGCATCTCCAAGCCCGGCCTCCGCGTGTACGCGAAGTCCACCAACCTGCCCCACGTCCTGGGCGGTCTGGGCATCGCCATCCTGTCCACCTCCTCCGGCCTCCTCACGGACCGGCAGGCCGCCAAGAAGGGCGTGGGCGGGGAAGTCCTCGCCTACGTCTGGTGACGGGCGAGACGGAAGAAAGGCTGTACTGAAATGTCGCGAATCGGACGTCTGCCGATCACCATTCCCAGCGGCGTCGATGTGACCATCGACGGCGCCCACGTCACCGTGAAGGGCCCCAAGGGCCAGCTGGAGCGCACCATCGCCGCACCGATCACGGTCGCCCTCGAGGACGGACAGGTCACCGTGGCCCGTCCCGACGACGAGCGCGAGTCCCGTTCCCTCCACGGGCTGTCCCGCACCCTGATCAACAACATGATCCTGGGCGTGACCGAGGGCTTCTCCAAGCAGCTCGAGGTCGTCGGCACCGGCTACCGCGTGCTCGCCAAGGGGCAGGACCTGGAGTTCGCCCTGGGCTACTCGCATCCCGTGCCGGTGAAGTGCCCGGAGGGCATCTCCTTCGGCGTCGAGGGCAACAAGGTCACCGTCTCCGGCATCGACAAGCAGAAGGTCGGCGAGGTCGCCGCCAACATCCGCAAGCTGCGTCGCCCCGACCCGTACAAGGGCAAGGGCGTCCGCTACGCGGGCGAGCAGATCCGCCGCAAGGCCGGAAAGGCAGGTAAGTGATGTCTACTCTGAAGGTGAAGGGCAAGGGCAAGGCCGTTGCCCGTACCCGCCGCCACCTCCGTGTCCGCAAGCGGATCACCGGCTCCGCCGTGCGTCCGCGCCTGGTCGTCAACCGCTCCGCACGCCACATGTTCGTGCAGCTGGTCGACGACACGCAGGGCCGCACCCTCGCCTCTGCCTCCACCATGGAGGCGGAGCTGCGCGGGCTGGACGGCGACAAGACCGCGAAGGCCAAGCGCGTGGGCGAGCTGCTCGCTGAGCGCGCCAAGGCCGCGGGCGTCGACGCCGCCGTGTTCGACCGCGGCGGCAACAAGTACCACGGTCGAGTGGCCGCCGTCGCCGACGGCGCCCGAGAGGGTGGGCTGCAGCTGTGAGCGAGAACAACAACGAGAAGGACACCCAGGTGACCGAGAAGACCGAGACCGCTGTCGCCGAGACCGCCGCCGGCTCGGCCAGCCAGTCCACCGAGCGTTCCGGCGGCCGTGACTCGGCTCGTGGCGGTCGCGACGGCGGCCGTGGCGGCCGTCGTGATGACCGTGGTGGCCGTGGTGGCCGTGGCGGCCGTGACGATGACAAGGACGCGTTCCTCGAGCGCGTCATCGGCATCAACCGCGTGTCGAAGGTCGTCAAGGGCGGCCGTCGCTTCGCCTTCACCGCCCTGGTCGTCGTCGGTGACGGCGATGGCATGGTCGGCGTCGGCTACGGCAAGGCGAAGGAGGTGCCCGCCGCGATCTCGAAGGCCGTGGAGGAGGCCAAGAAGTCCTTCTTCCGCGTGCCGCGCGTCGGCTCCACCATCCCTCACCTGGTCAAGGGTGAGGACGCCGCGGGCGTCGTCCTGCTGCGTCCGGCCTCGCCGGGTACCGGTGTGATCGCCGGCGGCCCGGTGCGTGCAGTGCTGGAGTGCGCGGGCATTCACGACGTGCTGTCCAAGTCCATGGGCTCCGCCAACGCGATCAACATCGTGCGCGGCACCGTGGACGCCCTGAAGCAGCTCGAGGAGCCCCAGTCCGTCGCAGCACGCCGCGGCAAGGATCTCGACGAGATCGCCCCGCACGCCATGCTGCGCACGATCGAGGCCGACCGGGAAGCCAAGAGCACCCAGAAGGCAGGAGCGTGAGCCATGTTTGAGCCCACTCGTAAGAACATCCAGGCCTCTGACGCCACTCTGCTGATCACGCAGACTCGCAGCGTCACCGGCACCAAGCAGAACCAGCGCGACACCCTTCGTTCGCTCGGCCTGAAGCGGATCGGCCACCAGGTCACCCGCAAGGCCGACGTGACGACGGTCGGCATGCTCAACACGGTGCCGCACCTCGTGTCCGTGGAGGAGGTCACTCATGGCTGACAACGACGCCATCAAGATCCACGACCTGCGGCCGGCCCCCGGAGCCAAGACCTCGCGGACCCGTGTGGGCCGCGGTGAGGCTTCGAAGGGCAAGACCGCCGGTCGCGGAACCAAGGGCACCAAGGCCCGTTACCAGGTCCGGCCGGGCTTCGAGGGCGGCCAGCTGCCGCTGCAGATGCGTCTGCCGAAGCTGCGCGGCTTCAAGAACCCGTTCCGCGTCGAGTACCAGGTCGTGAATCTGGACAAGCTCTCGGCGCATTTCCCGGACGGTGGCGAGATCACCGTCGACGCGCTCGTGGCCAAGGGCCTCGTGCGCAAGAACCAGCCCGTCAAGGTGCTGGGCACCGGTGAGATCACCGCCGCCGTGCAGGTGAAGGCGCACGCCTTCTCCGGCTCGGCCGTGGAGAAGATCGCCGCGGCAGGCGGGTCCACCCAGACCCTCTGACGCCCACCGCGTGACGGCCCCCGTCCGGCAGGACCCGCTCCTGCCGGACGGGGGCCTTTTCCATGCATGTAGAATCGCCTGACGGCCCGCCCCCGCGCGGGCCTCGTCATGTCCGTGGCGGACGGGTCGACGCGCCGAGCAGCGCCGTCCCCGGCGGCGAACGGACGGACCCCGTGAACCGTACGCAGGAGGACGTGTGTTCAAGGCCATGGCCCGGATCTTCCGGACGCCGGATCTGCAGCGAAAGATCTGGTTCACCCTGGGCATCATCGCGGTGTACCGCCTCGGTGTGTTCATCCCGTCACCGGGCGTCGACTACGGGGCCGTGCAGATGTGCCTGGCCCAGGGCTCGGCCTCCGGCGGCCTGTACTCGTTCGTCAACATGTTCTCCGGCGGCGCGCTGCTGCAGGTGTCCATCTTCGCGCTCGGGATCATGCCGTATATCACCGCGTCGATCATCGTGCAGCTGCTGCGGGTCGTCATCCCGCGGTTCGAACAGCTCCAGCAGGAGGGGCCACAGGGCCAGGCGAAGCTCACCCAGTACACGCGCTACCTCACTCTCGGGCTCGCGCTGCTGCAGGCCACGACCATGGCCTCCCTGGCGCGCACCGGCGCGCTGCTGAACTGCTCGCTGCCGCTGGTGCGGGACGACTCGATCCTCACGGTGCTGCTGATCGTGCTGGTGCTCACCACCGGAACGGTCGTGGTGATGTGGATGGGCGAGCAGATCACCGAGCGCGGCGTCGGCAACGGCATGTCGCTGATGATCTTCACGTCGATCGCGGCGGGCTTCCCCGCCGGCATCGGGCAGGTCTGGCAGACGCAGGGGCCGCGCACCTTCATCATCGTGCTCGCGATCGGGCTGCTGACCATGCTGGCGATCGTGTTCGTGGAGGAGTCGCAGCGTCGGGTGCCCGTGCAGTACGCGAAGCGGCAGATCGGCTCGCGCACCGTCGGCGGCAGCTCCACCTACATTCCGATCAAGGTGAACATGGCCAGCGTGATTCCCGTGATCTTCGCCTCGTCGATCCTGATGCTCCCGGGCATCCTCATCCAGTTCAACACCCCGCAGGACGGCTCCGTGCCGCCGGGGTGGGTGACGTGGCTGTCCCAGTACTTCGGCTCGGGCGACCATCCCGTCTACATGGCCCTGTACTTCCTTTTCATCATCGGCTTCACCTACTTCTACGTGTCGATCACCTTCAACCCGAAGGAGGTCTCGGACAACATGAAGCGCTATGGCGGCTTCATCCCGGGAGTCCGTGCGGGTCGGCCGACGGAGCGGTACCTTGAGTACGTGATCAGCCGCATCACGTTCCCGGGCGCCCTGTACCTGGGCGTGATCGCGATGATCCCGTTGATCGCCTTCGTGCTGATCGACGTCAGTCAGAACTTCCCGTTCGGCGGCACGTCGATCCTGATCATGGTGGGTGTCGGGCTGCAGACCATCAAGCAGCTCAACGCCCAGATGGAGCAGCGGCACTACGAGGGTCTGCTGCGCTGAGACGCGGCGGCCCGGCCGACCAGACAGACCGCTACACAAAGTGAGGAGTTCGCGAGTGACTCGCATGCTGATCATGGGCCCCCCGGGGTCCGGCAAGGGGACCCAGGCCGGCCGCATCGCCGACAAGCTGGGCATCGTCGCCATTTCCACCGGTGACATCTTCCGGTACAACGTCAAGGAGATGACGCCCCTGGGCCAGGAGGCCAAGCGCTACATCGACGCCGGCGACTTCGTCCCCGACGAGGTGACCAACCGGATGGTGGCCGACCGCATCGGGCAGTCGGACGCGGCGCAGGGCTTCCTTCTCGACGGCTACCCGCGCACCGTGGGCCAGGTCGAGGCGCTGGACGCCATGCTCGACGAGGCCGGGCTGCGCCTGGACGCCGTCGTGGAGCTGACGGTCGAGGACGAGGAGCTCGTGGAACGCCTGCTCAAGCGTGCCGAGATCGAAGGCCGCGCGGACGACACGGCCGAGGTCATCCGACACCGTCTGGACCTGTACCACCGCGAGACCGCGAGCGTGATTGAGCAGTACACGGACCGCGGCATCGTCTCGCGTGTCGACGGCACCGGTCAGATCGACGACGTGACCGAGCGGCTGCTGCAGGCGATCTACAGCGTGCGCGCCGCGACCGGCTCGTTCCCGGCGGTCGACCGCGCGCGTCAGGACTGAGTCGCCTCGTGTTCTCCCGTCGGAGCCTCGAACTCAAGTCCGTCTCCCAGCTGCAGTCGATGCAGGCAGCGGGTCGGGTGCTCGCCGAGGCGCTGGACACCGTCGTGGACGCGGCCGCGCCCGGGATCAGCACCCGGGAGCTCGACGACGTGTTCCGCGCCGTGCTCGAACGGCGCGGCGCGACGTCGAACTTCCTGGGCTATCACGGGTTCCCCGCCGCCATCTGCACCTCGGTGAACGAGGAGGTCGTGCACGGCATCCCGTCCGATCGGGTGCTGCGCAGCGGCGACGTGCTCAAGGTCGACGGCGGCGCGATCGTCGACGGCTGGCATTCGGACTCGGCCCGCACGATCCTGCTGGGCTCGTCCGAGGCGGGCACCGCCGACCCCGAGGACGAGCGGCTCTCGGCGATCACGCGCGAGGCGATGTGGGTCGGCATCGCCGCCTTCGCAACGGCCCGCCACGTCGGTGAGATCGGCGACGCGATCGACGACTTCGTCACCGCCCAGCCCGGTGCCGAGCTGGGCATCCTCGAGGAGTACGTCGGCCACGGCATCGGCTCCAAGATGCACATGCCGCCCGACGTGTTCAATTACCGCACCGGGCACCGCGGCCCCAAGGTCCAGCCGGGCATGGCCCTGGCGATCGAGCCCATGCTGGTGCGCGGCGGCATCCAGACCGCCACGCTCGAGGACGACTGGACTGTCGTGACGGTGGACGGCGCGCGGGCGAGCCAGTGGGAGCACACGGTGTGCCGCCACGACGGGGGCCTCTGGGTCCTCTCGGCCCCGGACGGGGGAGCGGCCGAGCTCGCCCGTCACGGCGTCGAGCCGGTGCCGCCGGGGAACTGACCGGCCTGGCCACGGCGGCCACCGGCCGCAGCGGGGGCCGGATGACGAGGTCGCCGTGTGCAGAGCACTTCGTCCGTCGGGTCCTCTTGGTTTCACCCTTCTCGTGCGCTACTATTGAGCGCTGACTGTCTTTGTCGTGCGCTCTGGCGCCGACGCGGTCGTCAACATCACCGCCTTCGACTCTCGTGACCGCCGCGCGGTCACGGGGCGAAGGCCCAACGATTGTGGAGGACATGGCTAAGAAGGAAGGTGTCATCGAGGTCGAGGGCACGGTCACCGAGGCATTGCCGAACGCGATGTTCCGAGTGCGCCTGCAGAACGAGCACATCGTGCTCGCCACGATCTCCGGAAAGATGCGTCAGCACTACATCCGCATCCTCCCCGAGGACCGGGTCGTGGTGGAGCTTAGCCCGTACGACCTCAACCGGGGTCGCATCGTGTACCGCTACAAGTAAACCGTCCACAAGCGAGCGCAAGAGGAGGAGCCGTGAAGGTTCAGCCGAGCGTGAAGCGGATTTGTGACAAGTGCCAGGTCGTGCGCCGTCAGGGCCGCGTGCTGGTGATCTGCTCGAACCCGCGCCACAAGCAGCGCCAGGGTTGAGCGTCGGCCCCGTTCGGGGTCGCGGTCGCCTGAGTGCTCATCGAATACATCATCTCGGCCATCAGGGCCGAACATCAGGACAGCGTCCGTCGGCCACCGGCCGCGGACCGCAACCTCCGGTCGCAGGGGCCGGAGACCGATCACGGCGGCAGGTCCGTCGCGGAACAGCCGGTTCTTCGCCGGTCCGCGATGCGGCGGCCGCGCAGGCGTGAGACACGCCGACGTTCTCGGGAGGTCACTGGTGCAGACCCCTGCTGCAGAAGGAACAGGAGGACGGCCACATGGCTCGTCTTGCAGGCGTTGACATCCCGCGCGAGAAGCGCGTGATCATCGCACTTACGTACATTTACGGTGTGGGTCGCACCCGCGCCGAGCAGACTCTGGCGGCCACGGGTATCGACCCGAACATCCGCGTGAAGGACCTCACGGACGATCAGCTCGTGCAGCTGCGCGACCACATCGAGGGTAGCTACAAGGTCGAGGGCGATCTGCGGCGCGAGGTCGCCGCGGACATCCGCCGCAAGGTGGAGATCGGCTCCTACGAGGGTCTGCGCCACCGTCGCGGCCTTCCGGTGCGCGGTCAGCGCACCAAGACCAACGCCCGTACCCGCAAGGGACCGAAGAAGACGGTCGCCGGCAAGAAGAAGTGATCCGGCTCGTCGGGCGCCGTGCCGCACGGTCGGCCGTCCGCAGCCAGCGATCCTCACCAGCTTTCCCGTAGGAGAATTCCATGCCCCCGAAGACACGCGCAGCGGTGCGCAAGCCGCGTCGCAAGGACAAGAAGAACATCGCCGTGGGCCAGGCCCACATCAAGAGCACGTTCAACAACACGATCGTCTCCATCACGGACCCCTCGGGCGCCGTCGTGGCCTGGGCCTCGTCCGGCGAGGTCGGTTTCAAGGGCTCGCGCAAGTCGACGCCCTATGCCGCGCAGCTCGCCGCCGAGCAGGCCGCCAAGCGCGCCCAGGAGCACGGCATGCGCAAGGTCGACGTGTTCGTGAAGGGCCCGGGCTCGGGCCGCGAGACCGCGATCCGTTCGTTGCAGGCCACCGGCCTCGAGGTCGGCTCCATCCAGGACGTCACCCCGATGGCGCACAACGGCGCCCGCCCGGCCAAGCGTCGTCGCGTCTGATCGTCTCGTGTCCCCGCGGTCCTGACGGAGCGCGGGGACAGGTCGGATCAGCCGGCCCTCCCATCCCGAACTCGTTTCCACCTCACCGCGTGCGTCATATGGCGGACGCCCGCCGAAAGGAAATGTCCGTGCTCATTGCACAGCGCCCCACGCTGACCGAAGAGGTTGTCTCCGAGCGTCGCTCCCGGTTCGTCATCGAACCGCTCGAGCCCGGCTTCGGCTACACCCTCGGCAACTCCCTGCGTCGCACTCTGCTGTCCTCCATCCCCGGTGCTGCCGTGACCAGCATCCGCGTGGACGGTGTGCTGCACGAGTTCAGCACCATCAACGGTGTGAAGGAAGACGTCACCGAGGTCATCCTCAACATCAAGCAGCTCGCCGTCTCCTCGGAGAACGACGAGCCGGTCGTCGCCTACCTGCGCAAGCAGGGCGCCGGCGTCGTCACCGCCGCGGACATCACGGCCCCGGCCGGCGTGGAGATCCACAACCCGGATCTGCACATCGCGACGTTGAACGACAAGGGCAAGTTCGAGATGGAGCTCACCATCGAGCGGGGTCGCGGCTACGTCACCGCCGCGCAGAACAAGCTCGCGGACTCGGAGATCGGCCGCATGCCGGTCGACTCGATCTACTCGCCCGTGCTGAAGGTCACCTTCAAGGTCGAGGCCACCCGTGTCGAGCAGCGCACTGACTTCGACCGTCTGGTCCTGGACGTGGAGACCAAGGAGTCGATGCTCCCGCGTGACGCCGTGGCGTCCGCCGGCTCGACGCTCGTCGAGCTGTTCGGTCTGGCCCGCGAGCTCAACGTCGAGGCCGAAGGCATCGACCTGGGCGACGCGCCGGTCGAGGCCGCCTCGTCGGCCGACCTGGGCCAGCCGATTGAGGACCTGGACCTGACCGTGCGTTCCTACAACTGCCTCAAGCGTGAGGGGATCCACTCCGTGGGCGAACTCGTCGCGCGCTCCGAGGCCGACCTGATGGACATCCGCAACTTCGGCGCGAAGTCCATCGACGAGGTCAAGGAGAAGCTCGTCGAGCTCGGGCTGTCCCTCAAGGACTCGCCGGCCGGCTACGACCCGCAGCTCCACGCTCAGCAGATGGACGACGATCCGTTCTCCGAGTACTGAGCTCGACGCACCACTGAACCTGTCCGTCGACGTCGCGTGCGATGTCGAGGATCATCTGAGGAGATACACCAATGCCTACCCCCACCAAGGGTCCGCGCCTGGGCGGCAGCCCCGCTCATGAGCGCATCATCCTGGCCAACATGTCGGCGCAGCTGTTCGAGCACAAGTCGATCACCACGACGCTGACCCGTGCCAAGCGCCTGCGCCCGCACGCCGAGCGCCTGATCACCATCGCGAAGAAGGGCGATCTGCCGGCCCGCCGCAAGGTCCAGGGCATCATCGCGGCGAAGAACCGCACCAACAAGTCGATCGTGCACGAGCTGTTCACCGTGATCGCCCCGGCGATGGCCGAGCGCAACGGCGGCTACACCCGCATCACCAAGATCGGCAACCGTCAGGGCGACAACGCCCCGATGGCCGTGATCGAGCTGGTCATGGACCCGATGTCCGCCAAGCAGGCCGTGGTGGCCGAGGCCGAGCAGGCGGCTCAGTCCGCTCCCGCCGCCGAGGCACCCGCCGCGGACGAGGTCGAGTCCGTGGACCCGGCCGCCGCGGAGGACGTCACCGTCGAGCAGTCCCAGGAGGCCGCCGCCCAGATCAAGGAGGCCATCCCGGCCAACGAGGACGGTTCCGCGCCCGAGGGTGCGGCCATCAAGGGCAACGCCAGCTCGAAGAAGTACCACGTGCCTGGTTCCCGCTGGTACGACCAGACGACCGCCGAGGTCTGGTTCGAGACCGTTGAGGACGCCAAGGCCGCCGGCTTTGCCCCGGCCGGCGGTGAGGCCGCGCAGAAGGTCGCCGACGCCTGATCCGCCAGCGCACTGACGTGCGCGACGGCGTATGACAGGGCCGTCCACCCCGCGGGGTGGGCGGCCCTGCGTCGTGCTCTCGGGCCTCTAGAATCGGCCCATGTCCGCACCGGAGCCCACCGATCCCGCCACGACCCCGCCGCCGTCGACGCGGGTGCGCCTCGACTTAGCCTATGACGGCACGGGCTTCCACGGCTGGGCCACCCAGCCCGGGTTGGTGACCGTCCAGGGCGTGCTCGAGGACGCGCTGGAGAGGATCGTGCGCAGGCCCGTGCGGACCACGGTCGCCGGGCGCACCGACGCGGGCGTGCATGCCGCGCACCAGGTCGTCCACTTCGATCTGACCGAACCCGAGTGGAGCGCTCTGACACGGGGCCGAGCCGGGCTCGAGCCCGGCTCCTCGCTGGTGCGTCGACTCAACGGGGTGCTCGGCCCCCGGCACGGTGCGGTGATCGTGCGGGACGCGGCCCGCGCACCCGCCGGATTCGACGCGCGGTTCTCGGCCCTGCGCCGTCACTACAGGTACCGCATCAGCGATGATCCGGGGACCCGCGATCCGCTGCGTCGGACAGACACCTGCTGGCACAAGGCAGGCCTGGACGTGGCGCTGATGCAGGCCGAAGCGGACGCGATGCTCGGTCTGCACGATTTCCTCGGCTTCTGTCGTCCCCGGCCGGAAGGTACGACGATCCGCCAGCTGCAGGCGTTCGACCTTGAGCGGGACGCCGAGGGCGTCATCGTGGCCCGGTTAAGCGCCGACGCGTTCTGCCATCACATGGTCCGAGCTCTGCTCGCCGCCGTGATGGCCGTGGGGGAGCGGCGGCGCCCCCCGGGATGGGCGGTATCGCGCCTGGACGCGGAGCGACGGGATTCCTCGGCGCAGCTCGCTCCGCCGCACGCGCTCGTGCTCGCCGGTGTGGACTATCCGGACGATGATCGTCTCGGGGCGCGCGCCACGGGCACGCGGGCGCGTCGGCGCAGCCTGGACGCGGAGCCAGGCCGATCAGCTGTGTGACAGATCAGCCATAGATAAGTGTGTCTGTGAAAGAACAGCTTTCGGATAGACTCATCTCAGGTCCGGAGGCGTTCGACGCTCATGGGCCCATGGATCACGCTGTGCATCGGCGGGTGAGACATCACCCTCCCCGCGCCCTGACTTGAGGAGTACCCCCTTGGTGAACACCACTCATACCGACCGTCCCGCCACCCTCCGTGGCCGTGCAGGCGCCGCCCTGGCCACCGTCGTGCTGGCCGGCACCACCCTGACCGCCATGCCGCTGCAGGCCTCCGCTGTGCCGGATCATGCTCAGGGCAAGGGTGCCGCCGCGTCCGAGAAGAAGGGCGGCAACGGCAAGGGCGCTGAGATGCGCGAGGCGAAGTCGAAGGCCGGCAAGGCCAAGGGCAAGGCCAAGGCGGCCGCCGCGCACCAGGACGTCGACGCCTTCATCGTCGAGTACAAGGACTCCGCCGCCACCGCTACGAAGAACGGCCGTGCGAAGGCCTGGGGCAAGGCCGCCAAGGAGGCTGGCGTCTCGGTCAAGGAGTACCGCCAGATGGCCCTGGGCCAGCGCGTGGTCAAGGCGGACAAGAAGCTCTCGCCGGCCGAGTCCGCCGAGTTCGCCGCCACCCTCGAGGCCGATCCCAACGTCGTGTCCGTCACCCCGGATGTGACGCTGCAGCCCACCGCCCTGGACCCGGCTGACGAGTACTACTCGAACCAGTGGGGCTTCCACAGCGCCAACGGCATGAACGTGCCGGTCGCCTGGAGCCACAACACCGGCGAGGGCCAGGTCGTCGCGGTGCTGGACACCGGCATCACCCGCCACCCGGACCTCGATGCGAACCTGGTGCGCGGCTACGACTTCATCTCCAACCCGGAGACCTCGCGGGACTACAACGGCCGTGACGCCAATCCGCAGGACGAGGGCGACTGGTTCTACGACGGTGAGTGCGGCCAGATGTACGGCCAGGCCTCGTCCTGGCACGGCACCCACGTGGCGGGCACCGTCGCGGCCGCGGCGAACACGCAGGGCGTCGTCGGCGTCGCACCGGACGCCAAGATCCAGCCGGTGCGCGTGCTCGGCAAGTGCGGTGGCAACCTCTCGGACATCATCGACGCCATCGTCTGGTCTGCCGGCGGCACCGTGCCGGGCGTTCCGGGCAACCGCACCCCGGCAGACGTGATCAACATGTCCCTGGGCGGCCGCGTCTCCTGCCTGCCGGCATACCAGAAGGGCGTCGACTACGCCGTGAGCCGCGGTGTGCCGGTCGTCGTGGCCGCGGGCAACGACAACAAGGACGCCCTGAACTACGCGCCGGCGAACTGTGCCAACACGATCACCGTGGCCTCCTCGGGCCCGGACGGTGCGCGTTCGTACTTCTCCAACTTCGGCTCGGCGATCGACGTCACCGCCCCCGGCGGCAACCTCGAGTTCGCCAACGGCGGCATCCTGTCGACCGTCAACCTCGGCACCGAGCGTCCGGGTGCGGCCGGGTACTCCGAGATGCAGGGCACCTCGATGGCCGCCCCGCACGTGGCCGGGCTGGTGGCCCTGATGCAGGCGGAGACCAAGCAGACCCCGGCTCGTGTGGAGGCCGCCCTGAAGAACACCGCGCGCCCCATGCCGGTGTACTGCAGCGCAGGCTGCGGTGCGGGCCTGGTCGACTCGGGCGCTGCGCTGTCCGACGTCGCCTCGCGCTGACGTGTGAGTCCTCCGCGCCTGTGCGGCGCGGGGGAGTGTCCCGACGGGGCGGAGAGCTGTGGCTCTCCGCCCCGTCGGCGTCGTCAGCCACATCCGCGCTGACCATCCGGGCGGTGCGGGTGCCGTGGGTGGCACGGGCACAGCAAACGCGCTAGACTGAACCGTCGTTGCGCATGTCCGTATCCGGATTCAGGCGCGCCGCGAGAGGCCCCGTTGCATGGCCGCGTTCTCGTTCGGCGCCCACGGATGCTCTGGGCCCCGGACGCTCGCCAGCCCTCACCTGGCGCCCGGTGCGCGCTCGAGAACTGACAGTGCTCAGTGCCGGCCTCACGACCGGTTTCCATGGCGCACTGTGACCGATTACCGACCATGAAGGCAGACAACGTGCGTACGTACTCTCCCAAGCCCGGTGACGCCGACCGTCAGTGGCACGTCATCGACGCCACCGACGTCGTGCTGGGCCGCCTGGCCTCCCACACCGCCACCCTGCTGCGCGGCAAGCACAAGCCGACTTTCGCCCCCCACATGGACATGGGCGATTACGTCATCATCATCAACGCCGAGAAGGTGGCCCTGACCGGCGCCAAGCTCGAGAAGAAGCGGGCCTACCGCCACTCCGGTTACCCGGGCGGCCTGAAGTCCGTCTCCTACGCCGAGCTGCTCGAGAAGAACCCGGTTCGCGCCGTTGAGAAGGCCGTCAAGGGCATGCTCCCGAAGAACTCGCTGGCCGACCAGCAGCTGTCCAAGCTGAAGGTGTACCGCGGCGCCGAGCACCCGCACGCCGCGCAGCAGCCCAAGACCTTCGAGATCGGCCAGGTCGCCCAGTAATCGGGCGCCGCCGTAGAGACCTCTTCAAGGAGACCCCCATGACTATCAACGAGAACGAGAACGAGGGTGTGCTGACCAGCTACACCTCCGAGTCCGCTCAGACCGCCGAGGCGCCCGTCGCCTCCGAGCGTCCGGCCCTCACGGTCGCCGGTGCCGCCGTGGGCCGCCGCAAGGAGGCCGTCGCCCGCGTGCGCGTCGTCCCCGGCTCCGGCCAGTGGACCATCAACGGCCGCACCCTGGAGGACTACTTCCCGAACAAGCTGCATCAGCAGGAGGTCAACGACCCGTTCACCCTGCTGGAGCTCGAGGGCGCCTATGACGTGATCGCCCGCATCGCCGGCGGCGGCCCCTCCGGCCAGGCCGGTGCGCTGCGCCTGGGTGTGTCCCGCGCGCTGAACGAGATCGATCGCGAGCACAACCGTCCGGCCCTTAAGAAGGCCGGGTTCCTCACCCGCGATGCCCGCATCATCGAGCGCAAGAAGGCCGGCCTCAAGAAGGCACGCAAGGCCCCGCAGTACTCGAAGCGCTGATCCCGCGCCGCTCTGCCGCTCACGTGCGGCAGGCCCGTTCGGCCCCGTGCCTGCGTTCGCGCAGGGGCGGGGCCGTCCGCGTTCCCGGGCCCCACGCGGCGAGCGCCGTCCCCGTCGCGGCCGGGGTCGACGGTGACCTGCGCCGTGCGCCCTGTGCCGCTGGCCGCAGGCGGAGGATCCTCGCGTGCGCGGCGTAGAATCAGGGAGCCGGACAATGCCGTCCGGTCGGGCTGCGCGGCGGGTGCCGGCATCGCCGTCTCGACCGTCGGCAGCCATCGCATCACATCGACGAGGAGCCGCCCGTGGCCGAGAAGAAGACCTCCCCCCGCACGCCGCAGAAGAACACGGCCAAGAAGAGCGCACCCCAGTCGCGCTCGGCGAAGAAGCAGGACACAGCGGCCACGGCCCAGGCGCCGGCCGGGCCTGCGTCGACGGCGTCCACCGACAGCGCGGCGACGCCCCGGGCCACGGCGACGACCGGCGGGGCAGGCGGCCAGCGTCGCGACGCCGAGACGGTTCTGGCCGGGCAGCACCGTCTGGCGAGCGACGAGGATGTCGCGACGTTCGCCGTCACCCAGGACTACGCCGCCGAGGTCGACGAGCTCACGGAGCTCGGCAGCGCGCTGGGCGGCGGACGGAAGCTGGCGCCGCCGAACCCCGAGGCCTGGCGGGAAGGCTATCCCTACGACAAGAAGCTCTCGCGTCGCGTCTACGAGCGTCGCAAGCGCGAGCTGCAGATCGAGCTGCTCAAGATGCAGCTCTGGGTCAAGGAGACCGGGCAGAAGGTCCTGATCATCTTCGAAGGCCGTGACGCCGCCGGCAAGGGTGGCGCGATCAAGCGCTTCAACGAGCACCTGAATCCCCGCGGAGCCCGGACGGTGGCGCTTGAGAAGCCGACCGAGGCGGAGGCCTCGCAGTGGTACTTCCAGCGCTACATCGCGCACCTGCCCTCCGGCGGTGAGATCGTCATGATGGACCGGTCCTGGTACAACCGTGCCGGAGTGGAACGGGTGATGGGCTACTGCACCCCGCAGCAGTACCTCGAGTTCATGCGCGAGGCGCCCGAGCTTGAACGCATGCTCGTCAATTCCGGCATCCGTCTGATCAAGTTCTGGTTCTCCGTCTCCCGCGGGGAACAGCTCAATCGTTTCGCCACGCGGGAGACCGACCCGGTGCGCCGGTGGAAGCTCTCCCCGACGGACCTGGCCTCGCTGGACAAGTGGGAGGACTACACCCGGGCGAAGGAAGCGATGTTCTTCTACACGCACACCGCCGACGCGCCCTGGACCGTCGTGAAGTCCAACGACAAGAAGCGAGCCCGGCTTGAGGCCATGCGGCATGTGCTCGACGTGCTGCCGTATCCGAACAAGGACACGAGGATCGTGCACACCCCGGACCCGCTGGTGTGCGGACCGGCGAACGTGGTCTCGGAGGGAGAAGACGATGCCGGCGGCGGCGCATTCCCGCGCGTGCGCTGACAACGACACGGCCCCTCCACCGAGCCGGGCTCGGGGGAGGGGCCGTGCTGGGTCCAGCTCAGGCGGCGGGGGCCTGGCGCTCCTCGACCTTCACATCCGAATCGTCGAAGAGGTTGTCGGCGCCGAATCCCTCGCTCACGCGCAGCTCGCCCCGCTCGAGGGAGACCTTCACGTCCTCGCGCAGTACGGGCAGCTTCGCGTAGAACGCGTCGCCGCAGCAGCTCGTGCGGACCAGATCACGGTGGCCGATGATCCGGGACGGCGGCAGGTCGTACTGCTGGCAGATGTACGTGCACAGGTGCAGCAGACCCTCATACATCTTCTGTGGCGGCGGGTTGACCATGTAGGTGCCCTCGCACTCGATGCCGAGCGCGTAGGCGTTGAAGCCGAGCGCGTGGACGCCGAGGATGAAACGGTCGCCCTTCTCGAGGGCGAACTTCGAGCCGTGCCGGGCCTCGAGGGCGAAGCCGCCGCGCGAGACCGTGAAGTGCTGGCCGGAGTCCCCCCAGTGCTGGTTGATGTGGCCGTTCTGGACCCGCTGGGCGATCTCGATCGCGGCCTCACGGGACCCGTCCGTCACGTTCGGGGTCGTGGTGTGGTGGATGACCAGGTAGGAGGGGCGCTCATGCAGGGTCTGCAGGTACTGCTCGGGCTCCACGGCCTCCCAATCGGCCGTGCCGATGATGTCCGGCTCCTTCACACGCGATGCCTTGTCCGCGGTGTTCGTGCCGGACTCAGGGTTCTCCTGCTCGGTGCCGCCGTCCTTCCCCCCGGTGCCCGCACACGCGGCCAGAGCCCCGGTCAGGGCGAGCCCGGTGCCGCTGAGCAGCGTCCGACGCCGCCACGGCGGCGTGGCGGCGCGGTGTTCATCCGGGTGCTCGACGTGATCGGCCATGCAGGGAGTCCTTTGCAGGTTTGAAGCGAGGGGACCGGTCGCCCGACGCGCGGGGCGTGACGGCCGGCGTCGCGGGGCGAAGCGGTCCTATCCGGCCTGCCATGCTACCGCCTGGTCCGGTGCGTGGGCGATGATGCGGCGCACGCCGGCGCTGGCAACGGGCTGGCAATGGGCTCATGGACGACTGGGAGCGCAGCGGCCGCCACGGGGCGGCCCGTGAGACGGCCGAGGCGGGGCGGCCCGTGAGGCGGCCGAGGCGGGGCCTACACTGTGGTTCATTATGAGTAGATTGTTCGGAACCGACGGCGTCCGTGGCCTGGCCAATGAGACGCTCACCGTGGAACTGTCCCTGCAGCTCGCCCAGGCCGCCGCGCCGGTGCTCGGTGCGGACGCCGTCGCCGCCGGGCGTCGTCCGACCGCCGTCGTCGCCCGCGACCCGCGCATCAGCGGCGAGTTCATCAACGCGGCCGTCCTGGCCGGCCTGGCCTCCTCCGGAGTGGACGTCTGGGACGCCGGGGTGCTTCCGACGCCGGCCGCGGCGTTCCTGGTGGCCGACCTCGACGCGGACTTCGGCGTCATGATCTCCGCCTCGCACAACCCGGCCCCGGACAACGGCATCAAGTTCCTCGCCCGCGGCGGGCAGAAGCTCACCGACGAGCAGGAGGACGAGATTCAGCGGCGGCTCGAGCACGAGGCCCCCCGGCGGCCGACCGGCGCCGACGTCGGTCGGGTGCGTCGCTTCGCGGACGCCGAGGACCGCTACGTGCTGCACCTGCTGCAGACCTTGCCGAACCGGCTCGAGGGCCTCACAGTCGTGCTCGACTGCGCTCACGGTGCGGCCTCGGGCTGCTCGCCGGACGCGTTCCGCGATGCCGGTGCCGAGGTCGTCGTCATCGGCGCCGACCCGGACGGCGTGAACATCAACGACGGCTACGGCTCGACGCATCTGGAGAACCTGCAGGCGGCCGTGCGGGAGCACCGCGCGGACTTGGGCATCGCGCACGACGGCGACGCGGACCGTTGTCTCGCCGTCGATGAGAAGGGCGAGATCGTCGACGGCGACCAGATCATGGGCATCATGGCCCTCGCGCTCAAGGAGCGTGGGGAGCTGGTGGACGACACCCTGGTCGTCACCGTGATGTCGAACCTCGGGCTCAAGCTCGCGATGCGTGAGGCCGGGGTGCGGATGGTCGAGACGAAGGTCGGCGACCGCTACGTGCTGGCCGGCATGAAGCACGGTGGCTACTCGCTGGGCGGCGAGCAGTCCGGTCACGTGATCTTCGCGGACCACGCGACCACGGGCGACGGCGTGCTCACCGGGCTGCACGTGGCCGCGCGCGTGGCAGGCACGGACACGCCGCTGTCCGAGCTGGCCACCGTCATGGACCACCTTCCGCAGGTGCTGATTAACGTCAAGGACGTCGACAAGACCCGGACCGGGGACGACCCCGAGGTCCAGGCGGCAGTGGCCGCGGTCGAGTCCCGCCTCGGGGAGTCGGGTCGTGTGCTCCTGCGTCCCTCCGGCACGGAGCCGGTGGTGCGCGTCATGGTCGAGGCGCCCGACGAGGACACGGCTCGACGCGAGGCGGAGGACCTGGCGACCATCGTCAAGCGAGAGCTGGCGCTGCACCCGTGACCGGGTCGTCGGCGGCGTGGTCCGAGGGCCCCGCCCGGCCTCCCCGCCGGTGGGGGCTGGTCGCGGTGCTCGGCGCGGTGGCCGCGGTGTTCTTCGCCGCGGCTGCCTGGGTCACGCAGCTGCCGGCCTGCGAGTCCTCCGCGCGGTCGTGGCAGCCGTGCCTGGATCGCTCGGACACCCCGCGCGAGGACAGCCCGCGGGAGAACCGCGAACGCGGCTGAGAGAGGCGCCGCCGCGCGGAGTGCGGGCGCGGTGCCGACGGGTGTGAGGACGTATGACGACGGCCCGGACATCCGAGGATGTCCGGGCCGTGCTGTGTGTACGGGTCAGAGGCGAGGGCCGGAGCTGTCGCGGCGCCCCTCAGCGAGCAGATCGCGAATCTCGGTGAGCAGGGACTGGTCCGCGGTGAGCTCCTCGGCGTCCGGGTCGATGCCCAGGCGCCGGTTGCGCCGCTCGATGAGCTTGTTCATCGGCAACACGATCGCGAAGTACACGGCCGCGGCGATCAGCAGGAAGTTGACGATCGCGGTGAGCAGCACGCCGAACTTGATGGCGTTGCCGTTGATGTCGAGGACCAGGAACTGGTCGAACGAGGGTGAGCCGACCAGCGCGGAGATGAGCGGCATGAGCACCGCGTCCACGAGGGCGTTGACGACCTGCGCGAACGCGGTGCCGATGACCACGGCAACCGCCAGGTCGACGACGTTGCCCTTCATGATGAATTCTTTGAAACCCTGAAGCATGAGTAGGACTCTAGGCCGCCGTTGCCTCGGCGCCGGCATGTTGCCGACGAGACACGCCGATCTGCGGCGGGCGTCACCTCCCACGTCCGTGACGCGGCTGAGCCGTCCGCGCGGAGGCGGAGTCGTGCTCGTGGTCCTGGCCACGGCCGGGGCGGCCATCACACCTTGCGCAGCAGCACCCGGTGCACCTGGTGTCGGGCGTCTTTCTGTAGCACCAGGCGCGCGCGCCCGCGCGTGGGCAGCACGTTCTGCTGCAGGTTCGGCCCGTTGATGCGGTCCCAGATCCCGCTGGCCGTCGTCCGTGCCTCGTCGTCGGAGAGCGTCGCGTAGCGGTGGAAATACGCCCGCGGGTCCTGGAACGCTCCGGACCGCAGGTCCATGAACCGGCTGATGTACCAGTCGCGGATCCAGTCGGTGCGGGCATCGACGTACACGGAGAAGTCGAAGAAGTCCGAGACGCTCAGCCCGGTCGTCCCGTCGGCGCGCACCCTCGGCGGAGCGAGGACATTGAGTCCCTCCACGATGAGCACGTCCGGCCGGTGGACCACCTGTTCCTCCCCGGGGACGATGTCGTAGGTCACGTGCGAGTACACCGGGGCGCGGACCTCGGGGACCCCCGACTTCACATCGGCCATGAACCGCATCAGCGCCCGTAAATCGTAGGACTCGGGGAAGCCCTTGCGGGACATGATGCCGCGCTCGGTGAGCACGGCGTTCGGGTAGAGGAATCCGTCGGTCGTGAGCAGCTCCACGCGCGGGGTCGTCGGCCAGCGCCGCAGCATCTCCCGCAGCACACGGGCGGTGGTGGATTTGCCGACCGCGACGGAGCCGGCGACGCCGATGACGAACGGGGTGCGGTGAGTGTGACCGCCGAGGAACTCGTCCGTGGCGCGACGCAGTGCGGCGGCGGCCTCCACGCGGATGCTCAGCAGGCGTGACAGGGGCAAATAGACGTCCCGGACCTCGGAGAGCGAGAGCGCGTCGCCGATGCCGCGTAGACGCTCGACGTCCTCTTCGTCGAAGGGCTGGGCCATCTCGGCGGCCAGGCGCGCCCAGGTGGGCCGGTCGAGCTCGACGAACGGGGAACCGTGGTGCATCGACGGCGTCTCGGGCTGCTTCATCCGACCCATTATGCGTGCTGCGCGAGCGGGCGCGTCGCGCGCCGCACGCACGGTAGGCTGGCGCCCATGTGTGGAATCGTTGGATACATCGGCCAGGCCTCCTCGTCGCGTGAGCACTCTGCGCTCGACGTCCTGATGGAGGGGCTGCGTCGTTTGGAGTACCGAGGCTATGACTCCGCCGGCATCGCCGTGGCGGCCGACGGTGAGCTCTACCATCGCAAGAAGGCGGGCAAGCTGGCGAACCTCGCCGAGGAGCTCGAGGGCTCCCCGGTGCCGGCCGCGCAGGTGGGCATCGGCCACACTCGCTGGGCCACCCACGGCGGACCGACGGACCAGAACGCGCACCCGCACCTGGCCGACGAGGGCCGTCTGGCGATGATCCACAACGGCATCATCGAGAACTACGCCCAGATCAAGGAGGAGATGCTGGCCGCGGGCCACACCTTCCTCTCCGAGACCGACACCGAGGTCGCCGCCACGCTGCTGGGGCACATCTACCGGCACGAGGGCGAGCAGGACCTGACGAAGTCCATGCAGTTGGCCTCGCAGCGCTTCGAAGGCGCCTTCACCCTGCTGGCGATCCACGTCGACTCGCCGGACCGCGTCGTCGCCTCGCGCCGCAACTCCCCGCTGGTCGTCGGCGTCGGCGAGGGCGAGAACTTCCTGGGCTCCGACGTCTCCGGCTTCATCGACTTCACCAGGAAGGCGATCGAGCTCGACCAGGACCAGGTCGTCACGATCACGGCAGACAGCATCGAGATCACTGACTTCCAGGGCAACTCGGCCCAGGGCAAGGAGTTCACGGTGGACTGGGACGCGTCGGCGGCCGAGAAGGGCGGCTACGACACGTTCATGGAGAAGGAGATCCACGACCAGCCCCAGGCCGTCGCGGACACCCTGCTCGGCCGCACCGACGCGACCGGCCGCCTGATCCTCGACGAGCTGCGCATCGAGCCGGAGGAGCTGCTCAACGTGCGCAAGATCATCGTCCTGGCCTGCGGCACCTCCGCGTACGCGGGCATGGTGGCCAAGTACGCGATCGAGCACTGGTGCCGTATCCCGGTCGAGGTCGAGCTGTCCCACGAGTTCCGCTACCGCGACCCGATCATCGACCCCACGACCATGATCGTCTCCATCTCCCAGTCCGGTGAGACCATGGACACCCTGATGGCGGTGCGCTACGCCAAGGAGCAGGGTGCCCGCACCGTGTCGATCTGCAACACCAACGGCTCGACCATCCCGCGCGAGTCCGACGCCGTGCTGTACACGCACGCCGGCCCGGAGATCGCCGTGGCCTCGACCAAGGCGTTCCTCGCGCAGATCACCGCCGCCTATCTGCTCGGCCTGTACCTGGCACAGCTGAACAAGCAGCTGTTCAGCGAGCAGATCAAGGACATCCTCGCGGACCTGGCCGACATCCCGGCGAAGATCCAGGACATCCTGGACCGCGGCGACCAGATCAAGCAGCTGGCCCGCTCCATGAAGGACGCCGACTCCGTGCTGTTCCTGGGCCGCAACGTCGGTTACCCGGTGGCCATGGAGGGTGCGCTCAAGCTCAAGGAGCTCGCCTACATCCACGCCGAGGGCTTCGCGGCCGGCGAGCTCAAGCACGGCCCGATCGCGCTGATCGACGACGGTCAGCCGGTGTTCGTCGTGATGCCCTCGCCGATGGACCGGCACTCGCTGCACGCGAAGGTCGTCTCCAACATTCAGGAGGTCCGTGCCCGCGGCGCTCGCACCATGGTGGTCGCCGAGCGTGGCGACGAGGCCGTGTCGGCCTACGCCGAGGACGTGTTCGAGGTGCCCGAGACCCAGCCGATGCTCATGCCGCTGCTGACCACCGTCCCGCTGCAGATCTACGCGCTGGAACTGTCCACCGCGAAGGGCTACGACGTGGACCAGCCGCGCAACCTGGCCAAGTCGGTCACCGTCGAGTGATCCGCCCGGTCGGCCCTGACGGGCTCGGCCGACGACGACGGGCCGCTCCCCGCCTCAGCGGGGAGCGGCCCTTTTCGCGTCAGGACGGCGACGCGCTAACACCGCGGCTGGTCACGGCCGTGTCACGCGGGGGCGCTCGCCGCCCCGGCCGGGAGGCCGGTTCTCAGTCGCCCACCGTGCGCACCCGGGGCTCGATGTGCTGTCCTAGCCCCACGGTGTGCACCCCCGCGGCGTCCCATGCGGTGCGGTCGAGCACATTGCGGCCGTCGATCATCCGCGGGGTGCGCATCAGCTCGGCGACGCGTGCCGGGTCCAGTTCCCGGAACTCGGGCCACTCGGTGAGCAGGATCGCCAGGTCCGCGTCCCGCAGCGCCTGCTCGGCCGAGCCGACGTAGTCCAGCCGCGGGAAGCGTGCGGCCGCGTTCGCGTTGGCCTGCGGGTCGAACACCGCGGTGGCCGCGCCGGTGCAGAACAGCCGGTTGGCCACGTCGAGGGCGGGGGAGTCACGCACGTCGTCCGAGTGCGGCTTGAACGCGGCGCCGAGGATCGCGATCCGCGTGCCCTGAAGGATCTGTGTGCGGGTCGTGTGCGTCCGCCCGTCGTCGTCCCGGTCCTCGGCCAGCAGCTGCGCGGCCAGGTCCACCACCCGATCGCGGCGGCGCAGATTGATCTCGTCCATGTTGTTCAGGAACTGCATCGTGCGGTTCAGCCCGAGCTCCGAGACGCGGGCCTGCAAGGCACGGATGTCCTTGGGCAGGCAACCGCCGCCGAATCCCACGCCCGCGTTGAGAAAGCGGCGGCCGATCCGCGAGTCGTGGCCGAGCGCGTCGGCCAGGGTGCGGATATCGCCGCCGACGGTCTCCGTGATCTCCGAGAACGCGTTGATGAAGCTGATCTTCGTCGCCAGGAACGCGTTCGCGGCGACCTTGACCAGCTCCGCGGTCTGGAAGTCCGTGGCGATCCACGGGGTGTCCTGTTCGAGCGGGGCCGCATACACCTCGCGCAGCAGCTGCTCGGCGTGCGCCGACTCCACACCCACGATGAGCCGGTCCGGCGAGATGGTGTCCTTCACCGCGTAGCCCTCACGCAGGAACTCCGGGTTCCACGCCAGCTCCACGCGACCAGGCAGGCCGTTCTCGGTGCGGCGGGCGGCGATCGCCTCGCGCAGTCGGGCGGCGGTGCCCACCGGGACGGTCGACTTGCCGACGATCAGTGCGTCCCGGGTGATCGCCTCGGCCAGGGACATCGCTGCCGCGTCGACGAAACGCATGTCCGCCGCGTTCTCACCGTCCTTCTGCGGTGTGCCGACACCGATGAAATGCACGTCGGCCCAGCCACCGACCTCCGCGTAGTCCGTGGTGAACCGCAGACGGCCGCTGTCGACGTGCTTCACGAGCAGCTCCGGCAGCCCGGGCTCGTGGAACGGGACCTCGCCGCGGGCCAGGCGCTGGATCTTGGCGGGGTCGACGTCGACACCGATCACCTCGAAGCCGAGCTCGGCCATGCACGCGGCGTGGGTGGCCCCCAGGTATCCGGTGCCGATGACGGAGATGCGCATGTGCGAGGATCACTCACCCTTCCTGGACGCAGGCGCCGGTCAGGCCGGCGCGTCGGACACTCGGGACGCTAAGGGTCCAAGGTGTCCTGGAGTTGGCCTGCTGACGAACCCCGGGCGGCGCACTGGCTCCGCATCGTCGGCACGCCCCGGCGCGGCGCCCGGGCATCTCGAGCCGCCGTTCCGGCGACGCGCCGCGTGCATCCAGCTGCCCTCACTACGATGGTCGGGTATCCGGCCTCCGCGAGACCGCCCCGCGAGCGGCCCCGGCGGCCCGCCCCTCGAGAACCCGGAGACACATGCGCACCCTGGACACCGGCATGCCGTACCCGCTCGGCGCCACCGTCGACGAGCACGGCACCAACTTCGCCGTGAGCACCGGCCGGGAAGCCGAGGCCGTGTACCTGTGCCTCATCGACGAGCACGGAGGCGAGGAACGGATCGAACTGACCGAGCGTCACGGTTCGACCTGGCACGTCCATGTCGCCGGGGTGGGCGCCGGGCAGCGCTACGGGTTCCGCGTCGACGGGCCGTGGGCGCCGCAGAGCGGGCTGTGGTTCAACCCGCACAAACTGCTCGCGGACCCCTACGCGAAGGCGTTCACGGGCACCCATCAGTGGGGGCAGGCCCATCATGCCTACTCGTTCGAGGACGAGAACGTCCGGGACGAGACGGACAACCTCGGCCTGACCATGCTCTCCGTGGTCCAGTCGGACGAGTTCGACTGGGGCGAGGACGCGCCGCCGGCCACCGAGCTCACGGACACGATCGTCTACGAGACCCACGTCAAGGGCATGACCGCCACGCACCCGGAGGTGCCCGAGCACCTGCGGGGCACGTACGCCGGGCTGGCGCACCCCGCGGTCGTCGAGCACCTCACTCGACTGGGCGTCACCGCGGTCGAGCTCATGCCCGTCCACCAGTTCGTCGACGACGCGACGCTGCAGGACAAGGGCCTGCACAACTACTGGGGCTACAACACCCTCGGCTACCTGGCCCCGCACGCCGCGTATGCATCGGACGGCGAGATCGGCGGACAGGTCCGCGAGTTCAAGCAGATGGTGAAGGACCTGCACGCCGCCGGGCTCGAGGTGATCCTCGACGTCGTCTACAACCACACCGCGGAGGGCAACCACCTCGGCCCCATGCTCTCGCTGCGCGGCCTGGATAACGCCGGCTACTACCACCTCATGGAGGACGACGAGCGGCACTACATGGACTACACGGGCACGGGGAACTCGGTGAACCTGTCCAGCCCGAAGTCGCTGCAGCTGGTGATGGACTCCCTGCGGTATTGGGTGACCGAGATGCACGTCGACGGGTTCCGCTTCGACCTGGCCACCACGCTCACCCGCGTCGAGGGAGAGCAGGGCCCGGACATGCTCTCGAGCTTCTTCGACGTCGTCCGCCAGGATCCCGTGATGCGCACCGTGAAACTGATCGCCGAACCGTGGGACGTCGGCTGGGGCGGCTATCAGGTGGGCAACTTTCCGGGCCTGTGGTCCGAGTGGAACGGCATGTACCGGGACACGGTGCGCGACTTCTGGCGCGGAGAACCCGGGACCCTCGGCGAGTTCGCCACCCGCATCACCGGGTCGGCGGACCTGTACGAGGGCGACGGGCGCACCCCCGGCGCCTCGGTCAACTTCGTCACCGCCCACGACGGGTTCACCCTCGCCGATCTGGTCTCCTACAACGAGAAGCACAACGAGGCCAACGGTGAGGACGGTCGCGACGGCGACTCCCACAACCGCTCGTGGAACTGCGGGGCCGAAGGACCGACCGACGATCCGGCGATCCGTGCGCTGCGCGGACGGCAGCAGCGCAACTTCCTCGCCACGCTCATGGTGTCCCAGGGTGTGCCGATGATCAGCCACGGAGACGAGCTCGGGCGCACGCAGCAGGGCAACAACAACACCTACTGCCAGGACAACGAGCTGGCCTGGATCGACTGGGCGAACCTCGACGAGGACCTGCTGGACTTCACCGCCCGGCTCATCCGGCTGCGCCGTGAGCACACCGTGTTCCGCCGCCGCAGGCACTTCGATGGCCGCCCCGCCGCACGCGACGTCGAGGCGCCGCTGCCGGACATCGTCTGGCTCGAACCCGATGCGACCGCCAAGACCGAGGAGGACTGGGGCGCCGAGGCCCGCTCGATCGCGTTCTACCTCAACGGGAACGCACAGCCCGAGGCCGCGGCGGACCCGGAGGGCGCCGACCGGGATTTCTACGTGCTCATGAACGCCTGGTGGGAGTCCGTGCCCTACACGCTGCCCGGACCGTTCTTCCCCGGCCGCTGGGAGATCGTCGTCGACACCTCGGCCGACCTGGCCGCCACACAGGCCCCGCACGCGGGGGAGCGGCCCGTCGTGGAGGCCGGCCAGGTGCTGGACCTGCCGCCCCGCTCGACCGTGATTCTGAGGCAGGTGTGAGCGCTTGAAACGGCCAGGGCGCAGCCCGGTCACGCCGCGCGTCGCCGATCCGGTGCCCGGCTGGAAGCCGGGCGGGCAAGCGCGCCATGCACGCAGCGCGACCCCGCGCCGGGTGGGGGCCCTGGAACGTCGACCGAGGGCGCGGTGGGGACTGCGGGTCGCAAGTGTGTGCTGCGGACTCGTCCTCGGCGCGGTGCTGGCGACGCTGCTGCCCGTCGTGAGCGATGACGACGCGCGGGTCGATGCCCTGCTGGTGCTCGCGACGAAACCAGGGGCGCGCAAGGAGGCGGTCGAGCTCGCCCGTGCTGGTCGCGCGGACATGCTGATCGTCTCGGACTCGTCCACCTTCGCGGAATCAGCTGCACGTGCGGAGGAGGAGGGGACAGAGCTTCCTGACGGCCCGTATACGGATCTCTGTGGACGTCCGCCATCGGATGTGGCCGTCGTGTGTTTTGAGCCGGTACCGGCGACGACCCTTGGAGAGGTGCAGGCGGGCACGCACGTAGCCCGCCGGCACGGAGTCGAGTCTCTCGGGGTTCTGACCTTTCGGCAGCACATGGTGCGTGCACAGCTGCTGACGCGTCAGCACTGGGACGGGCCGCGGGCCTGGTTCATGTACGCGACAGACCAGACCGTGCGGGCCGAGCTGTACGACACGGTGTACGCGGTGGCCGCTTATCCCAAGCTGATCGCTGATCTGCTGATGCCCGAGCGCGGAACGCCGTCTGATCCGGAGACGGGTTCGTGGCTTGACGGTGTACAGCGAATGGTTCATCGCGCGATCTTCGCGGGCGCTCGTGGGTAGGCTGGCCTCCATGTCCGAGCGCATCGCCGTCATCAGTCCGCTGTTCCCGCCCGGAGTCCGCGGCGGGGGGCCTATCCGCACGCTCGCGGCCATGGTCGCTTCGGCCCCGGCGACCGTTGACCTGCAGGTGTTCACGAAGAGCCGGGACCACGGCGCCGCCGAGGACATGGTCGACGTCGTGAACACGCCGACCGACTACCACGGCGTGCCCGTCCTGTACGCCCAGGTGCATCGCCCGGCCGGGGTGGCCGCGCTGTTGCGTGGGCTGCGCGAGTACCGCCCTGACGCCCTCTACCTGAACTCCTACTGGAGTCTTTTCTACAGCCAGGCGGTCATGGCGTTGCGGCGAGTCGGCGTCTTCGGACGGGTCAAGGCTGTCGTCGCCCCGCGGGGAGAATTCGCCCGCGAGGCCCTTGACCATCACGGGGCGCGCAAGAAGGTATTGCGGGCGGTCAATCGGCTGACGGGCATGTATGCGGACGTCACGTGGCATGCCAGCAGCGAGCGCGAGGCCGCGGACATCCGCGCCTACATCGGCGGTGATGCGCGGATCGTCGTGCACGAGAACGACAGCCTGCTTCCGGAGCGGGCGTCCGAGCCCGTCGCGGCAGCCGGTGGCACCGGGCTGCGCGCCGTTTTCGTCGGGCGTCTGCTCGAACACAAGGGGGCGTTGTTGGCGGCTCAGGCCGTCGCCGCCGTGGGCGAGGGGGTGAGCCTGGACGTCTACGGGCCTGAAGAGGACGCCGAGTACGTCTGCCGGCTGGAACAGGTGGCCTCCGAGAGCGGGGGCCGCGTGCGTCTGCACGGCATGCTGGCGTCCGACGAGGTCCGGGACCGGCTGACCGAGTACGACGCCCTGCTGATGCCCACGCGGAGCGAGAACTTCGGTCATGTCATCGCCGAGGCCCTCTCCGCGTCGGTGCCTGTCGTCGTCCCCGACGTCACCCCGTGGACGGAGCTCCTGCGCGAGCACAGCGCGGGTGTGATCATCGACCGTTCGGTCGACGGCCTCGGGGAGGCACTGCGCGTCCTCTCCGGGTCCGGGGAGCACCGTCTCGCCTCGCGGCGGCGAGCCGCCGAGGCGTTCAACGCCTGGCGTGCGGAGACCTTGCATCGGCCCCACGTGCTCACCGTGCTGCGCGAACGTGGTGCGCTCGGCGGTCAGACGTCCGGCCCCGGACCCGTGGCCGAACCGCAGCCGTCCTCCCGACCGGTCGGAGCGTGATCGTCGGGATCGGCGTCGACGTCGTCGACGTGGAGCGGTTCGCCGCACAGCTGGACCGGACGCCCCGGCTGCGCGACCGGCTGTTCGCCCCGGTCGAGCGTGGCCTGCCGCTGCGCTCGCTCGCTGCCCGGTTCGCCGCCAAGGAGGCCGTCGCGAAGGCGCTCGCGGCCCCGTCCGGGATGCACTGGCACGACTGCGTCATCCCGCGGCCCGAGCACGGCGACGCCGTACCGGTACCGCAGTTGACCGGCACGGTCGCCGCCCGCGCCGACGCCCTGGGCATCACCCACTGGCACCTCTCGCTCAGCCACGACGGGCCGATGGCGCTCGCCTATGCGATCGGGGAGCGGCGGGCATGACCGACCGGCTCGACGGGACCTGCCTGCTCGAGGATGACGGGCCGCCACAGTGAGAGGATGACCCGTGTGAACGAGCTTCCCTTCGAGCGGGCCGCCGTGATCGACCTCGCGGCCGTCCGCCACAACGTCCGGTCGCTGCTCGACCGTCTCCAGCCGTCCGAGCCGGACGCACAGACCCCGCGTCCCCGACTCATGGCCGTCGTCAAGGCCGACGCCTACGGGCACGGCGCCGAGCCGGTCGCGCGCGCCGCTCTGGCCGCCGGGGCCGACCGGCTCGGCGTTGCGCACGTGCGCGAGGCCCTCGAGCTGAGGCAGGCCGGCCTCACGGCCCCGATCCTGGCCTGGCTGCACACGCCCGACACGCCCTTCGCCGAGGCCATCGCCGCCGACGTGACGCTCGGCGTCTCCGGGTGGGACCTGGACGCCGTGGCCGGGGCCGTCCGCGCGCTCCGTGACGCCGGCGACGGGCAGGCCCGCGCTCGCGTGCACCTCAAGCTGGACACCGGACTCGGCCGTCACGGCTGCATGCCGGCGGACCGACCGGCGTTCTGTGCCCGTGCCGCTGAGCTTGAGCAGGCAGGGCTCGTCGAGGTCGACGGCGTGTTCTCACACCTCGGGGTCGCCGATGACCCCGAGCGCGCCGCCGAGACCGAGGCACAACGGGAGGAGTTCCTCCGCGGGGTCGACGACGCGGAACGAGCGCTGGGCCACGGCCTGATCCGTCACCTGGCGAACACCCCGGCGACGCTGTCCCGACCGGACACGCACCTGGACATGGTGCGGGTGGGCCTCGGCCTCTACGGGTTGAGCCCCTTCGAGGGCGTTCCGGCCGCCCGGTTTGGCCTGCGGCCCGTGATGTCCCTGCGCACGTCCCTCGCGAACGTCAAGCGCGTCCCGGCCGGGCAGGGCGTCTCCTACGGGTTTCGGCACCGCACCCAGGCGGCCACCGTCCTCGGGCTGGTCCCGGTGGGCTACGCGGACGGGGTGCCGCGCCTCGCGGACGACGCGCCGCTGCACGTGGCCGGTCGGTCCTGCACGGTGGCCGGCCGCATCGCGATGGACCAGTTCGTCGTCGACCTCGGGCCTGATGCCTCCGAGGCACCCGGCGCGCCCGTCGAGCTGTTCGGCCCCGAGTCCGGGATCACGGCCGACGCGTGGGCCGCCGCGGCCGGCACCATCAATTACGAGCTGGTGACCCGCATCGGCGCGCGGGTGCCGCGCGTGCACGTCGATACGGAGGCCGGCGGCGGGAACGACGCGGTCGACGGGCACGGCTCGGCAGCGTCGCCGGTGCGTGAAGTGCGGTTCCAGCTCGACGGCGTCGAGCAGACCCAGGCGTTCGCCGGCCGGCTCGCCGGCCTGCTGCGCGCCGGGGACGTGCTCGTGCTGACCGGCGACCTGGGTGCCGGCAAGACGACCTTCACGCAGGGACTGGGCCGGGGGCTGGGCGTGCGCGAAGGGATCATCTCGCCCACGTTCGTCCTCTCGCGCATTCACCCGTCGCTGGAGGGAGGGCCGGATCTGGTGCACGTGGACGCCTACCGTCTCGGCTCGGCTGAGGAGTTGCTGGACACGGGACTGGAGGACACGGTCGCCGGGTCCGTCACGGTGGTCGAGTGGGGACACGGCATGGCAGAGCGACTGGCTGGGCATCCCGAGGACCCCCGGGCGTCGTGGCTGGATCTGCACCTGACCCGGTCCAGCGGAGGGAAGGGAGACCAGGACGAGGGCCCGCACGGCGGGGACGGACTGGTCTTCGACTTCTCGGACGAGGACGGTGCCACCACCGATGAGACGCGCACCGCGGTGCTGCGCGCCTACGGGCCCCGGTGGGCGCAGGAACCGCTCGACGACCTCGTGGTCGAGCGCCGGGGCTCCTGAGGCCTCATTAGACTGACCGGCATGTCTGTGCTGCTCGCCCTCGACACCTCCGCCACCGCCTCCGTCGCCCTCGTCGTGGACGGTGAGACCCGCGCGGAATGGACGACGGAGTCGACGACCGCCCACGCGGAGGTCCTCGCGCCTGCCGTGCGGAGCGTGGTGGCCGAGGCCGAGCTGCGCGGGGAGGACCTGGACGGCATCGCGGTGGGCGTCGGCCCCGGCCCGTTCACCGGTCTGCGCGTCGGACTCGCCACCGCGGCCGCCCTCGGCTTCGCGTGGGACGTGCCGGTGCACGGTGTCTGCAGCCTCGACGCTCTGGCGCACCGCGCCGCGCGCCACGCCTTCGAGGCGGCCGAGGAGGAGTTCGTCGTGGCCATCGACGCGCGGCGACGCGAGGTCTACTGGAGTCACTACGCCCAGGTCGGCGGCCAGCCGACGCCCCTTCACGGGCCGTTCGTCACGCCCCCCGACGATGTCACCCCGCTGCCCGCCTACGGGGCCGGGGCGGGCCTGTATCCGCAGGCGCTGCACGCCGTGACCGGGTGGCAGGACGCCACTCCAGATGCGGCGAGCCTGGGCGCAGTCGCGGAGCTGGCGCTGCGCCGCGGACGTGGCCTGCGCCCCGTGGAGCCGCTGTACCTGCGCGAGTCCGACGCGAAGGTGCCGGGCCCGCGGAAGAGAGCGGGCGGCCGGTGACGGAGCGTCCCGGCGCCGGTGAGGAGCACGACGACGTCGGACCGACCGGCATCCTGATTCGCCCCATGACCCCGTGGGATGTTCCGGAGGTCCTCGAGCTCGAGGCGCAACTGTTCCCGCAGGACGCCTGGCCGGCGCACTTCTACCATGAGGAGCTGGCGCAGGCCGGCCCGCACGGGGCCCGGGACGCGCACGGACGCCCGAGCACCCGCGACTACCGCGTCGTCGTCCGCGACGAATCGGCGACCGCCGACGGTCTGCGGCCGGGGGCGATCGTCGGCTATGGCGGCATCATGGTCGTCGGTGAGATCGCCGATGTGCAGACGATCGGCACGGCGCCGACGTCCCAGGGGAGGGGCCTCGGCGCGCTGCAGCTGCGGTGGATGCTGCAGGAAGCGGTCGTTCGTGGTGCTGAGGCGCTCATGCTCGAGGTGCGTGCCTCGAACGCGCCCGCTCAGCGGCTCTACACCCGGCACGGGTTCGAACGCGTGCACCTCAGGCGGGGATACTACCCCGGTGGTGAGGATGCGTGGGTCATGCGGCGGGGGCTATCCTAAATCTCTAGGGATTGAAGGGAATCCTGCTGTATCCTACGACAGATCTATTTTCGACCCCTTCCCCCCCGTGGTTATAAGGAAAATGTGGTGACCGATAAGTCAATTCGCAGCCAGCGGTCGCGCGCGGACCGCCTTTCCCCGTACGGCGAAAGTTTTTATCGACAAGATATTCAGGGAATCCGTGCGATTAGTGCACTTATGATCATGGTGTACCACATCTGGATTAACGGAGTCTCGGGTGGGGTTGATGTTTTCTTTGTCATTTCCGGGTTCTTGGTGAGCACTACGCTCCTCCGGCAGATGACGAAGGAAGGGAAGATTCTTCCACTTCGATTTTGGTCGGGGCTAATTGTGAGGATATTCCCTGCAGCATATCTGATTATATTGGTGACTGCGATTCTCACACTCGTATTCGTACCCGCGCCACTCTGGAAGTTCGCGACGAATGAATTTCTTGCGTCTGCATTGCATGTTGAGAATCTTGAATTGATGCGCAGCGGTGCTAGCTATTTGGATCGTGAGGCGCCGCCGAGTCAGTATCAACAGTTTTGGGCACTTTCCATTCAGATTCAATTTTATATTCTATTGCCGATACTTATCGCTGCACTTGGTGCGATCATTAAGCGGTTAAGACTCGTCTGGTTGGCTGTGGCGGTTGTTATCGCTGTGGCAGTGACATCACTGATTTTTTCGGCCTACTACACAGGAGTTAACCCGGCTGCGGCTTACTTCCACCCGGCCGCGCGCGCGTGGGAGTTTCTGTTCGGGGTTGCCCTGGCGTTCATCTATCCGTATCTGCCAACGTTGTCCAGTCGTGAAGCTCGGATGACAGTGAGCGTGTTGAGCTTCGCCGCTCTGACTGCTCTTCTCGGTGGCGGCCTAGTCTTCGGATCAAGTTTGGACTTTCCAGGGGTGGTGGCATTAGTTCCTGTGGGGGCTGCCTTGGTGTTGTTGGTGGGCCCAAAGCTGGTTGGTTCGAGTGGATCGATCACTCGGTTCCTTGGGTGGCAGCCGCTGGCATATTTTGGCGGTTTCTCTTTTAGTATCTACCTTTGGCATTGGCCATTTTTGGTCTTCACTCAGCATCTCGTTGGACGGACGCATCTTGCCTGGTGGGAAGGCAGTATTGTGATTGGGTCCGCAATATGTGCTGCCGTTCTGACGAAGATTTTTGTTGAAGATCCAATGCTTCGTCGCAAGCGTCATGCAAGTCGTCAGATCGGTCGCATGACGGTAGCGATCGTGTCAGTGGCCGTAATGGTCGCGGTAGTTGCTGCGGGGGTACGTCAGGGGGCGAGTGTGATAGCGGATCGACACTTCCAGCCGCGTCCGGCGCGTGTTGTGGACGCACCTTTGGAGGAGGCCCGGCCGGCTGGTCTTGGAATCCTTTCCTGGGCGAGCGTTGACTATGATCGGCCGAGGGGGATTGAGGAATGTCTCGACACAAGGTGTGTAGGAGGCGACCTGAGTGCTGAAAAGTTGATAGTCATTGTTGGTGCGTCACATAGCGCTCAATACTTTGATGTTCTTGACCTGGCCGGACAGTCAATGGGCTTCAAGGTTGTTACTCGACTCCGAGACCCTGATTATGAGTCAATTGTTGCGCAGGAAAATCCGGATGTCATTTTTGATGTCGGAACGAGGACGCAGCCTGCTGGTAAAGACGCCACCGAGAAGATTGATAATTCAAGTGATCGCTTAGAGAAGTGGCAGAATGTGGCGCGTTCCGGTGTGGATGTATTACTAATTCGCGATAATCCACGTTTTCCGGATTTTCAGAATGCATGCCTCTGGAAAAACCGTCAGGATGTCGACGTTTGCGCGCTTGCCCGCCACGAAGCAGTTGCTAATGAGAATCCATTGGAAAGGTTCGAGGGGGTCGATCACATCAACCCTGTTGACCTGACGGATCTGTGGTGTACTGATCGTATGTGCCCAGCGATGGCTGGTGACACTTTCACTTTCTATGACCGTCACCATCTCTCAAGGACCAGACTTGAGGAACAGCGGGAGAACATCGTGGACGAGATTCAGAAGCAAGCACCCGGTGTCCTGGACTCATGACGGTTAGAGGTGTGACGTTCGCTCTGTCTTCGCCTGTGGTCCTCGGCATCGAGTCCTCATGCGATGAGACCGGCGTCGGCGTGGTGCAGGGGACGCGACTGCTCGCCCACGAGGTGGCCTCCTCCGTGGAGGAGCACGTTCGCTTCGGCGGCGTGATCCCTGAGATCGCCGCACGTGCGCACGTGCAGGCCCTGGTCCCCACGGTGCGCCGTGCCCTCGACGCCGCCGGGGTGCGTCTGCGGGACCTCGACGCGATCGCCGTGACCGCCGGACCGGGCCTGGCCGGAGCTTTGATGGTGGGCGTGGCCGGGGCCAAGGCCCTGGCCCTGGCCGCCGAGAAGCCGCTCTACGGTATCAATCACCTGGTCGCCCACGTCGGGGTGGGCCTGCTTGACGGGGTGAGACCCGGCGGCTGGGACGAATTGCCCTCGAACCTGGGTGCCCTCCTCGTCTCCGGGGGCCATACCGAGGTCCTTCGCATCGACGACATCTCACGCTCCGTCCGCCTGCTCGGATCGACGATCGACGACGCGGCGGGCGAGGCTTACGACAAAGTTGCCCGGCTGATCGGCGCCGGCTATCCCGGCGGTCCCGTGATCGACCGCATGGCTGCCGACGGGGACCGGGCTGCCTTCCGTTTCCCTCGCGGCCTGAGCGCCGGCAAATTCGTCGGCTCGGCGGAGGAGCCCGGGCCCCATCGGCACGACTGGTCGTTCTCCGGGCTCAAGACCGCGGTCTCCCGCGCCGTCGAGCAGTTTGAGGCCCGGGATCTTCAGGTGCCGCGGGAAGACATCGCTGCGTCGTTCCAGGAGGCCGTCGCCGACGTCGTGACGTCCAAGGCTGTGCGAGCCTGCCAGGAGAACGGGATCGAGCACCTGCTGCTGGGCGGAGGGGTCGCGGCGAATTCGAGGCTGCGCTCGCTGCTGGCGGCACGGTGCGCCTCGGCGGGCATCGAGCTGGTGGTGCCGCCGGTGAACCTCTGCACGGACAACGGCGCCATGGTGGCCGCGCTCGGGGCGCGACTGGTCGCCGATGGGGTCGAGCCCTCCGGCGGGGGATTCGGCGTCGACCCGGGCCTCGATGTCGCCCGCGTGTCGCTGGCGGACGTCTGAGCCCACGCAGGGGCTCGGTCCTCGACGTGCTGAGCGAGGGCTGTGAAAATGATCGCAACCGGGACGTCTCGCATGTTTTGCACCACAATGACCGCCTGAAAGGCCAGGCGCGGCGTCGATACCCCTCCTGCGGAGCGACCATCGCGACTAGGGTTAGCCAGCAAGTCCGCCTTCGATCGCCGAGGGGCCATCCGGGCGAAGAGAACGCACGCTCACGGAAGAGAGCAGCTCAGAATGAAACTTGTTGTCATCGGCCAGGGGTACGTCGGCCTTCCCGTCTCCATGCGCGCGGTCGACGTCGGCCACGACGTGGTCGGTCTGGATCTGAGCGACGCACGTGTCTCAGACCTGCAGAACGGCGTCTCCTACGTGGAGGACATCTCCGATGCCGAGGTTCGCTCCGCCCTGGACAGCGGTCGGTTCATCGCGTCCAAGGACTACGCCGATGCGGCGGACTTCGATGTCGCCGTGATCACCGTGCCGACGCCGTTGCGAGACTCTCTGCCGGACATGCGGTTCATTGAGTCGGCCGGCGCCTCCCTGGCGGAGCATGTGCGGCCCGGTTCGACCGTGATCCTCGAGTCGACGACCTACCCGGGCACCACCGACGAGCTGCTCGTGCCCATCCTCGAACAGGGGTCCGGGCTCACGGCAGGCGAGGACTTCTACGTCGGCTACTCACCCGAGCGGATTGACCCGGGACGCAAGGACTGGACCTTCAAGACCACGCCGAAGGTGATCTCCGGCATGAACGAGGCGTCCCTGGCCAAGGTGCGAGAGTTCTACGACACGATCATCGACACCCCCGTGCCGGCCAAGGGCACGCGTGAGGCCGAGCTGACCAAGCTCATGGAGAACACGTTCCGCCACGTGAACATCGCCCTGATCAACGAGCTCGCGGTGTTCGCGCATCAGCTCAACGTGGACATCTGGGACGCCATCCAGGCGGCGAACTCCAAGCCGTTCGGCTTCATGAAGTTCACGCCCGGTCCGGGGGTGGGCGGACACTGCCTGCCGGTGGACCCGAGCTATCTCTCGTGGGCGGTCCGCAAGGACCTCGGGCAGACCTTCCGTTTCGTCGAGCTCGCCAATGACGTGAACGAGCACCAGCCGGTCTACGTGGTGGAGCGGGCCATGAAGCTGCTCAATGAGGACCGTAAGGCCCTCAACGGTGCCAAGGTCGCGATCGTCGGCCTCGCCTATAAGCGTGACTCGTCAGACCTGCGTGAGTCTCCGTCGGAGGCGATCGTGAAGCTGCTGCACGAGTACGGGGCGGACCTCAGCGCTCTGGACTCGTGGGTGCATGATCGTTCGTGGCCGCAGCATGTGCGGCGGCTGAACTCGGTCGCGGAGTTGAAGGATCACGATCTAGTGGTGCTCCTGACCGATCACTCGGACGTCGACTATCAGCAGCTCGCCGATCTCGGCGTACGGGTGTTCGACACGCGGAACGTCGTGCCGGCTTCGGCGGCGGTCACGGTTCTCTGAGGTGTCTGAGCCGATGACTGAGATCACCCCTGCGCAGGAGGCCGAGTCCGCCGCCGAGCGCCGAGACGGCGGCTCTCCGTGGCGTCCGTCGCGGAGGACGTGGGCCGCGTTCCTGCTGCTTGACGTCGCAGTGTGGCTGCTGGTGCTGCCCACAGCCGCCCTGCTGCGCTTCGACTTCAACGCGTACGCCGTCGAATGGGGTCCGCTGGCGGCAGTCGGTGTCATCACGGTGGTGCTGCAGCTCGTGCTCGGGTATCTGACGCACGTCTACCGTGGCCGTCACGGCTATGGGACCTTCGACGAGGTTCGAGCCCTTGCCCTGCTCGTGCTCATGGTGTCCGCCCTCGTCACCGTGGTGCTTCTGGCGGTCGGCGTCATGTGGGAGGTGCCGCGCAGCCTCATGCTGATCGCGGGACCCCTTGCGCTCGTGCTCATGCTGGGGGTGCGATACATCCAACGTATACGGCAGGAGCGACGCCACGGCCCCGGCGAGCACGCCGAGCCGACGATCGTCTACGGCGCGGGCGTTCTGGGCGATCAGTTGCTGCGGCGCATGCAGCTCGACGACGACTCGCGCTTCCGTCCGGTCGCGTTGCTCGATGACGACCGTCAGCTGCGCAACCGCGTCGTGCGCGGCGTACCGGTGCTCGGTGCCCTGAGTGACCTGGACGATGTCGTCACGCGGACCGGCGCCACGCAGCTGGTCGTGGCCATCTCGGCGGCCGACCATCACCTGGTCAAGAAGGTCGCCGATGCTGCGGCCCAGGCGGGTGTGCACGTGCGGGTGCTGCCGAAGCTCTCGAAGGAGCTGGCTGGCCATGCCGGTCTCGCGGATCTGCGTGACCTGTCGATCGAGGACCTGATCGGTCGCGAGACGGTCGACACCTCTGTGGAGGACGCCGCGGAGTATCTCGCGGGCAAGAAGGTGTTGGTGACGGGCGCCGGCGGCTCGATCGGTTCTGAGCTCTGCCGCCAGATCCAGCGCTTCGCTCCCGCGGAGCTGATCATGCTGGACCGCGACGAGACGCTGCTGCAGGAGGCCCAGCTCGAGACGGAAGGGCACGGGTTGCTCCACACCCGGGACGTCGTGCTCGCGGATATCCGCGACGACGACGCCCTCACCGCGGTCTTCGAGGAACGCCGGCCGGATGTCGTCTACCACGCAGCCGCGCTGAAGCACCTGCCGATGCTTGAGCAGTACCCCGATGAGGCGTGGAAGACGAACGTGCTCGGCACGCTCAACGTGTTGCGGGCCGCGCAGCGGGTCGACGTGCAGACGTTCATCAATGTCTCGACGGACAAGGCGGCCAACCCGACGTCCGCCCTCGGCCACTCCAAGCGTGTGGCGGAGAAGCTCACGGCGTGGATGGGTACGCAGACGGGGCGGCCGTACATCTCGGTTCGCTTCGGCAACGTGATCGGCAGTCGCGGCTCGATGCTGCCCACGTTCCACAAGCTCATCCGTCGGGGGCAGACGGTGACGGTCACCCACCCGGACGTCACGCGCTACTTCATGACCATCCCGGAAGCGTGCCACCTCGTCATCCAGGCCGGGGCCATCGGCACATCCGGCGAGGTGCTGATCCTCGACATGGGCGAACCAGTGAAGATCCTCGACGTCGCCGAGCGCATGATCGCGATGTCCGGCAAGGACATCGCCATCAAGTTCACCGGTCTGCGCCACGGCGAGAAGATGCACGAGGAGCTGATCGGCGCGGGCGAATCGGACGCACGTCCGCTACACCCGAAGATCTCGCATGCCTCCGTGCAGGTCCTCGCGCCGGAGAACCTCGACCGCGTCGAGTGGCTGCGGCGGATGGGCTTCGAGGAGGATGCGTTCGGGGCGCGCATCGATGAACAGCCGACTCGAGGAAGCCGCTCTGTGAAGGACGACCCAGACGCATGAAGATCGGCATCCTGACACAGTGGTACGACCCGGAACCCGGTCCGGCAGCATTGCCCGGTCTCATGGCGCGAGCGCTGGCTGCCCGCGGACACGACGTCACTGTCGTGACGGGTTTCCCGAACTATCCAGACGGGCGACTCGCCGCCGGTTACACGATGCGCCCACGCACCGTGGAGCACCGCGATGGCGTCCGGATCGTGCGGACAGCCCTGTTCCCGTCCCACGGCAGCGGCACGGTGGGGCGTCTGCTCAACTACGCCTCCTTCGCCGTCACATCCGCGCTTCTGGGCGCCGGTGAACTCAAGGACTGCGACGTCGTGTGGGTGAACTACTCGCCGATCACGATCGCGGCTCCGATGTTCCGAGCCCGCTACCTCCACGGGGTGCCCGTCGTGAGCGAGGTGGCCGACCTGTGGCCGGATACGCTCACCGCGTCCGGATTCGGACCCGGCGGGCGCGTCGGCAAGGCAGTCACCGCCGTGCTTCATCGCTGGACGAACGCCATGTATGCGGCCTCGGAGGCCGTTGTGCCCATTGCACCGTCGGTCGTGGACGTCCTGCATCGGCGTGGAGTGCCGCGAGACAAGCTCACGTATATTCCCAAGCCCGGCAACGAAGACGTGTTCGCGTCTGCGGGGCGGGACATTCGTGCCGAGCTGGGGATCGCTCCGGAGACGGTGGTCCTGCTCTACGCAGGTTCGATGGGTGCGGCCCAGGGCCTGGACGGCCTGGTCGAGGCCTGCCGCGGGGTCGATCCGAACCACCTCGTGTGCCTGTTGGCGGGCGGGGGAACTGAGGCCGACACGCTGCGTGCCGCTGCCGATTCGGTTCCTGCGGTGCGCTTTCTCGGACGTCGTGACCCTGCGGAGATGCCGGATCTCATGGCGACGGCGGACGTGTGTTACATCAGCCTTTCGGAGGACCCGCTCACCCCGTACACGATCCCGAGTAAGACGCAGGCGACGCTCGCGGCGGGTAAGCCAGCGATGGTGGCCGCCAGCGGCGACGTTGTCGCCCTGGTGGAGGCCGCGCACGCGGGCTTCGGTGTGGAGCAGTCCTCCGTCTCGTCGATCCGCGCGGGGCTGGATCGGCTCGTTGCTGAGGGGCGCGACGGCCTCGCACAATGGGGCGTGAACGCTGCACGTGCCTACTCCGAGAATTTCAGTGTGGATCGCGTGACGGACCAGATCGAAGGTCTGCTGGCGCAGATCGTGGGGCGGAGCCGGCTCGGCACGGCAGCTGCCGAGGTGGCGGACGTTCGCACCGGGCCGCTGCGTCGCAGGCACGTGAGGGCGGCAGCTGCACTGCACAAGGCAGCGTTCCCGGATTTCTTTCTCTCCTCGCTTGGGGAGGGGTTCCTCCGTGAGTTCTACAGCGGTTTCCTGCAGGACCCTGACGCCGTGACGACCATCATCGAGGACGAGGACCAGCGCCTGCTCGGGGTGGCCGTGGGCAGCCGGAACCCCGAGGGATTCTTCTCCCGCCTGCTGAAGCGGCGTCTGCTGGGTTTCGGTCTGCGCAGCGCCGGGATCGTGGCGAAGGACCCTCGGAAGGCCCCCCGTCTCCTGGCGGGACTGGCTTATCGGGGTGGGACGTCTGAACGTCCGCCAGCCGATGCTGCTCTGCTCAGCTCGATTTGCGTGGCACCCGAGGCGCAGGGCACGGGCACAGGACGTCGACTCCTCGAACGCTGGTGCGAGCAGGTCGTTCGCTCGGGCCGCACACACGCGATGCTCACGACCGACGCTGACGCGAATGACGCAGTCAACGCTTTCTACCGGCGCAGTGGCTGGACCGTGGAATCGGAGTACACCACCCCGCAGGGACGCCGTATGTACCGTTATGAGAAGCGCCTGGATTCCCCCGCGCCCGACCATTCGAGGAGCACGCATGCCTGAGTACCAGAACGAGCCCTTCCTTCCGTTCGCGCTGCCGGACATCACAGAGGCCGAAGTCGAGGCTGTTGCGGAGACGGTCCGATCCGGGTGGCTGACCACTGGGCCGAACGCGGCCGCGTTCGAGAAGGAGATGGCCGCATTCCTGGAGGGGGACGACGAGCTGCAGTGCATTGCGGTGAACTCGGCGACCGCGGGGCTGCACCTGGCGGTCGAGGCGCTTGGTGTCGGACCCGGCGATGAGGTCCTCGTCCCCGCCTGGACGTTCACCTCGACCGCCGAAGTCGTCCGCTACATGGGTGCCCGGCCGGTGCTGGTCGATGTCGATCCGGTGACCCTGAACATCGACTTCGCCGATGCGGAGCGACGGGTGTCGGAGAAGACGGTCGCCATCATGCCGGTGCATTTCGCAGGCCTGCCGGTGGACGGCCACGCACTGGCGGATTTCGCATCCCGTCACCGGTTGAAGGTGATCGAGGACGCGGCGCATGCGTTCCCCGTTCGCTCGGCCGGCGCATACGTTGGCAACTCCAGCTCAGACGCGGTCGTGTTCAGCTTCTATGCGACCAAGACCATCACCACGGGCGAGGGCGGCATGGTCATGGTGAAGGACGCGGACCTGGCCGCCCGGATGCGCACCATGCGGCTGCACGGCATCAGCCGTGACGTCTTCAACCGGTACCAGTCGAAGACGCCGTCATGGCGGTATGAGGTGGTGGCTCCCGGATTCAAATACAACCTGCCGGACACGGCCGCGGCCGTTGGGCGTGTGCAGCTGTCACGAGCCGTGGAGATGCGGGACAAGCGTCGCAGCATAGCGCAGCGTTATACGCGGGCTCTCGCGGACCTGCCGATCGAGCTTCCGCAATGGCATGAGGAGCCCGAGGCGCACGCGTGGCACCTCTTCGTCACGCGAATCGACGACGACGGTGCCGGCATGCACCGCGACCAGTTCATCGAGCGGATGAGTGAGCAGGGGATTGGCACCTCTGTGCACTTCATCCCGTTGCACCTGCACCCGTACTGGAACGAGTACTGCGCCGAAGGGCAGGAAGAGCTTCCCGTCGCCACCGCGCAGTTCGAACGCACGGTCAGTCTGCCGGCCTTCTCTTCCATGACCGACGAACAGGTCGAGCGTGTCATTGCGGCCGTCCGGACGGTGCTCTCATGACGCTCAAGCGTGCCCTGGACGTAGGCGTCTCGGCTGCCGCGCTACTCGCTTCTGCCCCTGTGATGGCCGCCGCAGGCGCGGCGGTGAAGCTGAGCTCGCCCGGTCCAGTGCTCTTTAGCCAGACGCGGATCGGGTTGGAAGGCACCCCCTTCCGCATCCACAAGTTCCGGACCATGCGTACGGATCACTCGGGTCTGGCGGTGTCTCAGTCCGGGGATGCACGTGTGACCGCCGTTGGGCGTGTGCTCCGCAAGACCAAGCTGGACGAGCTGCCTCAGTTCTATGACGTGTTGCGCGGGGCTATGTCACTGGTGGGGCCCCGGCCAGAGGTCCCGGAGTACGTGGCGCAGTGGCCCGACGAGCTGAGAGACGAGATCCTCTCGGTGCGTCCGGGCATCACTGATCCGGCCTCGATCCGGTTTCGCAACGAAGCGGACGAACTGGCCGCGGCGGAGGACCCCGAAAAGCACTACGTCGAGGTGCTCCTGCCGCAGAAGGCCCGCCTTTACGCCGAGTACGTCCGACACCGCAGCTTCACGGGTGACCTGGCGATCCTGGCCAGGACGGCCGTCGCTGTCCTCCGCGACTGACCCCGTCAGGCCCACCGCGGGTCCCAAGACCACGACGAGACCACCTTCAACCTTCAGGGAGCACACGCATGACCACCCCCGGCCGCACGATTCTCATCACCGGTGGAACCGGCTCCTTCGGCCACACCGTCACCCGCCGCATGCTCGAGCGGGACGACATCGAGGAGATCCGCATCCTCAGTCGCGACGAGGCCAAGCAGGACCAGATGCGCCATGACCTTGCCGACTCGCGCCTGCGCTTCTACGTCGGTGACATCCGTGACTACACCTCGGTCGAGCGTGCGGTGCGCGACGTCAACTACATCTTCCATGCTGCGGCACTGAAGCAGGTCCCGTCGTGCGAGTTCTTTCCCATGGAGGCGGTGCGTACGAACATCGTCGGCTCGGAGAACGTCGTGCGCGCGGCGGACTTCGCCGGTGTGGAATCTGTGGTGTGCCTCTCCACGGACAAGGCGGTCTATCCCGTCAACGCGATGGGCATGTCCAAGGCGATGATGGAAAAGGTTGCGCTGTCCTTCGGCCTGAACAACCGCTCGGCGGACACCACCGTTTCGTGCGTGCGCTATGGCAACGTGATGTACTCGCGGGGCTCGGTGATCCCGCTGTTCATCCGCCAGCTCAAGGCGGGCAAGAACCTGACCGTCACGAACCCGGAGATGACGCGGTTCATGATGTCGCTGGCGAATTCGGTCTCCCTCGTGGAGTTCGCGTGGGAGCACGCCGACCAGGGCGACCTGTTCATCCGGAAGTCCCCCTCGTGCACCATCAAGGATCTGGCGCAGGCGGTCATCAACCTCTTCCAGGCGGACGTGTCGATCGATGTGATCGGCACGCGGCATGCGGAGAAAGTCTCCGAGGCACTGGCTTCCCAGGAGGAGCTGGCCCGGGCCGAGGATATGGGTGACTACTTCCGCATCAAGGCGGACGCCCGGGATCTGAACTACGGTCCCTACGTGGAGGAGGGGGACAAGCGGCAGGTCATGTACGACGACTACGACTCGCATACCGTGGAGCGCATGACGGTGTCCGAGGTCGAGGACCTGTTGCTCACGCTTCCCGAGGTGCGGCGCGAGCTCGACGCCGCCGGCCTTCCGACTGAGAGGAACTGACCCATGGCCACGTTCGTCCTGACCGGTGCTGGGGGATTCCTCGGCTTCCACGTCCGTGCCGCGCTCCAGGAGCACGGCCACGAGGTGCGTTCCTTCGCGGTCGGCGACGCCCACGACGCGGCCGAGGCTGCACGACTCGTGGCCGGCGCCGACCAGCTGATCCACATCGCCGGGGTGAACCGTGGCGAGCACGAGCAGGTGGCGCGCGGCAATCGCGTGTTCGCGCAGCAGGTGGCCCAGGCGCTGCGGGCGGCGGAGAACCCTCCTGCCCGGGTGGTCTTCGCGAACAGCACTCACGCTGCGACGGACACGGTGTACGGCGAGGCCAAGCGGGAGGCGGGCCGCATCGTCTCCGACGCCGCCGAGACGGTGGGAGCGCACATGCAGGACATCCTGCTGCCCAACCTCTTCGGCGAGTTCGGTCGACCCTTCTACAACTCGGTCACCGCAACGTTCTGCCATCTGATCGCCACGGGTCAGGCGCCCGAGGTGACCGATGACAAGGAGCTCACCCTCCTGCACGCGCAGGACGCCGCCGATCTGCTGATCGGCGCGGTCGACCCTGCGGGTATGGGGGAGCTGACCGTGCAGGAGACCGTCTCCGGGCTCCGCGATCGTCTGCAGTCGATGGCCGGGACCTATGCCAAGACCGAGTTCCCAGACCTGGCCACGCGCTTCGACCGCGACCTGTTCAATACGTACCGCTCGTTCCTGTACCCCGAGGGACTGCCCTTGCCGATCACGCGTCACGCCGATCAGCGCGGTTCGTTCTTCGAGATCGTGCGCAGCCGGGGAGGCACGGGCCAGACCTCGTTCTCAACCACCGAGCCCGGGATCACGCGCGGCGACCACTACCACCGCCGCAAGGTCGAACGCTTCACGGTGCTGGCCGGTGAGGCCGAGATCGCGCTGCGCAAGTTGGGCACGGACGAGAAGCACGTTTTCCGGGTCAGCGGCGACGAGCCCCAGTCGGTCGACATGCCGACCTTCGTCTCGCACAACATCACGAACATCGGCTCCGGCACGCTGTACACGGCGTTCTGGACCAACGACATCTTCGACCCCACGAACCCCGACACGATTCCCGAGGTGGTGTGACCATGACCGGTCAGCAGAACCCGACGTCCGGCCGACTCAAGGTCATGACCGTGGTCGGCACGCGGCCCGAGATCATCCGACTCGCGTGCGTGATCAAGCGCCTGGAGAAGCACACGGACCACGTCCTGGTGCACACCGGCCAGAACTACGACCACTCGCTGAACCAGGTGTTCTTCGACGACCTGGGCCTGCGCGCTCCCGACCACTTTCTGGAGGCCGACACCTCCTCGCTCGGGAACGTGCTGGGTGACGTGCTCAAGGGCACCGAGAAGGTCATCCTCGAGGAGAAGCCGGATGCGATGGTCGTGCTCGGCGACACCAACAGCTGCGTCTCAGCCATCATGGGCAAGCGCATGAAGCTGCCGGTGTTCCACCTGGAGGCGGGCAATCGTTCGTTCGACCCGAACGTGCCGGAGGAGATCAACCGTCACCTTGTGGACCACGTCTCGGATTACAACCTGACCTATACAGAACACTCTCGGCGCAATCTTCTGGCCGAGGGGATGCACCCGCGCGACGTGATGGTCATGGGTTCGCCGATGCTCGAGGTGCTGAACTCCTACCGTGAGCAGATCGAGGCCTCCGATGTGCTTGAGCGCCTCGACCTGACGCCGGGGGAGTACTTGTTGGCCAGCGTGCATCGCGAGGAGAACGTGGACCGCGCCGACCGCCTGGAACAAGTGCTCGAATCGCTCAAGGCCGTCGCGGCGGACCAGGGCGTGCCCTTCCTCGTCTCGACCCACCCGCGCACCCGCAAGCGCTTGGAGCAGTTCGACCTCTCTGCGGACAGCTCGATCCGCCTGCACGAGCCGCTGGGCTTCCACGACTACAACAAGCTGCAGCTCAACGCCCGCTGCGTGATCTCCGATTCGGGCACCATTTCCGAGGAGTCCTCCATGCTCGGGTTCCCGGCGATCACGCTGCGCGACGCGATCGAGCGGCCAGAGGCGATCGACACCGGCGCGATCATCGCGACGGGGCTGAACCCGGCCGATGTTGTCGATTCGGTCCGCATCGCGATCGAGGATTTCCGGGAGGACGGCCGCACGACGATCCCGAACGACTACACGATCCACGACTCGTCGCGTCGCGTGGTCAACTTCATCCGCACGATGACGGGAACGCATCACCTGCGCCACGGGATCCGTCGGTGACGCGAACGAGTCGACCCGCCGCCGGCGCGATCGTCTGGGGGTGACTCGTCGGTGAACGACGGAGGATTCGGTTCGTTCCTTAGACGAGTTGTCTCGAGCGGACGTGCCTACAGCGCACTGATCAGCACCGGTTTCGCCAGCACCACGGGTTTCCTACTATCGGTCGGCATCGCACGAGAGTCGTCCGTCGGGCAAGTCGCGGAGTTCGCCGTGGGTTTTGCGGCGTACCTGCTCATCGTGGGACTTACCCGTGCCATGGTGTCCGAACCGGTCGCCGCAGACCTGCCCGGGCAGGCTGTCCTCCGGCATGCCGGGCAGCCGGTGGCCCTGTGGGGCACGGCTCTGGGGAGTATTTCGCTCCTGGTGGGGCTGCTCGTTGGCAACCCATTCCTCGTGTGCGTGGGCCTGGCCGCGCACGGACTGAGCCTGGGCGAGTTCAGCAAGTTCGCCGCGACGGCGTTCGGACGTCCGACCTTGGCGATCGGCCAGGAAGGTCTGCGGCTGGCCCTGTTCCTCGCTGGATTCGCTGTACCGGCCGTCCGCCAGGACCCGGTCCTGCTGTTCGTCGTCTGGAGCGCGGGAGCGGTTCTGGCCGGGTACGTGTTCACGGCGATCCAGGGGATCTACTTCCTGCCCCGGCTGCGGCGTGACATTGTGCCCGCGCCGGTGGCGATGTCGTACGGCGCGGACCATCTGCTCGGAGCCGGCACCACGCAGCTCTCGACCTTCGGGCTCGGCGCTTGGGCGGCTCCGGGAGCCAATGCGGCGATCCGTGGCAGCGGCACGATGCTCGGACCAGTGACAACGTTCGTCGTTTCCGGCCGTTCCCTGGTGATTCCATACCTCTCCCGTGGTCGGAAAGAGCAGCAGGGGCTGAAGCCCGCCGTACACCTCATTGCTGCGATGGCGCTGTTGGCGCTTCCGCTGCTTGTGCTGATCAACTTCATCCCCGACCCCTGGGGGCGCATGTTGCTTGGCGAGACGTGGCCGCTGACCGCCATGGTGCTGCCCGTACTCTCGGCGGAGGCGCTGATATCGTTGACCAGCACGGTCGCGTTCGCCGGGCATCGCAGCATGGGCGCCCACCGCCGCACGCTGCTGATCCGGCTGGTGATGTCCCCCGTGCGGCTGGGGCTGATCGTCGGGGGTGGGATCCTATGGGGCCCGTTCGGCGCCGCGTGGGGCACGCTGATTGCGAGCGCTCTGACATTCGCTGTGTGGTGGACCAGCTACGTCCAGTTGGCCAGGAGAGGAGCATGACCGTGAAAGCAGGCATTGTCTCGCTGGGTGAGGCAGGAAACCTCGGTGACGACCTGATCCTGTTGGCGCTGCTCCGGGCCATCGCCCAGGCGGATCCGGAGACGGAGGTGGCCTACCTCGGATTCGATTGTCCGTTGGACTGGGCGCAGCTTCGGTCCAGGCTCTCGCTCCCGGAGGCGTTGGAACGACGCGAATACGAGTACCGCGAGGTATTGCCCTCACGGCACCGGGTGTTCGACGACCGAGACGTCGTCTTCGTCGGCGGCGGCGGGCTCTTCCAGACGTCGCATCATCCACAGCGGCCCTACCATTGGCTCGGCTTCCTGCCGTTGAAGGGCTCGAACACGCGCGTAGTCGGCGTCGGGCTCGGATTCGGCCCGCTGAGCCGACGTTGGCAGGAGAAGTTCGGACGTCAGGCCTCGCCCTTCCATGAGCTGCATGTCCGCGACGACGACTCCCGCGACATGGTTGCGGGCTGGGGATGGGACGTCGAGCGGGGCGAGGACTTCGTCGATGAGGCCTTCCTCGGAGAACTCGTTCCCCGGCGTGACGGGCAGGGCCGGCCCGGCGGCGGGACTCTGGGGGTCAGCCTCCGGGAGTGGCCCGGGCTGGGCCAGGACGTTCTGTGTGACTTCCTGCTCGAGGCGGCGAAGCGCCACGACTGCGACCGAGCCGAGATCTTCGTCCTCGAGTCTAAGCACGGCGACGGCATTGACGTCGAGGCGAGCCGTCGCACGGCGCAGCGTCTCGGAGAGTCGCTTGAGACGAGAGTCACCACGTATTCGTCCGCTAATCTGCTCGAATTCGTCGAGGCGATGCGAGACGTGGACGTGGCCGTGTCGATGAAGCTGCATGCGAGCGCGATCTGGTCGAACCTCGGCGTGCCGATCTATCCGATCATCTATGCACCGAAGATCGCCGCATTCTTCGGAAGGCAGTACCGCGGACTCGAGCTCGTCGATCAGATCTGTCGGCCTGCCCCGCAGACTGTGGGGGTGCCGGCCGCCGTGACGGTCGCCGAGGCCTTGGCCTCCGCGTCCAGAGCGGATGAGCCCGGCATGGCCGCACACCGAAGCACGTGGCTGGGCGCCGTGCGAGAGCATGTGCGTTCCCTCACCCACGATGTACGACGCAAGCTCGCCCACCGGCGTGACACCGAGGAGACGAGATGAAGCTGCGAGACGCCCGCGGAGAGTTCCGACTCTCGCCAGACCGACTGCTCCGGGCCGTTGTGCGCCGTGTCCAGCTTCCGGTCAACTACGCCCGCTTGAAGTGGAACGCGGCGCACAGTGCCAGATCGGTGGTCGACCCTGCGAGCGGGGTCGTCGTGAGCATGACGACGCACGGTGAACGCCTCGAGACCGTTCACCTGACGATCCAGTCGATCGCTCAGGGCACCGTCCGTCCGAGTCGACTCGTCCTCGCGCTGGACAGTCCGCTGCCCGACGAGCTGCCCCAGGGGCTGCAGCGGATGGTGGACCGCGGGGTGGAGATTGTCGAATCGGCGGGTCGATACGGCCCGCACACGAAGTACTATCCCTATCTCTGCGCCAATCCGGAGTCTCAGGAGCGTCTGGTGACGGCGGATGACGACGTGATCTATCCGAGGACCTGGCTAGAGGACCTGCGTGCAGCCTCGGATCGGCATCCGGGCGACATCATCGCTCACCGCTGCCACCGCATTGGTGTGACGAGTGTGGCTGGGCGCCCCGAGATCCGTCCATACAATTCGTGGGAGCCGTGCCGAACCACCGAGCCGTCGCACCTGAACTTCCTCACGGGAGTGTCCGGTGTGCTTTACCCTATCGGGATGCAGCGGGCGCTCGTGCGCGAGGGCGAACGCTTCCAAGATGTCGCGCCGAAGGCGGATGACGTGTGGCTGAACTGGGTCGCGATGCGCGCAGGAGTCCGCGTCCGGCAGGTCCGCTCAGCTCCGCAGAACTACTCGACGGTGATGTCGACGCAGAGAACGACGTTGTTGTCATCGAACGTGCAAGAGAGCGCAAATGACCTGCAGATTCGTCAAGCCTATAGGTCAGGTGACATTGGACTTCTGATGCGGGAATTTTCTATCGAAGAGGTATGTGAAGATGGCCGTTGAAGTCGATTCCATACCTGAGGTGAATAAGGGCCGGCGTATGCCGCGCCGTCTCGTCGTGAGGTCCCGTCTTGCAGGATTTGTTCGTGAGTATCCTGTCACCTTTTCCGTTGTAGCTCCATTTTCCGTACTTATTATTCTGCCAGCGCTTATTTTTGGCAATGAGCACACTGGATTCATCGTCAAGATCTACTTGATAGCGATGGGTGCCTCAATCCTTGGCGAGATTCTCGTGAAGATCCTCTCGTGGTTTTTTGGCGCCCGGGGAACGCGTTTCGAGAGACTCATTGCCGCTCAGAGGACTGTGTCGCCGTGGGTGTCACGTGCCGCATGGCGAGTGGGTCTGTTGACGCTAGTGCTTGCTTCCTTAGCAAAGATCGTCGGCGCGCAGGCGGGTGTCGGCACGATTGAGAGTCAGGTGGCCGGAGGTGAGGCGGGGGCTGCTGGTGCGGTTGCCTCTATCGCTGCGCTCGCAGCCGGTATGGACGTCGTTGGATTGGGCCTGGTGATTTGGGCTCGTGCAATGGGGGCCGTGAGCAAGCGCGCATTTTGGTGGACTTTGATCAGTGCAACTGCCGTTGCATTCGTCCATGCCGTGATGCTCGCTGTGACGGCGCCGGCGTTCAAGTTCGTGGTGGTCATGGTCGTGAGCTTGCTGTTCGTTGGCTTGCTGCGAGTGCGGACGACCGTCTTGATTCTCTTGCTTGTCCTCGTTGCGTGGCCTGCTCTCTATGCAGTACGGAACGAGGCGCGTGCGGACCAGGGAGTTGAGGTTAGCCAGGAGGTTTCCGCATACGATCGCCTCAGGTATGACCTGCAGGTCGCGGATGCTGCTGAGCTTACTGCGGGGCAGGACATTGGCCAGGTCACCGGTTGGGAAGTCTTTCGATATGGGCTTGTCCCTCGAGTGTTTGACCCGGACCGTCCGCCGTTGAACACGGGAATGTTGATCAACACGGAGCTCCTAGGGGGGGCCGAGACGTCGTCTGCCACGTTTCTGCCGGTGGCCACCGCTTATGTGTTGGTTGGTGTCCGGGGAATGATTATTCTGTATTTTTCGCTGGCACTGGTTCCTTTACTCCTGTTGGGAGTGAGAAGGTCTATCGGACCATGGTCGTTCTCGGCAATGACCACGTTTAATGCCGCCGCTCTGGGTTGGTTCTCGGTTTACCCGGCCTCAGTTGTTCTGTTTCTGCAGAACTTGGTTTATCTGGCTGTAATCATTGTCGCTGTTAGGGTGTATGCATTCCTTCGCTTATGATTCCGGTTCTTTGTCGGCGCTCGCAAGAGACTTTCATGCTTGCAGGGCACTGGCGAATTGGTCGTGCAGCTTATTGGAGAAGCGCGGGCGATCGATCGATGGTGGTGTCGCTAGGGCGAGAAGCTTCGCGAACGTGAGCCCCTCACCCGCCCCGCAGCGACTCGCGCGTCCGCGCCGCAGAGTCCTTGACCACGGCGCGCAGGGGTGCGACGCCGTCGTCGGGGGATTGGCCCTCGGCCGGCGGCACTGAGGCCGCCTCCTGCTCGACGCGCCGCTGACGCTGTGCGGCGCCGCCATCGCGCATCATCTGGTGCACGTGGTCCAGCTCGGCCTCGCAGCCGAGCTCGCGAGCCACGGGGGCGAGCCGGTCCAGCTCGTCGGCCAGGTGCTCGCCGACGGCCACGTCGTTGCCCTTGCCGTCGATGATCACGCGCGCGTCGAGGCCGTAGCGGGCGGCCCGCCACTTGTTCTCCTGCGCGTACCACTCGGGCAGGATCTCCGGGGCGTCGCCGCCGCGGTCGAGCCGCGCGGACATGTCGTGCACCAGGCACTGGGTGAGCGCGGCGACGGAGGCGATCTCCTCGATCGTGGCCATGCCGTCGCACACCCGCATCTCCACTGTGCCCAGCCGCGGCACGGCGCGCACGTCCCAGCGGCACTCGGTGGCGTCCTCGACCATGCCGACCTTCACCATCTGGGCGATGCAGTGCTCGAACTCGGCGTAGTCCTCGAACTGGTGGGGCAGCCCCGCCGTCGGCAGCTGCTGGAACACCTGCGTGCGCTGGGACTGGTATCCGGTGTCCAACCCCGCCCAGAACGGCGATGACGCGGAGAGCGCGAGCAGATGCGGGAACCGGTTCACCAGGTGATTGACCATCGGCATGGCCTTCGAGACGTCGTCGACCCCCACGTGCACGTGCACCCCGAAGATCAGCATCTGCCGGCCCCAGTACTGGGTCAGCTCGACCATCTTCCCGTACCGCTCCTTGTCCGTGACCGGCTGCAGGTACGGCTCGGCGAACGGGTGGGAGCCCTGGCAGTAGAGGTGCAGCCCGCGCTGCTCAGCTGCGCCCAGCACGTCCGCGGCGATCCGCCGCAGCTCTTCGGCCGCGGAGGGCACGTTCTGGTGCACACCCGTCACCAGCTCGACGGTGTTGAGCAGCAGCTCCGCCGTGACGTGGGGGTTGTCCTCATCCGGGGCCAGACCCGCCGCCGCATTGGCCGCAGCGAGCACCTCGGGGGCCTCGGCGCGCAGATCGCCGGTGTCGGCATCGACGAGCGCGAGCTCCCACTCGATGCCGAGCGTCGACTGGGCGGACTTCTCGAAGGCAGCACTCATGCGTGGCATTCTACGGTCGCGCACCGCCGCGGGCCGGGCGGGTTCGTCACGTCGACCCGGTCGAGTGACGGGCATGACACGGCGGTGCCGGCATAGGCTGGCGAGCATGCCGCGCGACACCGCCGACCGCCCCTCCGCCGCCGCGTCACGCCGCGACGCCACCGAGCTGGCCCCCGTGCTCGAGCCCGCCGGGCTTGCCCTGCTCGACTCGCTCGGCCGTGACGACGAAGACCGGGCCGTCGCGGACCCCCTGGCCCTGTCCGGGCGGCTGCGCGCAGCCGGACACGAGCCGGGGCTCGTCGCCGCCGTGCTGACCCAGTTGGCTCTGCGCCACCGCGCCCGCTCGAAGCTCGGCGAGGCGGCCGGCGCGATGCTGCTCACCCGCGACGGCGTCGAGCAGGCCACCCGCCGCGTCGTGGCCGTCCAGCATGCCCGTCGTCTGGTGGCCGCGGGAGTGCGGCACGTCGCCGACCTGGGCTGCGGCATCGGCGCCGACGCCCTGGCGTTCGCCGACGCGGGGCTTGAGGTGACCGCCGTCGAACGCGATCCCGTTGTGGCCGCGGCCGCCGCCCACAACCTCGCCGACCGTCCCGGCGTGCGTGTCGTGACCGGCGATGCTGTGGCCTGGGCGCGCGAGCATGCCGACGAGGTCGACGCCCTCTGGTTCGATCCCGCCCGCCGGCAGATCGGCGGGCCTGGTGCGGGGGTGCGCGGCTCCTCCCGTGTGTTCGATCCCGAGGCCTTCTCCCCGCCGCTGTCCGTCGTGACGGGTCTGGCCGAGGCCGGCCGCCCCGTCGCGGTGAAGCTCGGCCCCGGACTGCCGCACGAGCACGTCCCGACGGGGGCGGAAGCGTGCTGGACCTCGGTCGGCGGGGACGTCACGGAGGTCGCCCTGTACCTGGGCTCGCTGGCCCGTGCCGACGTGCGTCGCGCGGCGCATGTGCTGCCCGCCGCCGCAACGGCGGAGGGAGCGCGCGAGCTCATCAGCGCCGCTGCGGCCGGGGCGTCGCCGGAACTGGCCGCCGTGGGCCAGGCCGGCCTCGACGAGCTGCCCGGGGCCGTGCTCTACGAACCCGACGGGGCCATCGTGCGGGCCGGGCTCGTCACGGACCTGGCGGGGTGGTGGTCCGATCAGCACGGCGTGCGCGTGCGCCTGCTCGATGAGCACCTGGCGTATCTGATCGCCGAGGAGGCCCTCCCGGCGCCCGCCGAGTCCCAGGACCCGGCCGGGGCGCCGGGCGGCAGGGACCCGGCCGTCCCGCTCGCGCACGGCTTCCGGGTCGAGGCGGTGCACCCGCTCGACGTCAAGGTCCTGCGCCGGTGGGCGCGCGAGCGGGCGCTCACGCGCCTCGACGTGAAGAAGCGCGGCGTCGATGTGACCCCGGAGAAGCTGCGCGCGCAGCTGCTGCCGAAGCCGGGGAAGACGCGCGGGGCCGGCCGGGCGGGAGCGCACGCCACGCTCGTGCTGGCCCGGGTGGGCGAGCGCCGCGTGGCGCTCGAGGTCACGCCCCTCGGCGGTGTGTGACGCCGCGTTTCTCCATTAGGGAACATTCATGTACGGTAATCGCGGCAGGTGAGGCTGTCCTTAGTCAGCCGCCCGGCACCGTGTCGATCGGCGCCCTGTCGATCGGCGACGCGCTGACCGACACGACGGACCCGCGCCTGCCATCCTCGACGAATGCGGCCCGTCCGCCGCCCCGACCCCTAGGACCCACTCATGGCACTTCGCTCCCGCGCCACCCGCGCCGCGTCCCTGTCCGTCGCCTCACTGCTGCTGCTCACCGCGTGCGGGACCGGGGCATCCTCGGACGGCGGCGACTCCCCGGCCTCCGGCTCCGGCAGCGCTGACGGCGGCGTCGCCGTGGGCGCTGAGGTCACCGACATGTCCGGGGCGACCGTGCAGATCCCCGAGGAGGTCGACTCGGTCATCGCGACCGACAACCGCTCCTTCCGCACCCTCGACGAGTGGGGCGTCGAGCTCTCCGCGGCCCCCAAGCAGATCATGTACGAGGGCGAGGGGGAGGTCTCCTACGTCAAGGACGAGAAGGTCACCGACATCGGCAACCACAAGGAGCCGGACATGGAGGCCTTCGTGACCGCCGAGCCGGATGTGGTCATCAACGGCCAGCGCTTCGCCGAGCGCAAGGGCGAGATTGACGAGCTGACCGGCGACGCCGCGATCGTCGACACGGACTTCAAGCCCGAGGACAAGCGCGTCGACAAGGGGCTCAAGGAGCTCACGACGCTGCTGGGCGAGGCCACCGGCCACGAGGACGAGGCGAAGCAGCTCAATACGGAGCTCGACGACTCGATCGCCCGGGCCAAGGAGGCCTACAACGGCGAGGACACCGTCATGGGCCTGATGGTCACCGGCGGCAACACCACCTACGTCGCTCCCGGCAACGGCCGCTCGATCGGTCCGCTGTTCGACATCCTGGACCTGAAGCCGGCCATCGACCAGCAGGGCTCCAACGACCACCAGGGCGACGACATCTCCGTGGAGGCCATCGCCAAGGCGAACCCGGACTGGCTGATCGTCATGGACCGCGACGCAGCGATCGGCGAGGACTCCGCCTCCGCCGACGAAGTCATCGAGAAGTCCGAGGCGCTGCAGGACGTCACCGCCGTCAAGAAGGGCCAGATCGTCTACCTGCCCGACGACTTCTACGTGGCCGAGGACATCCAGAACCACACGAAGCTCTTCAACGACCTGGCCGATGCATTCGAAGGAGCCCAGTGACCTCCGGCGTCTCCACGTACGCCCCTGATGGCGACGTCCTGGGCCGCGCCGACCGCTCCGGCGCGGCCCAGGACCACCGCTCGCACGGCCCCGCCCGGCCGGCCTCCAGCTCGGAGGCCGCGCCGGGCGAGCGCGTGTGCTGGGTGCCCTCCGCCGTCCTGCGCCCTGAGCGCACCCGGTGGCAGCGCACCTGGCCCCTGCTGATCGGCGCCGCGGTCACCCTCGCGCTCGCCGTCGCGTCCCTGTTCGTGGGCGTGTACGACGTCGCCGGTGCCGCCGACGGCTGGGAGATGTTCGCGATCACGCGCATCCCCCGTACGGTCGCGCTCGTGCTCGCCGGCGCCGTGATGGCCCTGTCCGGCCTGATCATGCAGCTGATGACGCAGAACCGGTTCGTCGAGCCCACCACGACGGGCACCACCGAGTGGGCCGGCCTCGGCCTGCTCACGACGATGATCCTGTTCCCGGGCGCCACTCTCGTCGGACGCATGGTCGGTGCGGTGCTCTTCGCGTTCATCGGCACGCTCGTCTTCTTCCTCTTCCTGCGCCGGGTGCGCCTGCAGTCCTCGCTGATCGTGCCGATCGTCGGCATCATGCTCGGCGCCGTCGTCGGCTCGGCCTCGACGTTCCTCGCGCTCGAGACGAACATGCTCCAGCAGCTGGGCACGTGGTTCGCCGGCTCCTTCACGGGGGTTGTGCGCGGCCGCTACGAGCTGCTCTTCCTCGTGCTGGTCGTCGGCGTGCTCGCCTTCCTGATCGCCGACCGGTTCACGGTGGCCGGGCTCGGCAAAGACATCGCCACCTCGGTGGGCCTGAACTACACCGCGGTCGTGTTCACCGGCGTCGCGATGGTCTCATTGGCCACCGGCGTCGTCACCGTGGTCATCGGCGCCCTGCCGTTCCTCGGCCTGGTGGTGCCGAACATCGTCTCGATGATCCGCGGCGACAACCTGCGCACCAACCTGCCCTGGGTCTGCATGGCCGGCGTCTGGGTCGTCATCGTCTGCGACCTGATCGGACGCACGATCATCGCGCCCTTCGAAGTGCCGATCTCCCTGATCCTCGGCGTCGTCGGCGCCGCCGCGTTCCTCGCCCTGCTGCTGCGGAGGGCCAAGCATGGCTGAGCCCACCGCCGCCCCCGCGCGCCCGGGCCTCGCCCCGGCACCGGACGAGCACGCACGCGAGCAGGCCGAGTCGTCCCGCCGCTCCGGACCCTTCGTGACGCCCGCGGCCCGACGTCGCCACCTGGTGCTCGTCGCGGCCCTGGTGCTGGTGTGCCTGGCCTCGACCGCCGGCATCCTGCTGTGGGGGAACAAAGCCGAGCCCGGATCCCGCGGCTTCTGGATGATCGTGCAGATGCGCATCGGGTCGATCGCCGTGATCGGCCTGGTCGCGCTGTGCCACGCCTTCGCGACCGTCACCTTCCACACCGTGACGAACAACCGGATCATCACGCCCTCGATCATGGGCTTCGAAGCCCTGTACATCGCGGTGCAGACCGTGGCCGTGTTCGTGCTGGGCGCGGCGGGAGTCTCGGCGGTGACCGGCGTCGGCCCCTTCCTCGCGCAGGCCGTGTTCATGGTGGCCCTGGCCACCGCCCTGTACACGTGGCTGCTCACTCGGCCCTACGGCAGCATGCACCTGTTGCTGCTGGTGGGCGTGGTGCTCGGCGGCGGTCTGGCCGCGATCAGCTCCTTCCTGCAGCGCCTGCTCGACCCGAACTCGTTCGACGTGCTCAGCGCCCGCCTGTTCGGCAACATCTCCAACGCTTCCGAGGAACTGCTGCCGGTGGCCGCGCCGATCGTGGCGATCACGTGCACCGCGCTGCTGCTCTCGGCCCGACGGCTGAACGTGGTGGGCCTGGGCGCCGACGTGTCCATCACTCTGGGGCTGCGCCATCGGCGGCAGATGCTGGTGATGCTGCTGCTGGTCTCGGTGCTGATGTCCATGACCACCGCGCTCGTCGGGCCCATGACGTTCCTGGGCTTCTTGGTGGCGACCCTGGCCTACGCGGTGACCGACACCTATGACCACCGCCTCGTGTTGCCTGTGGCCGCGTTGATGGGCTATGCCGTGCTCAGCACCGCCTATTTCGTGCTGCGCCACGTCTTCTACGCCGGCGGCGCGGTCACCGTCATCATCGAGCTGGTCGGCGGGCTCGTGTTCCTGTTCGTCGTCATGAGAAAGGGGCGGCTGTGATCCAGCTGCGGGGCGTGACCAAGCGCCACAGTGCCGAGACCGTCATCGGGCCGGTCGACCTCGACCTGCCGGCCGGGGGAGTGACCGCGCTCGTCGGACCCAACGGCGCCGGCAAGTCCACCCTGCTGACCATGATGGGCCGGCTGCAGGACGCGGACGCCGGCTCGATCAGCGTCGGCGGGCGGGACATCACCTCGACGCCCTCGCGTGAGATCGCCCGCACCCTGTCCATCCTGCGCCAGGAGAATCACTTCATCACGCGGCTGACGGTGCGCCAGCTCGTCGGCTTCGGGCGTTACCCGTACTCCAAGGGCCGGCTGACCCTCGAGGACGAGCGGTACGTCTCCGAAGCGATCGACTTCTTCGGTCTGACCTCGCTCGAGAACCGGTACCTCGACCAGCTCTCCGGTGGTCAGCGCCAGCGCGCCTACGTGGCGATGGTGCTCGCGCAGAACACGGAGTACCTGCTGCTCGACGAGCCCCTGAACAACCTGGACATGCAACGGTCGGTGCAGATGATGCGCCAGCTGCGCCGCGCCGCCGACGAATGGGGCCGCACCGTCGTGATCGTGCTGCACGACATCAACTTCGCGGCCCGCTACGCCGACCGCATCGTGGCCATGGGGGACGGGCGGATCATCGAGACCGGCACGCCCCGGCAGATCCTGCGCCCCGATGTGCTCGAGCGGATCTTCCACACGCCCTGCTCCGTGGTGGAGGGACCCGACGGGCCGCTGGCCGTGTACTACTGAGCCCGGACGGGCGAGCGCCCCGCGCCCGTCCGCTCACGGCGGAGCCCCGCTCCTGGCACTCGTGTTGAACGAGTGCCAGGAGCGGGGCTAGATTTGTCTTGGCACTCGGGACCATCGGGTGCCAATGCCTGAAGGAAGAGCCCGGCGGCACCCGCGACGACGTTGGGCTTCGAGACCTGTGGCGCACGACAATCCCGCATCGCGCCGGCCCAGACCGGCGCGGCAGACACGAAGGAGAGTGCAGCATGGCCGTTGCCATCAAGCCCCTTGAGGATCGCATCGTTGTCCGTCCGCTCGAGGCCGAGCAGACCACCGCCTCCGGCCTGGTCATCCCGGACACCGCCAAGGAGAAGCCGCAGGAGGCGCAGGTCGTGGCCGTGGGCCCGGGCCGCGTCGCCGAGAACGGCACCCGCATGCCGGTGGACGTCTCCGAAGGCGACGTCGTCCTCTACTCCAAGTACGGCGGCACCGAGGTGAAGGTCGGCGGCGAGGAGTACCTCGTCCTCTCGGCCCGCGACGTGCTGGCCGTCGTCGAGAAGTGACTCACGACGTCCCGCTGACCCCCTCTTCCCGAAAGGAGCGTTGAACCCATGGCCAAGCAGCTGACGTTCAACGACGACGCCCGCCGCGCCCTGCAGGCCGGCATCGACAAGCTCGCGGACACCGTCAAGGTGACCCTCGGCCCCAAGGGCCGCAATGTCGTGCTGGACAAGGCGTGGGGCGCGCCCACCATCACCAACGACGGCGTGACCATCGCCCGCGACGTCGAGCTGGACGACCCCTACGAGAACATGGGCGCCCAGCTCGCCAAGGAGGTCGCGACCAAGACCAACGACATCGCCGGTGACGGCACCACCACCGCGACCGTGCTGGCCCAGGCCCTCGTGAACGAGGGCATGCGCCAGGTGGCCGCAGGCGCCGCCCCGAACGAGATCAAGAAGGGCATCGAGACGGCCGTGGCCGCCGTCGAGCGCCGCCTGCAGGAGAACGCCCGCGACGTCGAGGGCGCGGAGGTCGCCCACGTGGCCGCGATCTCCGCCCAGAACGACGAGGTCGGCGAGCTGCTGGCCCGCGCGTTCGACACGGTCGGCACCGACGGCGTCATCACGATCGAGGAGTCCTCGACCACCTCGACCGAGCTGGACGTCACCGAGGGCATGCAGTTCGACAAGGGCTTTCTCTCGCCCTACATGGTCACTGACGCCGAGCGTCAGGAGGCCGTGCTGGAGGACGCCCACGTGCTGCTGAACTCCGGCAAGATCTCCAACGTGCAGGAGCTGCTGCCCCTGCTCGAGAAGGTCCTGCAGTCCAACAAGCCGCTGTTCATCGTGGCCGAGGACATCGAGGGCGAGGCCCTGTCCACCCTCGTGGTGAACAAGCTGCGCGGCACCCTGAACGTGGTGGCCGTCAAGGCCCCGGGCTTCGGCGACCGCCGCAAGGCCATGATGCAGGACCTGGCGATCCTCACCGGTGCGCAGGTCGTCTCCCCGGACCTGGGCATGAAGCTCGAGCAGGCCGATCTCGACGTGCTGGGCACCGCCCGCCGCGTCACCGTCACGAAGGACTCGACCACCGTCGTCGACGGCGGCGGCAAGGCCGAGGACGTCGACGCCCGCGTCGCGCAGATCAAGGCCGAGGCGGCCGCCACCGACTCCGACTGGGACCGGGAGAAGCTCCAGGAGCGCCTGGCCAAGCTCGCCGGCGGCATCGGCGTGATCCGCGTGGGCGCTGCGACCGAGGTCGAGCTCAAGGAGCGCAAGCACCGGATCGAGGACGCCGTGTCCTCGACCCGTGCCGCGCTCGAGGAGGGCATCGTCGCCGGCGGCGGCACCGCCCTGATCAACGCCCTGTCCGTGCTGGACGAGGACGCCGACGTCACGGCCCTGACCGGTGACGCCGTCGTGGGCGTGGAGATCGTGCGCAAGGCCCTCAAGCAGCCGCTGCGCTGGATCGCCCAGAACGCCGGTGAGGACGGCTTCGTCGTCGTCTCGCGTGTGGCCGAGATGGAGCCGAACCACGGCTTCAACGCCAAGACTGGCGTGTACGGCGATCTGCTGTCCGACGGTGTGATCGACCCGGTCAAGGTGACGCGTTCGGCCCTGGCCAACGCGGCCTCGATCGCCGCGCTCGTGCTCACCACCGAGACCCTCGTGGCCGATAAGCCCGAGGAGGACGAGGACGAGCACCAGCACTGACCCCGTGCTCGTGTCGGCACAGCACCGCTGAGCCGACACGAGCGGGCAGGCCGAGCCGGTCGGCCGCAGCGCCCCGACGGACCGCGTGTCCGTCGGGGCGCGTGTGCGTTCTGCCTGCCCGGGCGGGCGCCTCCCGTCGATTCGCCTCCGGCTGTGGCCTGGGCCAATCTAGGGAGCATGAGCAGACGCACCTCTGACACCCCGAAGAACGACGCTCCGCCCGGCCGCGACCGCGACGGCGCTCAGGCCACGGCGAGCTCCGGCCAGGAGCGGCCCGCCCGACGCTTCCTGCGCGAGGTCACCTATCCGCACGGCATTCACCCGGCACTCGTGCCGGGCGTCTGCATCGAGGACCAGAAGGTCCGCTACGGCGTGGACAAGGCCATCCTCTTCCCCGTGGGCCTGGCGATCCTCGCGTTCGTCGCGTGGGGCATGCTGCAGCCCAAGCAGGTGGCCGACTCCTCGGGCGCCGCGCTGACCTGGGTGATGCAGAACCTCGGCTGGCTGTTCACCATGCTCGCGGCCGGACTGTTCATCCTGATGCTGGTTCTGGCGTTCAGCCGGTACGGTCGCATCCCCCTGGGACTGGACGATGAGAAGCCCGAGTACTCCACGATGTCCTGGGCCGCCATGCTGTTCGCGGCCGGCATCGGCATCGGCATCATCTTCTTCGGCCCCTTCGAACCGCTGAGCTACTACCTCTCGCCGCGCCCCGGCGCCTATGACCCGGCCAGCACGGAGGCCGTGAAGGGCGCGATGGCACAGGCGGCCATGCACTGGGGCGTCAACGCGTGGGCGATCTACGGCATCGTCGGCCTGGCGGTCGCCTACGTCTCCTATCGGCGCGGACGCGTCCCGCTGATGAGCTCGATCCTCACCCCGCTGTTCGGCGGCGACCACCGCTCGCTGCACGCCCGTGTCATCGACGGCCTGGCCATCATCGCCACCCTGTTCGGCACCGCCGCCTCCCTGGGCATCGGCGCCCTGCAGATCGGCCGCGGCGTGCAGATCGTCACCGGCTGGGACACCCCGGGCAACACCCTCGCCCTGGTCATCATCACGGTGCTGACGATCGGCACGATCGTCTCGGCCGTCTCCGGTGTCGCCAAGGGCATCCGCTGGCTCTCGAACATCAACATGGTGCTGGCGATGTGCCTGGCCCTGTTCTTCTTCGTCGTGGGCCCCACGGCGTTTTTGATCAACGTGATCCCCGCGGTGATCGTCGAGTACGTCGACCAGATGGCGCCCATGCTCTCGGCCTCGATGGCCGACGGGGAGGACATGCAGGCCTTCCTCTCGGCCTGGACCACGTTCTACTGGGCCTGGTGGGTCAGCTGGGCGCCGTTCGTCGGCGTGTTCGTCGCCAAGATCTCCCGCGGGCGCACCATCCGCCAGTTCGTGCTCGGCGTGCTGCTGATCCCCTCGACGATCATCATCCTGGCGTTCACGGTCCTGGGCGGAACCACCATCTGGCTGCAGCGCCGGCACGGCACGATCGCCCCCGACGGCACCGCCGAGTCGATGCCCGCTCCGCCGGAGATCTTCTACACGGTGCTCGAGCAGCTGCCCGGTGCGTCGGTGATCGCCCCGGTCGTGATCGTGATGCTCGCGGTCTTCTTCATCACCACCGCGGACTCTGCTTCGCTGGTGAACTCGCAGCTGTCCCAGGGCGGCAACCCCGAGCCGCGGCGCACCGTCACCGCGTTCTGGGCGGTGTGCATGGCGGGCATCGCGGTGGTCATGCTGCTCACCGGCGGTGAGAACGCGCTGACGGGCCTGCAGAACCTCATCACCATCACGGCGCTGCCGTTCGCCGCGATCATCGTGCTGATGTGCATCGCCCTGCTCAAGGAGCTGCGCAACGATCCGATGGCGATCCGTGACCAGTACGAGCGCTGGGCGCTGCAGAAGGCGGTCCGCCGCGGCATCGCCGAGCACGGTGACGACTTCACACTGTCGCTCGAGCCCACGGCGCACGACAGCGTGAACGCCACCGGGGCCGACTTCGACTCCACCGACGAGAGCGTCACCGACTGGTACGCGCGCACCGATGAGAACGGGAATCCGATCGGGTACGACTACGAGACCGGCGAGTACCTCGAGGACCCCGGGACGAGCGAGCCGGCCGACACGTCAGGACGCTGAGCCGCACACCAGGCCGGCCCGGCCCCTCCCCGCGTGGGAAGGGCCGGGCCGTCGTCATGTCGGGGCCGGGGCGGCCGAGGCCTCAGCGGGCCAGGACCATCTCCTCGTCGTCGGCCATGATGTCCAGGCGCGCGGCGTCGTAGCGCTCCTGGTCCAGGATGCCCTCCTGCTTCGCCACGAGCGCCGGGATCAGCGCCTGGCCGGCGACGTTCACGCCCGTGCGGCCCATGTCTACGATCGGGTCGACGGCCAGCAGCAGCGCCATGCCCTCCAGCGGCAGTCCCGCGGTGGAGAGGGTGAGCGTGAGCATGACCGTCGCACCGGTCGTGCCGGCGGTCGCCGCGGAACCGAGCACCGAGACCAGCACGACGAGCCCGTACTGCGCCAGCGACATCTCCACGCCGTAGAACTGCGCGACGAACACAGCCGCCACGGCCGGGTAGATCGCGGCGCAGCCGTCCATCTTGGTGGTCGAGCCCAGGGGCACGGCGAAGGAGGCATAGCCGGTGGGCACGCCGAAGTTCCGTTCGGCCACGCGCTGCGTGACCGGCAGGGTGCCGATGGAGGACCGGGAGACGAAGCCCAGCTGGAACGCCGGCCAGACGCCGGAGAAGTACTGCTTCACGCTCAGGCCGTGAGCGCGGGCCAGCAGCGGGTACAGCAGGAGCATCACCAGGGCCAGCCCGAGGTAGATCGCGAGGACGAACTTCGCGAGCGTGCCCATCGTCGTCCAGCCGTAGGAGGCGACGGCGTTGCCGAGCAGGCCGACGGTGCCGATCGGGGCGAGGCGGATGATCCACCACAGCACCTTCTGGATGATCGCCAGCACCGAGCGGGAGAACGAGAGGAAGGGCTCGGCCTTCTCGCCGACCTTCAGCGCGGCCACGCCGATCGCGATGGAGATGACGAGCACCTGGAGCACGTTGAAGCTCGGCGCCGACTCGATGGCGCCGGCCTCAGCGGCCGAGTGGACCTCGAGGCCGAGGAAGTTGGCCGGGATCAGACTCTCGAGGAAGTCCCACCAGCCGACCTCGCGGGCCTCGAACCCGCTGGGTGCCTGCTGGCCGGTGCCGACGCCCGGCCGCACGAGGGTGCCGACGGCCAGGCCGATGAGCACCGAGGCCAGCGAGGTGAGCGCGAACCACAGCAGGGTCTTCGCGGCCAGTCGTGCGGCGTTCGTCACCTGCGCGAGGTTGGCGATCGAGGCGACCACCGCGAAGAACACGAGCGGGATGACGGTGGCCCGCAGCAGCGAGATGTACGAACTGCCGATGACCGCGAGCGTCTCGCCGAGCCACACCGGGGTGTCCTCGGTATGGCCGAGGGCTCGGGCCAGCAGTCCCAGCAGGACGCCGGCGATCAGGGCCAGCACGATCTGCGGGCCGAAGCGCGTGTACCAGGGGGAGCGTGGGGCGTCGTCGGCGGGGCGGGCAGGCGCATCGGCGCCCGTCCCGGCGGCGGAGGAGGGTCGAGTGATCATCGCAGGAGCGTAGGTCCGCGGCTGTGACGAAGGGAATCTGCGTGACCTCCCGTGACAATTAGACTGTCCGACAACTCGTCCACGCCCCCTCGTCTGAAAGGCCTGCATCATGAGCAACACCTCCCACGGCCCCTCCGCGGATCCGGTGGCCACCGCCGCGGACCCGTTCGGCTTCCACGGCCTGACCTACGACGACGTCCTGCTGCTGCCCAATGCCACGGACGTGATCCCGGCCGAGGCGGACACCTCGACGCAGCTGACCTCGCGCATCCGCCTGAACATCCCGGTCATCTCCGCGGCGATGGACACCGTGACGGAGGCTCCGCTGGCGATCGCGATCGCCCGCCAGGGCGGAATGGGCATCATCCACCGCAATCTCTCGATCCAGGACCAGACCGAGCAGGTGGACACCGTCAAGCGCTCCGAGTCGGGCATGATCATCGACCCGGTGACCGTCGGTCCGGACGCGACGCTCGAGGAGCTGGACGAGCTGTGCGCCCAGTATCGGGTCTCGGGCCTGCCCGTCGTTGAGGCGGACAACACGCTGATCGGCATCATCACCAACCGTGACATCCGCTTCATCGACCATGACGAGTTCGCCACGCGCACCGTGCGTTCGGCGATGACCCCGATGCCGCTGATCACCGGCCGCGTCGGCATCTCCCGCGAGGAGACGATCGCCCTGTTCTCGAAGCACCGCATCGAGAAGCTGCCGCTGGTCGACGACGAGGGTCGGCTGACCGGTCTGATCACCGTGAAGGACTTCGACAAGGCCGAGAAGTACCCGGACGCCGCGAAGGACGACGACGGCCGCCTGCGCGTCGGCGGGGCGGTCGGCTTCTTCGGCGACGGCTGGGAGCGCGCGATGGCGCTCGTGGAGGCGGGCGTCGACGCTCTCGTGGTGGACACCGCGAACGGCCACACGCACGGGGTGCTGGACATGATTGCGCGGCTGAAGAAGGAGAAGGCTGCCGCGCACGTCGACGTCATCGGTGGCCAGGCGGCCACCTATGCGGGCGCGAAGGCGATCGTCGACGCCGGAGCGGACGCCGTGAAGGTCGGCGTCGGCCCGGGGTCGATCTGCACCACGCGCGTGGTGGCGGGCGTGGGCATGCCTCAGATCACCGCGATCTACGAGGCGGCCAAGGCGGCCCGTGAAGCCGGGGTCCCTGTCATCGCCGACGGCGGCCTGCAGCACTCCGGCGACATCGGCAAGGCGTTGGTGGCCGGTGCCGACTCGGTGATGCTCGGCTCCCTGCTGGCCGGCACCGCGGAGTCGCCCGGCGAGCTGGTCTTTTACCAGGGCAAGCAGTTCAAGGCCTACCGCGGCATGGGTTCGCTCGGCGCGATGCAGACGCGCAACGGCAAGCGCTCGTTCTCCAAGGACCGCTACTTCCAGGCCGATGTGCCCAGCGAGGACAAGCTGATCCCCGAGGGCATCGAGGGCCAGGTGCCCTACCGCGGACCGGTCGCCTCGGTGCTGCACCAGCTGGTCGGCGGCCTGCGCCAGACCATGTTCTACACCGGCGCGGGCGATGTCGCGCAGCTCAAGGAGAAGGGCCGATTCGTGCGGGTTACCCCGGCCGGGCTCAAGGAGTCCCATCCGCACGACATCATGATGACCGTCGAGGCGCCGAACTACCGTTCGCGCTGATCCGGCGGGGGCATAGCGACGCCCCGCCCGCGGCCCCGTGCCCGGTGCTCCGTTCAGGAGCGCCGCGCGGGGCCGTTGGCGTGTCTGGACTACCCTGGTGGGGTGACGAATCAGATCGAGATCGGACGTGGCAAGCGCGGACGCATGGCGTACGCCCTGGATGACGTGTCGGTGGTCCCCGCCCGCCGCACGCGCGACCCGCGGGACGTGAGCCTGCAGTGGCAGATCGACGCGTTCCGCTTCGACATGCCGGTGATCGGCGCGCCGATGGACTCCGTGATGAGCCCGGCCACCGCGATCGCCCTGGGCCGTCTGGGCGGTCTGGGCGTGCTCAATCTCGAAGGGCTGTGGACCCGTCACGAGGACCCGGAACCGCTGCTGGCCGAGGTCGCCGCCATGCCCGACGAACCGGGTAGCCCCGCCGTCACCCGCCGCCTGCAGGAGATCTACTCCGCGCCGGTGCAGGCCGAACTGATCACCCGTCGCCTGGCTGAGATCCGTGAGGCGGGCGTGACGGTCGCCGGCTCGCTGACCCCGCAGCACACCGTCGAGTTCTACCGCACCGTGCTCGATGCGGGGGTGGACCTGTTCGTCATCCGCGGCACCACCGTCTCCGCCGAGCACGTCTCCGAGACGCAGGAGCCGCTGGACCTGAAGCAGTTCATCTACGAGCTCGACGTGCCCGTGATCGTCGGCGGGGCGGCCGGCTACACCCCGGCTCTGCACCTGATGCGCACCGGCGCGGCCGGCGTGCTCGTCGGCTTCGGCGGCGGCGCCTCCACGACGACGCGCCGTTCGCTGGGCATTCGCGTGCCCATGGCGACGGCGATCGCGGACATCGCCGAAGCCCGGCGCGACTACATGGACGAGTCCGGTGGCCGCTACGTGCATGTGATCGCCGACGGCGGCGTCGGCACCTCGGGCGATCTGGTGAAGGCGCTGGCCATGGGGGCGGACGCGGTCATGCTCGGCGCGGCCCTCGCTCGTGCCGAGGAGGCGCCCGGCGGCGGCTGGCACTGGGGTGCGGAGGCCGCCCACCACGATCTGCCGCGCGGCCACCGCACCCGCGTGGGGCAGGTGGCCCCGCTCGAGGAGCTGCTGTGGGGCCCGGGGCACCACACCGACGGCACCTCGAACCTGCTGGGCGCCCTCAAACGCGCCGTGTCCACCTCGGGATACACCGAGCTCAAGGACTTCCAGAAGGTCGAGGTCATCGTCAACCCCGTCTCCCGGAGCTGATCCGACCCGGTGCTCAAAACCGCTCTCAAACCCTTCTGGCTGGCCATGCTGGCGTTGGCCCTCGTGGCCTCCGGCGTGTTCGTCTGGTTGTCGAAGTGGCAGTTCGAGTCCGCCGAGACCGTGGCCCCGCCGCCTCGGACGCAGACGGAGAACGCCGTGGAACTCACCGAACACGTGCGCCCGTTCGAGCCACTGCTGGGGACGCAGGTCGACCAGATCGTCTCGGCCCGCGGCGAGTTCCTTCCGGGCACGGACGTGCTCGTGGGCCCTCGCCTCGACGAGGGAGAGAAGGGTTACTGGACGGTGACGGCGTTCGCGCCGGCTGACGCTCCCGACGGTGAGATCGTGCCCGTGGTGCGCGGTTTCGCCGAGGACCCGTCCGTGAGCGAGCCGGCCCCCGAGGGCGAGGTGACCGTCACCGGTCGCATCCTGCCGCCGGAGGGTCCGCAGCCGCGGACCCGGGACGAGGGTGCGGACCGCGCGCCGCAGCGGCTGCACTACGCCTCGCTCGCCCCGAGCCAGCTGACCAATGTGTGGGACCGGCCCAGCTACGCCTCGTTCGTCGCCGCGTTCTCCGTGGTGGACGGCGCGGGCGAGGACGTGTCCGTCCGGGCGGAACCGGGCGGGCTCGAGCCGGTGTGGGTGCCGCCGCAGCCGCAGGAGACGTCCATCGTCTGGATGAACGTGTTCTACGGGATCGAGTGGATCATCTTCGCCGGGTTCGCGCTGTTCCTGTGGTGGCGGTTCCTGCGCGACGACCACCAGCGCGAGCTGCGTGAGGCCGAGCTCGACGCCCAGTGGGAGGCGCAGTGGCGGGCCGAGGAGCTCGCGCGGCGCCGGGAGGCCGCCGCCCGCGCCAAGGAGCAGGCCCGCGCCGCCGCCGAGGCGCACCGTCGCCGCGCCGGCGACGACTGAGAAGATCGAGGAGACGAGAATGCAGAACACAGAGCCGGTCGACCCCGACGCACTGCCCGACCCGGAGGACATCACGGAGGACGACCTGCCGCCGGCGCCGCCGCGTCCGGGCCGCAGCCGGCGCCGCTTCGGTGGGACCGAGTCTCAGATCCGCTCGGCCAAGCGGTTCTTCACGGTGTGTGCTTACATCACCGGCGTCATGCTGCTGCTGCTGGTGGCCGAGATGGTGTTCAAGTACGGCATGGGCACGGAGCTGTTCGCCGGCGGCACCACCGCCGAGGGGGAGCCCAACACCCTCTCTCTTCAGCCGGAGAAGTCCGTCGTCGGGGGAGTGAACCTCTCGATCGCGGTGCTGATCGCCCACGGCTGGATGTACGTGGTCTACCTGCTGGCCGGCTTCCGCCTCTGGACCCTGATGCGCTGGGACGCGGTGAAGCTGTTCGTCATGGCCGGCGGCGGCGTCGTGCCGTTCCTGTCCTTCGTGGTGGAGAAGCGGCTCGGGCGCCAGGTGGAGAAGGAGCTCGCCGAGCACCCCGAGGCCGCGCGTCGTTACTGATCTCACGGGCGCCGCGCGGCGCGGCGACGCTGGACTATCCTTGATCGGGTGACTGACAACGCCCCCCGCGAGGACCACTCCGCGAACTCCCACGACACCGCGCTCGCCGAGGTCATGCCCACCGTGCTGGTGCTGGACTTCGGCGCGCAGTACGCCCAGCTGATCGCGCGCCGCGTGCGCGAGGCGAACGTCTACTCCGAGGTGGTGCCGGCCTCCACGCCGGCCGCCGAGATCCTGGAGCGTCGCCCTGCCGCGCTGATCCTCTCCGGCGGCCCGTCGTCCGTGTACGAGGACGGCGCGCCCCGCCTGGACCCCGCCCTGCTCGAAGCCGGTGTGCCCGTGCTGGGTCTCTGCTACGGATTCCAGTCGATCGCGCACGCCCTCGGCGGCGTGGTGGCCAAGACCGGCACGCGCGAGTACGGCTCGACGACGCTCGAGTCCCTCGTCTCCGACTCCGTGCTGTTCGACGGGCAGGACGACGACCAGGTGGTCTGGATGTCCCACGGCGACGCGGTCACCGGCGCCCCGGAGGGCTTCACCGTCACCGCGACCAGCTCGGGCGCGCCCGTCGCCGCCTTCGAGGACCGTGAACGGCGCATTTTCGGCGTGCAGTGGCACCCCGAGGTCGGCCACTCCACCCGCGGCCAGGAGGTGCTGGCCAACTTCCTGCACAAGGGGGCGGGCCTGGGCTCGGACTGGACCGCCGCGAACGTCATCGACGAACAGGTCGAGCTGATCCGTGAGCAGATCGGCGACGCCCGCGCGATCTGCGGCCTCTCCGGCGGTGTGGACTCCGCCGTCGCCGCGGCGCTCGTGCAGCGTGCGATCGGCGACCGGCTCACCTGCGTGTACGTCGACCACGGACTGATGCGCCAGGACGAATCGGCTCAGATCGAGAAGGCCTTCGGCGAGTCCACCGGCGGGGCCCGTCTCGTCATGGTCGACGCGCGCGAGGACTTCCTGAACGCGCTGGCCGGCGTCACCGATCCGGAGGCCAAGCGCAAGATCATCGGCGAGCGGTTCATTCGCACCTTCGAGAAGGCGCAGGCAGACATCATCGCCGAGTCCGCCGACGACCCGAACGCCCCCGAAGTGCGCTTCCTCGTGCAGGGCACCCTGTACCCGGACGTCGTCGAGTCCGGCGGCGGAGACGGCACCGCGAACATCAAGTCCCATCACAATGTGGGCGGCCTGCCCGACGACATCGAGTTCGAGCTCTGTGAGCCGCTGCGCGCCCTGTTTAAGGACGAGGTCCGTGCCGTCGGCTCCGAGCTGGGTCTGCCCGACGAGATCGTCTGGCGCCAGCCGTTCCCGGGCCCCGGCCTGGGCATCCGCATCATCGGTGAGGTCACGGCCGAGCGCCTGGACCTGCTGCGCCGCGCCGACGCGATCGTGCGCGCCGAGATGACCGCCGCGGGCCTGGACCGTCAGATCTGGCAGTGCCCGGTGGTGCTGCTGGCCGATGTGCGCTCGGTCGGTGTGCAGGGCGACGGCCGCACCTACGGTCACCCGGTGGTGCTGCGCCCCGTGACCTCCGAGGACGCCATGACCGCGGACTGGGCGCGGCTGTCCTCGGACCTGCTGGCCCGCATCTCGAACCGCATCACCAACGAGGTCGACGGGGTCAACCGCGTCGTGCTCGACGTGACGAGCAAGCCCCCGGGAACCATCGAGTGGGAGTGAGCGGCCGAACCGAGCGAAAGGACACACCAGCGTGAGCGAGCAGCAGTTCCCACGTTTCGCACGCCTGCGGGCGGGCACGACCGGCTCTGCGGAGTCCGAGCGTCCCGATCCCGCCGCCTGGGTGTCCTCGCTCGGCTCGGGAGCCGAGAACGACACCATGCTGCGCTTCGCCCCCTCGGAGCTGAACAGCATCGACGTCACGCACGGCAACACCTCGGGCCTGTCGCAGCTGATGCTCGGCCGTCGCACACGCATCTCGACCCTGCTCAGCGACGAGGCCGCGCGTGAGCAGGCCCTGCACGTCTCCCTCGACCTGCGGGCCAAGGTCCGCGAGCTCTCGGAAGAGCGGGGCATCGACGTCGGGGCGCTCGCGGTCGGCGTCGCGTCCTGGACGGCCGTCGAGGACGGTCGCCGCGAACGGCGCTCGGCGCCCGTGCTGCTGGCCCGCTTGGCGCTGACGATGCGCCGCGGTGCGCGCGGCCGCGACGAGATGGAGATCCAGATCGTCGAACGGGCCCAGCTCAACCCCGCCCTCGTGCGCAACCTGGCCCGTCACCACGACATCCATCTGGACCCCGAGCGCTACCAGCACGCCGCCTACGCGATGGCGCGCCTCGAGCCGGGCCCCGCGCTCGCGCTGCTGCGCGAACAGGCCGCCGGGCTGAACGACCTGCAGGTGGACGAGCGCCTGCTGGTCTCCACGTTCGCCGACCTCGGCGACACCGCCCGCGTGCCCGAGGACCTGAGCACGCTGCCCGTCGTTCAGGCCCTGTACGACGCCGGCACCGGCATGGTGCCCCGTCCCGAGCCGCTGGGCGACAGCGGCGCCGGGCCGCTGGACGAGCGCGCCCCCGAGGACGAACGCCTCGTGCTCGACGCCGACGCCTCGCAGCAGGCGGTGCTCGACCACGCGCTCGCCGGTCGCTCCCTGCTCGTGGACACCGCGCCGGGCACCGGGCAGACGCAGACCGCCGTGAACCTCGCCGCCGGCCTGGCCTGGCAGGGGCGCCGGGTCGTGGTGGTCTCCGAGCGCTACGCCGCACTCGAGGACGTCCACGCACGGCTGGAGACGGCCGGGTTGCGGGAGATCTGCCTCGACGTCCCCGCCCACCCGGATCCCGAGCAGCTGCGCCGCCAGCTCGTCGCCTCCGTGCTGCGCGCCGAGCGCGCCGAGGACCCGCAGCCGCAGACGATGCACGCCCAGCTGACCGAGGCCCGTCGCCGGCTCGACGAGCACGTCGGCTCCCTGCACCACGTACGGCCGCGCTGGGGCTGCTCGCCCTACCAGGCGATGCAGGCCCTGGCCGCCCTGACCTCGCTGCCGCAGCCGCCGGCGACCACCGTGCGCCTGCGCCGGTCGGTGCTCGATGCGACGGTGAACCGCCAGGCGATCGGGGAGATGCTTCTGCGCGCCGGCACGCTCGGCGCGTTCGCCGCGGCCTCCACCGAGTCCCGCTGGTTCGGCGCCCGCGTGCGCAACGTGCAGGAGACCGAGGCCGCCTCCGAACTGGTCGAGCAGATCTCCGAACAGCTGGTGCGCACCCGAGGCACGGTCGAGTCCGCCGCGCGCGAGGTCGGCCTGCGTTCGGGTTCCACGGCGGCCGACTGGGCCGAGCAGGCGAACCTGTTCGGCGCGGTCCGCGAGAGCCTGGGCACTTTCCTGCCCGAGGTCTACGACCGGGACGTGCCCGGGATGGTCGCCGCGACCGCCTCGAGCGCGTGGCGGCGGGCCAACCTCGTGGAGATGTCCTCGGTCGCTCGCTCCCGGATGCGCCGCGCCGCCAAGGAGGTGGTGCGCCCGGGCGTGCACCCGAGCGACCTGCACGCCGCGCTGACCGAGGTCGAGGATCAGAAGCGTCGCTGGGACCGCTGGTCCGTGGACGGCGTGGGTGAGCGCATCGCCGCGCCCTCGCGGAGCGACGCGATGGTCGAGGAAACCTCCCAGCTGCTGGAGATGCTCGAACGGCTCGAGGGCGTGCTCGCCCCCGAGCAGGTCGACGGGGCCCCGCTGGCCCAGCGGGATGTGGACGAGCTCGCCGCGCTGGTGGACGGGCTCGTCGCCGACCGGGACACCCTGGCCTCCCTGCCCGAGCGGACCCTCGTGCTCGACGAGCTGCGCGAACGCGGTCTGACCGAGCTGCTCGAGGACCTGCACCGACGCCAGGTGCCGACCGGCGCGCTGGTGACCGAGCTCGAATTGGCCTGGTGGCAGTCCGCCCTCGAGGCGATGATCTCGGGCGACGACTTCTTGGCCATGATGGACGGGGACTCGCTCTCCGGCATGGAGGCCGCCTTCTGCCGCCTCGATCGCGGGCAGATCGACTCCGGCCCCGCCCGCCTGCGCTGGGCGCTGACCCGCCGCTGGCAGGAGGGGATCCGACAGTACCGGGCCGACGCGTCCGTGCTGCGGAACCTGCTGCGCCAGGGAACACCGACCGTCGGGTCCCTGGCGACGATCACGCCCGAGCTGATGCAGACGCTGACCCCGGTGATCACGACCTCACCGATGGCGCTGACCGAGTTCCCCGACGACTGGTCCGCGGACGTGGTGATCCTGCTCGAGGCGGAGAGCACCTCACTGGCCACCGCCATGGGCGCGCTGACCCGGGCGCCGCAGGTCGTCGCGTTCGGCGACCCCGTACTGGGCCGGCCGCAGCCGTTCCAGGTCTCGGTGGACCCGACCGCGACCGCCGGCCCGCTGCGGCCGCTCACCTCGGCCCGGGACGGGCTCGCCGACGTGCTGCCGCGGCTCATGCTGCACACCGTCCACCGGGGGCTGGAACGCACGCTGGTGCGCCTGATCTCGAATGCCGCGTACGAGGGAGCCCTCGACGCCGTCCCGGCCGCCGGGGAGCTCACTGGGCGCGATCGCCCGGTCACGGCGCGCTACCTCGAGGACGGCACCGGCATCCCGCTCACCGGCGGCGACGCGGTCGTCTCCACGGCGGCGGAGGTGGGGGCCAGCGTCGAGGCGGTGTTCGAGCACATCCGCCACCGCCCGGATGAGTCGCTCGCGGTGATCACCGTGTCGGAACAGCATGCGCGCAAGGTCGCTGCCGCGGTGCAGGCGACCGCGGCGAAGAACCCGTGGGCCGCCGAGTTCTTCGCCCGGGGTCGGGGCGAGGACGACGCGCGTGAGCCGTTCGTCGTGGCCCCGGTGGTGCGCGCGGCGGGCATCGTGCGGGACGCCGTCGTGGTGACCCCCGGCTACGGCCGCACCCCGCACGGCCGGGTGGTGCACCATTTCGGTGCGTTCTCCGAGCATGACGGTCGCAGCATGGTGGCCCTCGCGTTCACCCGCGCCCGTCGGCGCATGCACCTGGTGTCCGCGCTGCGGGCCTCGGACCTGGACCCGGAGCGGCTCGAGGGCGGTGCCCTGGACTTCTACCGGATCCTGCAGGCGTATCTGGGGGAGCCCGCGCGGCCGCCCCAGACGACGCTGCCGAACCCGCTGGTCCAGGACCTCAAGGATCGGCTCGACCAGCACGGTGCCGGTGTGTGGCCGCTGTACGGCGGGCAGATCGACCTGGCGGCGTGGCATCCGCGCCGCGGCGCCCCGCTCGCGCTGACCGCCGACGGCTCTGACTGGTACGCGCAGCTGCCGGTGCGCGAGCGGACCCGCACGCGCGTCGAGCAGCTGCACGCCCGCGGTTGGCAGACCGCCACGATGTGGACGATCGACGTGTTCGCCGACCCCGAGACCCTCGCCGACCGGTACGCCGCGACCCTGCGGCTCGACGAGCCCGACGAGGAGGAGTTCGACGAGAGCGGAGCCCGATGACCGAGGCGGCAGGCGGGGACACGTCCCGGACCGCGCCGGTGCCGGACCGTCCTGCGCCGGCCCGGCGTCGCGGGCCGCGGCGTGCCGATGCCGCAGGAACCGGGCCCGGCGCCGCGGACGGCCCGGAACCGCGCCTGGAGCGGCTCCTGGGCGTCGCATCACCGGCCGATGAGGCAAGTCCGGTGCGGTCGGGCGCGGGGGACGGCGAGGGGGCCGAGGCCGCGGTGACCGACGACCGGGGCCGCTGGCTGCTGCGCGAGCGGCCTCCGCACTGGGGCTGAGCGGGTCGGGAGCTCAGTCCGAGGAGCCGGTGGACCCCGAGCCAGTGGACCCCGAGTCGGAGGAGCTCGAGCCGGAGGAGGACGAGGTGCCGCCGTCGGAAGATCCCGCACCGGAGGCGCCTGAGCCGGAAGAGCCGGAGGAATTCGAACGCGAGTCCGTGCGGTAGAAGCCGGAGCCCTTGAAGGTGACGCCCACGCTGCCGAACTGTTTGCGCAGCGTGCCGCCGCACTCGGGGCAGCGCGTGAGCGAGTCGTCGGTGAAGGACTGGACGACGTCGAACGCGTGGGTGCAGTCCTTGCAGCGGTAGGCGTAGGTGGGCATCGCGGGGACCTCCGTGGGGCAGGGCGGACGGCGGACAACGCCCGGCACCGTGGCAGGCCCGGGCCGGACCGCACAGGATCTTAGCGGCTGCCGGGCAGAGGGCGTCTGCACATGTGGAGCCCGGCGGCGGTCGCGACGGCGTCGACGGGTCGGTCCGTCGGCTCGAGCGGCAGCGAGCCGGCCGGCAGCAGCTCGTCCTCGAAGAGCACGGCGACGGTCGGCACGCTCGGCGGCAGCGCGGCCAGCACCCTGTCGTAGTAGCCTCCGCCCTGGCCGAGACGGGCCCCGTCGTCGGTGACGGCGAGTCCGGGCATCACCAGGGCCGCGGCGTCGGCGAGAGCGTCGAGGCCGTGGCGGGGTCCGATCGGCTCCTCGACCGGGGCCAGGCGTGCCCGTCGCGTGGCCGCATCGGGCCGCCAGCGCACCCAGCTCAGGCGTCGCTCCGGCTCGATCACGGGGACGAACACGTCGGCGCCCGTGTCGATCAGCCGTCTGCGCAGCCCGGCGGTGTCCGGCTCGCTCGGCATGGACAGGACGGTGCCGACCGCCGGTGCGTCACCGGCGGCGACCCGTGCCCGCACCCGGGGTCCGAGCCAGGCCCAGAGGTGCTCGACCGCGGCCCTGGACTGCCGCTCGCGCTCCTCGGGGCGGATCGCCCGACGAGCGGCGCGCAGGCGCGTCCGCTCGGCCTGCTTCGCGGCGGCGATGTCGGCGGCGGGGCGGTCGGCGCTCGGCCGGGCCGGATGCGGGGAGGACGGGGAGGGGACGTTCACCCTGCCAGGGTACGAGGCGGATCCGGCTCCGGTGGCCGGCCCGTGCGATCATCGAGGGCATGTCCGCGCTCGGTCCTGCCTCCTCCCTGCATTCGCCGTGGCCGGCCGTGCTGCGGCACGACGTGCTCACGGTCCGGCCGCTGCGGTTCCGGGATCGGGCCGCGTGGCAGGAGCAGCGCGCGAGCAACGCGGACTGGCTGACGCCGTGGGACGCGACCAGCCCGCACCCGGGCAGCGGTCCGCGGACCTTCGCCCAAATGGTGCGCTGGCAGCGGCGGGCGGCCCGGCAGGGGAGCGGGTACACGTGGGGCATCACCCTCGACACGGATGCGCCCGGACGCGACCGCCTCGTCGGGCTGGTGAGCCTGGGCGGGATCCAGTACGGGTCCGTGCTCTCGGGTGCGATCGGCTACTGGATCGACCGCCGCGTCGCCGGACGAGGACTCACCCCGGTCGCGGTGGCGCTCGTCTGCGACTGGGCGTTCGTGATGGCCGGGCTGCACCGCCTCGAGATCAACGTGCGGCCGGAGAACACCGCGAGCATCCGGGTGCCGGAGAAGCTCGGCTTCCGCCGTGAGGGACTGCGTGAGCGCTACCTGCACGTCGCCGGCGACTGGTGCGACCACCTCGCCTATGCACTCACGGTCGAGGAGAGCGGCGACGGGGTGCTCGCCCGTCTGCTCGCCACGACGCCGGGGCGGGGACCGACATCGCCCCGGCCGCCCGCCTGACACTCTCGTGAGTGTGGTGGGACACGCCACGCAGCCGGCGCAGTCCGGGCCCGTGCCGCCGGTAGTCTGGTCGGTATGGAGGCCCTCAATGAGCTCGCCGCACGCCTGTCCGCCGTGCTGGGTCTCGTCGGCGACCTCCGCGTGAGCACCTCTCTCGTCGTGTTGGCCCTGGTCCTGTGGTTCGGCTGGCGGCTGCTCGCCCGCGGCCGCGGCACGGAGGACCGACTCGACGAGGCCGAGCCGCATCTGCCAGCCGACACGCGGACCGCCGCGTCGTCGACGCCCTCACCTCAGGAGACCGTCGTGCCCGACCGCACCGCAGACGTCCGCCCCGCCGACTCCGCCGCTCACCCCGAGATGGCCCCCACCGGAGCCGGCGACGGCTTCCGTGTGCGCTGGGACCGCACCGCCCTCGCCCTCGGCGCCCTCGTGCTGCTGACGACGTTCCTGGTGGCCGGCGTGGCCGCGGCATTCGGCGCCGGGACCGGGGTCCTGGCCGGGTGGAGCCTGGTGGGCGCGCTCGGGTGCGTCGCCGGGCTGCGCGTCCTCGCCGTGCGCGATCGGCGTCGACGTCCGGCAGGCGCGCCGGCGCAGCAGGCCGTGGCCGAGGCCCAGCCCGAGGCCGACTCCAGGCCCGTGCGGCGCCGGGTGACCGACGTGTTCGACGCCGGCGCGCACGAGGTGCAGCAGCGGCCGACGACGCCGACCGGAGAGTCCTCCGCCCCGAGCGCGTCCGTGGCCGGCGGGGCCCCGACGCCCAGGCATGCCGCCGCGACGACCGGGGAGCCGATGGCCGCGCACACGCCGAACACGGGCTCGGCGGCCGCGGCCTCAGCGGCCGGATCCGCGCGGGGCGCCGCCCTGAGCCTGCCCCGGCCGGCCTACCTGGACGCGCCCGAGGTCGTGCGTCCGGCGCCCCGGCCGATGCAGGACGAGGACGAGGACAAGCGCGCGAGCGCCGCCACCCGGCTCAAGGACGGGGTCTCGGCCGAGTATCGCGAGCGCGTCCTGGCCCGGGCACGCATGACCGCCGAGGACGACGAGGCGGCCCGCAGCGAGCAGGTCGCCGCGCTCGACCTGGACAACGTTCTGGCCCGCCGTCGGGCCGGCTGACCGCGCCCACCGACCGCAGGCGCCCCTCGCCGGGGCGGCTCAGCCCTGTGCGTCCGTGTAGTCCTCGGGGGCGACGAGCCGGTACCCGACGCCACGGACCGTCGCGATTCGGCCGGGGCCGATCTTCTGGCGCAGATACCGCACGTAGACGTCGACCACGTTGGAGCCGGGGTCGAAGTCGTAGCCCCACACCGCGTCGAGCAGCTGCTCGCGGCTGAGCGCCTGCCCGGGGTGGCGCAGGAACTCCTCGGCCAGGGAGAACTCCCGGGCGGAGAGCTCCACGGCCCGGCCCGCGACCCGCACGCGGTGCGCGAGCGGGTCCAGTTCCAGGTCGGCGTGCCGCAGCACCGGGTCCGGGACGGACTCCTCGGGTGCGGCGGGGGCGGAAGCACGCAGCCGCAACCGCACCCGCGCGAGCAGCTCGGCGAAGCGGAACGGCTTGGACATGTAGTCGTCGGCGCCGGAGGTGAGCCCCTCCACCGTGTCCTGGGCGGAGGACCGTGCGGTGAGGATGATGACCGGCACGGTCGGGTCTTGCCGACGCAGCCGGGTCAGCAGTTCGAAGCCGTCGACGTCCGGCAGGCCCAGATCGAGGATGATCAGCTCGAACGCTCCGGTCAGGGCCAGCCCGAGACCTTCGGCACCGGTCGACGCGCACGTGACGGAGAAGCCCTCCGCGGAGAGCCCCTTGGAGACGAATCGCTGGATCCGCGGTTCGTCCTCGATCATCAGGATGGGGGTCATGGCTCAGTCCTCCTCGTCGTCGGTCGGCAGCGGCGGTGTGCGGTGCAGAGGCACGGTCACGGAGAACAGCGAGCCCATGCCGGGCACCGACTGCAGGTCGACCGTCCCGCCGTGGGCCTCGGCGATCGCCGCGACGATCGTGAGCCCGAGCCCGGACCCGTCGGTCCGGCAGACGGTGGAGCCGCGGCTGAAACGCTCGAAGATCCGTTCCCGGTCCTCGGGCGCCACACCGACGCCCTCGTCACGCACCCAGAGCCGCAGCGAGCTCTCCACCACCGACGAGCCCAGGTGCACGGCCGTGCCGGGCTCGGAGTAGCGGACCGCATTGGAGGCCAGCTGCAGCCAGGCCTGCGTGATCCGCTGAGCGTCCAGGGAGGCCGTCGTGCGGGCGACGGCGTCCAGCCCCCAGTCGCGCTCGCCGAGCTGCGCCGCCTTGCCGAACACCGTGTGCGTGAGGTCCTCGACGTCGACGAGTTCGGGCTGCACGAAGTCCGGGCGAGCGGACTTGGCCAGCAGGACCAGGTCGTCGACCAGGCGACGCATCCGCGCCAGCTCGTCGAAGCACACGTCGGTCGACTCGCGCACGTCCCGAGGGTCGTCGGCGTCCATGACCTCGAGGTTGCCCTGGACGATCGTGATGGGCGTGCGCAGTTCGTGCCCGACGTCGTCGATGAGCTGACGCTGCGAGGCGAAGGAGTCCTGCAACCGGTCCAGCATCGCGTTGACGTGGTGGCCGAGCGCGGCGACGTCGTCCTCACCGCGCACGTGCACGCGGTCGTCGAGGTCGGCCTCGGAGATGCCGCGGACCGTGCTGCCGAGGGTCTCGAGAGGCTCGAACGCCCGGCGCAGCACGAACCAGCCCAGCAGCAGCGCGATCAGCACGGACAGGGCCGCGGCCACGAAGTAGCCGGCGAAGTTCCGGTTCAGCTCGGCCCGCTCCGCATCGAGGTCGAAAGCCACGAGCAGGGCACCGCGGTCCTCCTGCTCGGGGCCGCCCACCGGCACGATGGCCGCTCGGTACTCGGTGGTGTCGGTCTGGGTCGTCTCAAGCCGGACGGCGCGGCCGCCGGTCTGTTCGGCGGCCCAGGCAACCAGCTGGGGGTCGTCCTCGAGCCGCAGCTTCACGGCGCTGTTGGCCCCGAGAGTGGCACGCCCGTCCTCAAGCCCGAGGATGCCCTCGTTCTCGACGGGAAGGGTGCGGAGCATGGCGACGCGGATCAGCTCGTTCGCCGAGGAGATCGGCTGCCCGGTCTCTGGGACGACTCCGTCCTCGGCGAGCATCTGGATCTCCGTGACGGTGCGGTTCAGGGCCTCGTCGATCCGCTCGTACATCGCCGCGCGGTTCAGCAGGTACGCCGTGATCCCGGAGAGCACGAGGGCGCCGACCGTCACGAGCGCGAGCAGGAACGTCAGGCGCACGCGCACGGGGGTGCGCCGCCACCGGCTGCGCAGCCCCGTGCCCGGAGAGGTCTCAGTCGTCGTCATCGTGCTCGTCTTCCGGCTCGTCCTCCAGGTCGTCGTCCTCGTCGTCGAGGTCGTTGTCCTCGTCGTCAAGGTCGTCGTCATCATCATCGTGCACGCCGCGAACCGGAGCGGACTGTCCGGGTGCCGCCGTCGGGCTGGCGACCAGGGTGCTCGGGGCGGGGGCCGGCACCGGGCTGGGGCCGGAGCGCGTCGGCCGGCCGGCATCCGAGGAGGCGGCGGGCGCGGGACGAGGTGTGGACGAGTCAGGGGCGGGGGCGTCCGGGGTGGAGGCGGAGTCGGCGGAGGGTGTGCGCTGTGACGACTGCGGCTCGGGCGCCGAGGAGCCGGTGGCCGAGCCGGGGCGTTCCGCGGGCGAGGACGCGTCCGAGGCGGAGCCGGAGGACCCGGAGGCCGAGGAGGACGGGGCCGCGGAATCGGAGGCCGAGGAAGCAGAGGAAGAAGAAGCCCGGTCCGAGGGCGTCGGGCCTGACGACGCGGAACCGGACTCGGCGGAGGAGCTGGGTTCGGCGCTCTCGTCCGAAGTGCTCGAGCCGATCCGAATCTGCGGCCCGAGTTCTGAACCGCCGGGGCTGGCGCTGTGCGCGGCGAGGGCGATCGCCCCGACGACGGCGATGAGCATGGCGACCACGGCGAGCCGGAGACCGGCGCTGGAACGAGCGGACATGCCTGAGATTGTGGCGCGTACGGATGACACCGGTATGAGAGCGCAGGCACGTCACGGCGGTTCTTCTCGCAGCGCCTCGAGCCGGTCGCGGGCCGCGGCGGCGCCGTCGTCGTCGCCGATCTGCTCGAGGCACTGCGCCAGCCCGCTCAACGCGGCGACGCGGACCAGGTACGGCTGGTCCTCGGCGTCGGCGAGCAGCCCGAACAGGGTGGCTCCCTGTTCGGGGGCGCCGGACTCGGCCACCACGAACGCGGCGAACAGCTCCGCCTGGGCGCCGCCGTGGGCGTCTGCCGCCGCGCGGAACCGGTCGGCGGCCTCGAGAGCCGCGCTCGCCGCCTCCTGAGGTCGGCTGAGGGCCCACAGGGCCCGGGCCCGGGTGTCGAGGAAGTCGGCGCGCTGCCAGGCCGTGCCGGTTCGTTCGGCCAGAGTCATGGCCTCGTCGAGCACCTCGAGCCCCTGCGGGTCGGAGCGCTCGCACATCGCATAGCCCAGCGAGTGCAGGGCGACCGCGAGCAGGCCGGGGTCCTCGTCGCGCGCGATCCGGGCGTGGTCGACGGCCCGGGAGAACAGCTCGAGGCCGCCGACGGACTCCTCGGTGCTGCCGGCCAGGGCGCCAGCCGCCAACAGGGTGCGGGCCGCATC